>NZ_JBEXKB010000044.1:0-78383 GCF_040609455.1 Kitasatospora sp. NPDC004669
GCCGCCGAGGACGCCGCGGGCGTCGGCCCCCATCTGCGCGGCGGGGCCGCCCGCCCCCCGCTGCGCGAGCCCGCCCCCGCCCTCGCCCCCGCCGCCGCGCCGTTTCCCGACCGGCCACCTCCCGACGTCCGGGCGACACTGCTACTCCCCCGCCGGCCTCCCCGCCCGGTGCTCCCGCCAGCGGCCGAGCATGCCGTGCAGCTCGTCGATCATGAACTCGAAGAAGGCCGCGCTCTCCGCCAGCCGCTCCCCCGCGACCGTGCCCGCGCCGACGGTAGCCTCGCCGTCCTTCAGCACCCGGATCCAGCGCAGCATGATCTCGTCCCGCCGGGTCAGGGACTCGAACCAGACGTCGTTGAGCACCCGGTAACGGTCGCGCCGCGAGCCGGGTTCGCGCTCCTTGGCGACCAGGCCGACCTGGATCAGGTAGCGCATCGCGCCGGAGACGGCGGCCGGGCTGATCTGCAGGCGTTCGGAGAGTTCGGCGGAGGTCAGCACGCCGCTCTCCTCGGCCATCAGGCAGGAGAAGATCCGGGAGGGCATCCGGCCCATGCCCGCGACCACCAGCTCAGCCGCGAACCGCTCGACGAAGTCCGACACGACCCGGCCGTCACGCCCCTGCTCCGGCTCCCGTTCCACGGCCGTCCCCTTTCCAGTGATCATCCGCCCCCTCCTCGAACTTTAACGCCTTCCCAATATTCACGTTTTTCTGAAACTACGGTAGCTTCAGAAGCATGACCAAGGCCATCATCCTGTCCGGCCTACGCAAGACCTTCGGCCGGACCACCGCGCTGGACGGCCTCGACCTCACCGTCGAGACCGGCGAGGTCCACGGCTTCCTGGGGCCCAACGGCGCCGGGAAGTCCACCACCGTGCGTGTTCTCCTCGGCCTGCTGCGGGCGGACGGCGGCACCGCCCGGCTGCTCGGCAAGGACCCGTGGAGCGACGCCGTCGAGCTGCACCGCCGCCTCGCGTACGTCCCCGGGGACGTCCAGCTCTGGCCCAACCTCACCGGCGGCGAGGCCATCGACCTGCTCTCCCGGCTGGGCGGCCGGCACGACCGGCGCCGCCGCGACGAGCTGATCGAGCGCTTCGACCTCGACCCGACCAAGAAGGGCCGCAGCTACTCCAAGGGCAACCGGCAGAAGGTCGCCATCGTCGCCGCGCTCGCCTCCGACGCCGAACTGCTGCTGCTGGACGAACCGACCTCGGGCCTGGACCCACTGATGGAGGTGGTCTTCCAGGACGTCGTCCGGCAGGCCAAGGAACAGGGCCGGACCGTCCTGCTCTCCAGCCACATCCTGGACGAGGTGGAGAAGCTCGGCGACCGGGTCAGCATCATCCGGCAGGGCCGCGTGGTGCAGACCGGCACCCTCGACGAACTGCGCCACCTCACCCGCACCACCGTCGAGGCCGAGACCAGCCGCCCGGTGACCGGACTGGACGCGCTGGACGGCGTACACGCCCTGCGCACCGACGGGCTGCGCGTCCACTTCGCCATCGACAGCGCCCAACTCGACGCCGCCATAAGGAAACTGAGCGAGGCCGGACTGCGCAGCCTGGTCAGCCACCCGCCCACGCTGGAGGAGCTCATGCTGCGCCACTACGGCGACGAGCTGGCCGCCAACGGGCACCGCCTCGACGGCGAGGCCGCGCGATGACCACCACCGCCGCACCCACCGCCCGCCGCGCCCAGCCGGGCCGCGCCGCGGAGCGCACCACCCTGGCCGGCACCGCCGCCCTGCTGCGCTTCGCCGTGCGCCGGGACCGGGTCCGGCTGCCCGTCTGGGTGCTCGGCCTCGGGCTGCTCACCATCGCGACCGCCGACAGCGTCCACACCGTCTACCCCACGGCCGCCGACCGCGCCTCGATCGCCCACGGCTCCGACAACCCGGCCCTGCTCGCCATGACCGGCCCGGCCCACTACCTGGCCGACTACACCTGGGGCGCCATGCTCGGCCACCGGATGCTCGGCCTGCTGGCCGTGCTCGCCGGCCTGATGAGCGTCCTGACCGTCACCCGGCACACCCGCGCGGAGGAGGAGAGCGGCCGCGCCGAACTGATCCGCTCCACCGCCGTCGGCCGCCACGCCCAGCTCGCCGCGGCGCTGGCCACCGCCGCCGTCGCCGACCTGGCGCTCGCACTGCTGCTCACCGTCGGCCTGCCCGGCCTCGGCGTCCCCGGCCTGACCACCGGCGGCGCGCTGCTCTACGGCGCCGCGACCGCCGTTGGCGGGCTGCTGTTCGCCGCGGTGGCCGCCGTCACCGTCCAGGTCACCGCGCACACCCGGACCGCCTCCGGGCTGGCCCTGTCCGTCCTCGGCGCCGCCTACGCGCTGCGCGCCGCCGGGGACGCCACGGAGAACGGACTCTCCTGGGCCTCCCCGATCGGCTGGCTGCAGCGCAGCTACCCCTTCGTCGACGACCGCTGGTGGCCGCTGCTGCCCGCGCTCGCGCTGACCGCCGCCACCGCGGCCGCCGGGTTCCTGCTGAGCACCCGCCGCGACCACGGCGCCGGGCTGCGCGCCACCCGCCCCGGCCCGGCCACCGGCAGCCCGCTCCTGGGCACCCCGCTCGGCCTGGCGCTGCGCCTGCACCGCGGCCTGATCGGCGGCTTCGCGGTCGCCCTGCTGCTGCTCGGCGCGATGTACGGCTCACTGCTCGGCGACGCCGACTCGATGCTCAAGGACGTCGACCGGATCAGGGAGGCGCTGGCCCGGCTCGGCGGCCATACCCTCGCCGACTCCTTCGCCGCGCTGACGATGCTGGTCGTCGCGGTGGTCGGCGGGGTCTACGCCGTCCTCGCGACGCTGCGCCCGCGCGCCGAGGAGAGCGGCGGACGAGCCGTGCCGGTGCTGGCCGCCGGGGTGTCGCGGTCCGGCTGGCTGGGTGGACACCTGGCGGCGGCACTGCTGGGCTCCACCACCGTGATGCTCGCCGCGGGCGTCGGGTTCGGCCTGTCCGGGGCGCTGTCCACCGGCGACGCGGGCGTGTTCCTGCGGCTGACCGGCGCGGCCCTGGCCTTCGCGCCCGCCCTGTGGGTGACGGTCGGTTTCACCGCCGCCGTCTACGGCTGGCTGCCCAGGGCCATGCCGCTGGCCTGGATCGTCCCGGCCTACGCGTTCGTGATCGGCTACCTGGGCCCACTGCTGAAGCTCCCCTCGGGCCTGGACCGGCTCTCCCCCTTCGGCCAGGTACCCCGGCTTCCGGCGGCCGGGATGGACTGGACGCCACTGGCCGTGCTCACCCTGGTCGCGGCCGCGCTGATCGCCCTGGCCCTGGCCGGGTTCCGGCGCCGGGACGTCGAGTGACGCCCCGGACGCCGGGACCGGACCGGCTCAGAGGTGCTTGACCAGCTCCGGCATCAGGTCCTGGAAGGTGCGCCCGTTGGCCGGCTGGCCGATCGCGGCCATCTGCCAACCACCCGGCGTGCGCTGCACCTTGGCCATGATCTGCGCGGTGTACGGGCCGCCGCCGGTGAGGGTGTAGCGGGCCAGCTCGACGCCGGTGGCCTCGTCCACCAGTCGGCAGAAGGCCGCCTCGACCTCCTGGAAGGTTTGCCCGGTGAAGGAGTTGACGGTGAAGACGATCTGGTCGACCTCGGCCGCGATCCTGGTGAGGTCGACCGTGATCGACTCGTCGTCGGTCGCGTCACCCGCGCCGCCGACCAGGTTGTCACCGCTGTGCCGGACCGAGCCGTCGTTGCTGGTGAGGTGCTGGAAGAAGACCACGTCCAGCGCCCGCCCCTGGGAGAACAGCACCGCCGAGGCGTCCAGGTCGATCTCCCGCCCGGCGGAGAACAGTTTGGCCAGGAAGCCCTTGCGCTCCACGGCCTTCCAGCCCAGGCCCATCCGGACCAGGCTCAACTGCCCACCGCCCGGCTTCTCCAGGCTGATCTTCTGCCCCTTGGCCAGCGAAACGGTCATCGTGCCCTCCTCGTTCCTGCCGCCGTCCGTGCCGCGAATCTACCGCGCCCCGGGGAAACCTCTGATCATCGGACGGCGTACTTCGAGGACCCCTACCCAGCAGTCCCCCGGCCCGCACTTCCGGCGGTAGTCCGCACACCGAGGGATCCGTCGGCCGGACGTCCGGCGTAGCCGTGAAACGGGACCGAACGGTCCGACGGCGCAACCGTCCAGGCAGCGACGCCACGACGGCCACGAGGCCGATCAGCATGCGGATTCCCGTACTTCACAGCGAAGTTGACGTTCACTCAGGCTTGCGTGCGGCCTCAGATGGATCAGGCGTCGCCGTTCAGCAGGTGCTGGCGCACCTCCTGGAAGGTCCAGGCCCCGCCGGCCGGCCGGGAGAACACCCACACCAGGTCGAACCGGTCCGGCCAGGTGCCTGGCACGCCGCTGCCGGACGCACCGAGCGCCTCGACGATCCGCGGGATCCGGGAGTGCTCCCAGCAGATCAGCACCGGCTGGGTACCGGCGAGCGCGGCACCGGCCAGCTCGGACTCCTGGGACTCGGCGTACGTGGTGTCCACGGTGAGCCCGAGCTTGGCGGCCAGCGGCGTGACGGTCTGGCGCATCCGGTGCGCCCCCGCCATCGGCCCCTGGTCGGTGGCGGCGTAGATCCGGGCCGGGGTGTGCAGGCCGGTCGCGGGCGGGGCGAACAGGGTGGGCAGCGCCTTGGCGCGGTCCCAGCCGCGCTGGGTGAGCGACTTGCCGTCGTGCTTGCCGTTCTCGTCCAGGCCGGGCAGGTTGCCGTCGGGCTTCTCGCCGTGCCGGATGATCATCACGAAGGCCGCTCCGCCCGGATCACTGGCCTTGGCCACCGGACCGTTCTTGTCGGCCTTGTCCTTCTTCCCCGAGGAGGAGCAGCCCGCCAGCACCAGCGGGGCGGCCGCCAGCAGGCCGCTGAGCAGCGCGCGGCGGGAGGTCACGACCGTCACTCGGCACCCCGCTCCAGCCGCACCAGCGCGTCGACCGCGACGGCCGTACCGCCGCCCGTACCGCCGTCCTTGTGGCCGGGCTCGGCGCCGACCGTGCGGTGGACGCGCTCGGCGCGCACGGTGCGCAGGCCGTGGTCGGCGAGGTCGGCGAGGACGTCGTCCGGGGTGAACAGGACGGCCGGGTCCTGCGGTCCGCCGACGCCCTCGGTGAGGTTGCTCAGGTCGTGCCCGACCACCAGCAGGGTGCCGCCGGGGGCGAGCGCGTCGGCGGCGCGGCGCAGCGCGGTCCGGCGGTCCTCGGCGGGCAGTTGGAGGTAGGCGACCAGGACGAGGTCGTAGCCGGCGGCGGGGGCCTCAAAGCTTCGGGCGTCGCCGTGACGCCAGGTGAGGTGGTCGGCGACCTCGTCCGGCAGGTCGGCGGTGAGCCGTTCGGCGCGCTCCAGGGCGACGGCGGAGAAGTCCAGGCCGGTCACCTCCCAGCCCTGGGCTGCCAGCCAGATGGCGTTGCGGCCCTCGCCGGCGGCCAGGTCCAGGGCGTGACCGGGGGTGTGTCCGGTCAGTTCGCGGACCACCCATTGGTTGGGCGCGGTACCCCAGACCAGTTCGCTCGCGGCGTAGCGGTCGTCCCAGCCCTGACTGTCCATGGCGCTCCTCCGTTCGACGGCCTGCTCGGTACCGGTCAACCTACCGGTCCACCACCCTGCGTCGCCCTGCGCGGGCCGGACGGTCCGGCGGGCGGACACAGTTGACGGCGGACATCGGCCCCGTCCAGTCCCGCCGCGGTGCCGTACGCGGGCAGGCCGCTGGCTGTCGGTGCGGCCGCCGGAACGCCAGCGGCCGGCGCGGATCGCACGCGGGCCACTCGCCATGCCCGGAGGATCAGCGCGGCACCGGGTCCGCCCCGCCCCGCCCCGGGCGGCAGCGCAGCAGGCGCCCGACCGTCAGCCGGGCCCCGCGCAGCGCGCCGTGGCGGTGCAGCGCCTGCACCGCGTAGGTCGAACAGGACGGTGTGTACGGGCAGCAGGCCGGGCGCCGGGGGCTCACCTCGGTGCGGTAGTGGCGCACCGCGCCGTACATCACCCCGGCCGCGAACCCGCGCGGGGCGGGCGCGGACGGGTCGGCCGTACGGCGCCCGTGTGCCCCGGTGAGGGCGAAGCGGATGCCGGAGGCCATCATCACCGGGATGAGCGCGATCAGGCACGGGTCGGCGATGTCACAGCAGCCGTCGCTGCAGCAGTCCAGGACGCCGTCGTCGCGCTTGCGCTTGCCGCCGTCCTCGTCCTTGCGGTTGCGCCGCTGGTAGGCCTGGTAGGCCTCCCACTCCTTGCGCTGCTTCTTCCGGCGCAGCCGTTCCGACTCGGGCAGCCACCACCAGGCGTGCTCCGGGCCGGGCGGTGGGACGGGAGCGGCATCCGGCGCCCACGGGACCTGTCCACCGGGATCCGGCGTCGGATAGGACACTGCTGATGTTCCCCTCGATCCATCGAGCGAGGGCCGACCCCCGATAACCCGGGCAAGGTTATCCGGTGATCACCTGCCCGGATCCCGGTGGACGACGTGGTCGAAGGGGCTCCGAACCCTGTATCAGCCCTTGAGGTTGAGCGAGGGGAAGAGGTCGTCGAACGGCTGCGTGGTGACCGAGACGCTTCTGGCGAACGGATCGTCGAAGTCCCAGATCATGAACAGCAGGAAGGCGATCAGCGCGCTGAAGCAGGCTGCCAGGATCAACTCCCTTCGCGTGCGCCGGATCTGCAGCGCGAACAGCATGCCGATGGTCACCACGGCGCCGCCGATCAGGCCGAACCAGACCACGCCCGGCATACCCGGTCCGGCGCTCTGGCCACGCTGGTTGCGGGCGTCGGAGGCCTGGCTGATCCGGTCCATGATCGGCTGGTAGGCCTGGGACTCCAGATCCGAGGCCGACGGCCGGGTGGCCACGTCGTTCTGGAGCTTCTCCAGCAGCTCGGTGCCCTTGTCGGTGATCTCACCGTGCTTGGCCATGTAGTCCCATTCGACGTTGACCACGTACGTGACGTACGCGTCCACATCGGCCCGGACCTGGTCGCGGAACTCGGCCGGGTAGACCACCGCCCGGTCGCTCACCTCCCGCAGCGACTGCGCCTCGCGGAACAGGTCGTCCTGGGCGGCGCCGCGCGCCTCCCAGACACCCGCGATGGCGAGGCCGAGGACGATCGCGTAGACCACGCCGATCATCATCGTGATGTACTCGATGACGTCGGGCGTCTCATCGACGTTCTTCTCGGTGCCCACCCGACGGTGCCTCAGCAACACCACCGCCACCACGACGGCACAGGCCGCCGCCATGGCGATGGCCAGCACCACCCACTCGGACATGGGAACTCCCTTCTCTGGCTTGGCTTGTGACGTGAACGGGGAACTCGGGAACTCGGCCGACTCGGGGACCGGCGGCCGTGCGGTCGCGGGCCCAGGGGTGCCCGGGGGGCCCGGGGTCCTGTGGCGGGACGCCGTCAGGACTGGGAACGACCTCGGCCCTGGTTGCCACGGCCCGGGCGCAGGGCTGCGGCCGCCAGCACGGCGGGGACGGTGACCAGCAACATCGTGGTGGTCGCCGGGGCGCTTTGATGATGCCGCGCGACCGGCTGCGGCTGGGTCGGCCGGGCGTGGAACATCGGCTGTGCCACCGGGCTCGGGCGCACCAGGCTCGGCGGCGCGGCGGGAGGGGGCGGCTGGGGGGCAGGGGCGGCCGCGTGGGTGGGCGCGGGCGCCGCCGGGGGCGGCGCGGCCGGTGCGGGGGCCGGGGGCAGCGGAGGCGTGGACGACGGGGGTGGGGTGGGCGCCGGGGTCGGGCTCGGCAACGCTGGGGTCGGCGTGGGAGTCGGCGTCGGGATCGGCGTGTGCGTCGGCGTAGGAGTCGGGATGGGCGTCGGAGTCGGGGTGGGCGTAGGAGTCGGGGTGGGCGTCGGAGTCGGGGTGGGCGTCGGAGTCGGGCTCGGGCAGGGGTGCGGGTGGTGGTGCCCGCTGTGGTCGCCGCGACCGTCCTGCTCGTCGTGGTCGCCCTGCTCGTCGTCCGGCCGCCCCGCTTGGTGCCGGAGGTCCGTCGGCGCCGAGGGCGAGAACGGGGGTGCCACCGGGAACGGGCCTGCCTGGTGCGGGTGGCACGGGTGGTGCCCGTGCGGCGGCTTGGACCCGTGGTGCATGGCGCCGGGGGCGACCGTCACGCCGACCTGGACGTCCACGTCCACTCCGACGTCCACGCTCCCGCCCGGGCCGACCGACACCGACACGTCCGTCTCGCTGCACACGCAGGTGTCGACCACCAGGCCGTGCGGGTGTCCGCCCGATCGCTCGGCCCCGGAGGCGGTGGCGCCGCCGACCAGCGCGCACATCGCCACCACGCCGACCACCGCGCCGACCAGTCGTACCCGCCGCCCGGGGGCCGCAGTCCCACCACCGGGCAGCGGCATCCGTCGGAACTGCCGACGCTGCGGCATGGGCTCCACACACCTCTCGGCTCGGCTGGGTGGGACGGCGCGGGCTCGGGCTGATCAGCCACGGCGAAACAGGCAGAAGCGGTCAAGTCCGGATCGGGAAACCGATCGGGTACGACCGGATACTTCCGAACACGATCAGGCGGACGGCCCGCCACAGCGGGCGGGCCGTCCGCCATCAGGTCAAACGATCTTCACGCCGGCCGGTTACGGCCCGCACTCACTGTTCTTCGCGCTCAGTGGCGACGGTGCGCGATCTCGACGTTCTCCAGGACGCCGACCGCGTCCGGCACCAGGATCGCGCACGAGTAGTAGGCGCTGACCAGGTAGGAGATGATCGCCTTCTCGTCGATGCCCATGAAGCGGACCGACAGCGCGGGCTGGTACTCGTCCGGGAGGCCGGTCTGGTGCAGGCCGATGACGCCCTGGTTGTCCTCACCGGTACGGATCACCAGGATCGAGCTGGTATTCTCCTTGGTGATCGGGATCTTGCTGCACGGCAGGATCGGCACACCGCGCCAGGCCGGCACCTGCTGCCCGCCGAGGTCGACATGGTGCGGGTAGATGCCCCGGGCGTTGAACTCGCGGCCGATCGCGGCGATGGTGCGCGGGTGGGCCAGCAGGTAGTCGGGGTCGCGGCGGCGGTTGAGCAACTCGTCCAGGTCGTCCGGGGTGGGCGGGCCGGAGTGGGTCTGGATGCGCTGGTCGAAGTCGGCGTTGTTGAGCAGACCGAACTCCGGATTGTTGATCATCTCGTGCTCCTGGCGCTCGCGCAGGGCCTCGATGGTCAGTCGGAGCTGGTGCTCGATCTGGTTCATCGGCTGGTTGTACAGGTCCGCGACGCGGGTGTGGACCTTGAGGATGGTCTGGGCGACGCTCAGCTCGTACTCACGCGGCTTGAGCTCGTAGTCCACGAAGGCGCCGGGGAGTTCGTACTCTCCGTGGTGGCCGGCCGACATGGCGATCTCGGCCTCGCCGCGCTCGTTCTGGGCCTGCAGCGGCAGGGCCAGGAAGGACTCCAGGTGCTCCTGGAGGCTTGGCGCGTTGTCCCGGATACGGGCGAAGTCGTCCCGGCCGAGGGTCAGCGCGACACCGGAGGTGGCGGACTTCGCGGTGTACTCCCAGACGGCGTCCGCGTTCAGCAGCGCGTCGTCGCCGAAGCGGTCGCCGTCACCGGCCACGCCGACCACGGTCTCGTCGCCGTACTTGCCGGTGCCGATCTTGTTGATCTTGCCGTGCGCGATCAGGAAGATCCTGTCGGCCGCCTCGCCCTGGGTGGTGAGGACCTCGCCGGGGCCGAAGTCGATCTGCCGGCAGCGGTCGGCGAGGGCGGTCAGCACGTCCTCGTCCTCGTAGCCGCGCAGCAGGGCGAGCTCGCCCAGCTCGGCCGGGATCACGCGGACCTGGGAGCCGGTCTTGATGAACTCCACCACGCCATTGCCGACGGTGTAGGTGAGCCGTCGGTTCACCCGGTACGCACCACCGTGGGCCTCGACCCACGGGAGCACCTTGAGCAGCCAGCGGGAGGTGATCTCCTGCATCTGCGGTGCGGACTTGGTCGTGGTGGCAAGGTTGCGGGCAGCCGCCGTCGCGAGGCTCTGCTGCCGGTCCTGCTGTGTCTCCGGGCTCGTGTCCACGGGCATCGGCAGGGGTCTCCATTCGTGTGGTCGGATCACGCGGCCAGGGCCGTACCGCACCTACCTGGGCACGCAAGCCATGACGGACCATCAGATCCGCTTACCGGTAGGGAAGTTGGTGGGACTTCGGGAGAGCGGCCGCCGTCTCGCGGCGGCCCATCCGGAACCCTAGATCACCAGCACCCGACCAGGCCCGTACGGAGACCGACTACCCCCCGATAGGGTGAATCTCCCCCCATCCACCCCGCAGCACCCCACCGCCCGCAGGAACATCCCGTCCCACCTGCCCGGGCCGAGCTCCAGCGAGGGCCGCGGCAACGCCCCCACCCGGGACGCGGCTTCCGCCCCCACCCACGTATCGACCCCGGCGTAGAGCCCGTACGGCATCGGCGCGCCGGTGAATTCGGCGGGGTTGTCGGGGTCGTTCGGCATCCATGCGCGGATGCGCCGATCCGCGCACCGCGGTCCGCCGGCGCGATGGGCCCGTCAGGTGCCGGACGGGGGTGGCCGACACCTGACGGGGGTACGGGGGATGCGCAGAGGGAAATGCGCCGGGAGAGGTGCTTCGACCGGCCGTGGGTCAGGCGCAGGCGACCTGGGTGCCCGGGATGCCGATGATGCCCGAGTTGTTGGCCTCACCGCCCTTGTACTCGTAGTACAGGTAGGAGTAGAAGTCGATCCTGGTCGCCGCGCCGCAGGCCGAGTCGGGGGCGATGGTGTAGGTGATCGTGAAGGTGCTGCTGGCGCCGGGGGCGAGCGGCACGTTGTAGCGGGCGATACCGCCGTGGACGTTGTCGCTGCAGCCGTTGGTCTGGGTGCCGCAGGCCGTGGCGGTGAACTTGAGGTCCTTCTCCAGGCTGGTGTCGTAGGTCTGCTGGACGCTCTGGTAGACGAACTGGATCGGTGTGTCGTACGGGTTGGTGAGCGTCATGGTGAGCGTGAACTCACCGCCCCGCACGGTCGTCTGACGGTCGGAGACCGCTGTGACGGGCAGCGGGCCGTCGGCCCGGGCCGGCGCGGCGGAGAGGAGCAGACCGACGGCGACGGCCGGACACGCGGCCAACGCCGCCCGGCTCAGATGTGTTCTGCGCATGCCCAAGGAGCGTAGGCGGCGGTACCGCTGCGGTTGCCTTCCTCGACCCGAAGCCGTACCGACGCAGGAGCGGCCGGCGGACGCCCGGGACCGGTCGAACGGCGAAACGGCCCGGCGGACGGTCCGGGGGTCCTATGCTTCGCCCCTCACCCCGCCCTCAGGTCGGCGGCGGCAGGATGTCGCAGAGCGCGGCGAGCGCCGCCGGGTAGGCGTGGTCGGGTGGGGTGGCGTAGCCGACGACCAGGCCGTCCGCCGTCGGCATGGCCTCGGGGGTGACGGCCGGGTGGCGGTAGTCGGCGAGGCCGTCGAGGGCGAGGCCGCGGTAGGTGGCGGCCTTGAGCACCGAACGCTCGGTGCCCGGCTCCAGGCGCAGCACCGCGTGCAGGCCGGCCGCGATGCCGGAGACCTCGACGTGCGGGGCGCTCGCGGCGAGCGCGGCCACCAGCCGGTCCCGGCGGTCGCGGTAGCGGCGCCGCATCCGGCGGACGTGGCGGTCGTAGCCGCCGGAGTCGATGAACTCGGCGAGGGTCAGCTGGTCCAGGGCGCTGGCCCAGCCCTCGCGTTCGCCCTTGACCGCGAGCACCCGGTCGACCAGGTGGTCCGGCACGACCATCCAGCCGAGGCGCAGCGCGGGGCTGAGGCTCTTGCTGGTGCTGCCGAGGTAGACCACCCGCTCGGGGTCGAGCCCCTGGACGGCGCCGACCGGTTGGCGGTCGTAGCGGAACTCGCCGTCGTAGTCGTCCTCCAGGACGAGCCCACCGCGTCCGCGCGCCCAGTCGATGACGGCGGCGCGGCGGCCGGCGTGCAACGGCCCGCCGGTCGGGAACTGATGGGCGGGGGTGAGCAGGACCGTACGAACGTCCGGCCGGTGCGCCAACTCGCCGACCCGGGCGCCGTGTTCGTCGATCGGCAGCGGAACGGCGGTGACCCCGGCGGCGGCCAGCAGCCCGCGGTGGAAGCCCAGCCCGTACGCCTCGACGGCCAGCGGCCCCTGTTCGGCGGGCGGCAGGGCGGGCGCCGGGCCGTCGAAGAGCAGTCGCAGCGCGTGGGCGAAGCCGGAGCAGATGACGATCCGGTCGGGGTCGGTGCGCACTCCGCGGGCGCGGGCGAGGTAGTCGGCGAGGGCGGTTCGCAGTTCGCGCCTGCCGTGCGGATCGCCGGGCCCGAAGGCCTCGTTGGGCGCGACGGTGAGGGCCCGGCGGGCGGCAGCCAGCCAGGCGGTCCGGGGGAACGAGGCGGCGTCGGGCTGGCCCTGGCGCAGGTCGTGCACCGGCCCGGGCCGCGCCGAGGGGCGGCGGGCCCGGGTGGACGGGACGGGCGCGGCGCGTTCGGCGACGGTGGTCCCGGAGCCCTGACGGGCGGTCAGCCAGCCCTCGGCGACGAGTTCGGCGTAGGCCTCGGCGGCGGTGTTGCGGGCCAGGCCGAGGTCGGCGGCCAGGGCCCGGTAGGGCGGCAGCCGGGTGCCGGGCGCGAGTCTGCCGCTGCGGATCGCCTCACGCAGCGCGGCCATCAGCGCGGCGCGGCGCCCGCCGGTGGCGGGCAGGTCGAGGTGCAGGTCGCTGCCGGTCGGGTGGGCCGGCTCGGTAGGGTGCGCGCCCGGCGTTTCCGTCATGCTTCCGCACCCTACCGGCCGCACCTGCGCGCTCCGGCGGGCGGTCAGCCCTGACGGTACCGGTTCGGCTGGCCGTGGTCTCCGTACGGGTTGGGCTGGCCGGGCTGGCCGTACGAGTTGGGCTGCTGGTACTGGCCGTAGGGGCTGGGCCAGCCGTAGCCACCGGGCTGGGCTTGGACCTGGGGGACGGGGGGCTGCGCCTGAACCGGAGGGACGGCCTGCAGGACGGGCTGCGGGAAAGCCTGCGGTGTGCCCTGCTGCGCGCCCGGCCGAGCCCGTTCCGCACCCGCTGCCGTTGTCGCGCCGGCGCAGGGGCGGGTCCGACGATTCGCGCCCGGCGGGGCTGTCGGGCACGCCCTACGGCACGACGGTCACGGGCCAGCGCCCGGCCTTGACCAGCCGGACGGCCACCGAGCCGATCACCTTGTGCCCGGCCTGTTCGGAGACGCCGACCACGACGGCGTCGGCGCGCAGCTCGTCGGCGAGCTTGGCCAGGCCGGTGTACGGGTCACCACGCATGGTCAGGAAACGCCAGTCCACCTTCCACACCTCGCGGACCCGCTGCTCGGCCTCGCGCAGCGCGGCCAGCAGTTCGTCGGCGATCTCCTGGGTGGTCTCCTCCACCGCGGCCCCGGCCAGGGCGGTCGCGGCGCCGAGTATCGGCTGGATGTAGGCCACCGCGAGGGCGGCGCCCTGGCGGCGGGCCAGTCCGGCGGCGTAGGCGGTGGCGCGCCAGGAGGAGTCGGAGCCGTCCAGGCCCGCCAGGATCACCTTGGGCCCGTCGGTCCCCAGCTCGAAGCCGGCGGGCACGGCCGCCACCTCGTGGTCCTCGTCGCCGACGGCGCCGGTGTCGGCCGCATCACTCTCGTTGCTCATGGACTGAAGGCTATGCCCGCCGCCGCGGGTGAGCGCAGGGGGCGCTCCGGTACACCGGAGCGGGGTCCACGCCGCTCCCCGGCCCGCGGAAGCCGATGGTCCCCGGCGGGCCGGGCGACCGACCGGCCGTCAGGCGGCGGGTCGGGGCGGGAGCGGCAGCGGGACGGCGGGCAGGCCGTCGATGCTGGTGGCGACGAGCGGCTTGCGCTCGCAGTAGGCGCTGAACTCGGCCTCGTCCTTGCGGTCGAAGTACTGGGCGTGCAGGTCACGGTCGGCGCGGTAGTCCATGAACGGGACCGCGTAGCCGCAGGAGTCGCTGACCCGGTCGGCCTTCACCAGGACGATCGCGCGCAGGCCCGAGCCGTCCGCGGCGGGGTCGAAGTGGCCGAGCAGTTCGGCGAAGCGCGGGTCGTCGCGGAAGACGGGTTCGCCCCGGCCGTGCACCCGCACCACGGTGGGCGGGCCCTCGAAGGCGCACCACATCAGGGTGATCCGGCCGTTCTCCCGCAGGTGGGCGGCGGTCTCGGCCTGCGATCCACCGAAGTCCAGGTAGGCGAGGGTGAGTTCGTCGATCACCGCGAGGGTGCCGGCGCGGCCCTTGGGCGAGATGTTGACATGCCCGTCGGCGGCCAGCGGCGCGGTCGCGACGAAGTAGACGGGCTGACGTTCGATGAACTGCCGCAGCCGGCCGTCGATGGATTCGTACTGCTTTCCCATGTGCGCAATTGTGCCCGCATCTCGGCCCGCGAGAAAGGAAAATCCGTCCAATGAGACGGTGACCCGTCGCCCCGGGCCCGCCTAGGATGGCGGTGCACCCACCACCCGCCCGGCCGAGCACGGGAGTTGAGATGGTCCAGGACACCCTTCCGGCGGCCGGGTACACCATGGCCGTCGGCGCGCCCGCCTCCCCGCTGCGCCGGTACGTGCTCGACTACCGCGGCTACCGGATGGTCCTGGACCGCCCGCGCCGAAGGCTGGAGGTGCCGACGGACGTGGTCACCCTGGCGCTCGCCTTCGAGGGCACCATGCGGCTCAGCGACGCCGTCGCGCCGACGGCGGGCGTCCGCCTCGGCTCGATCGCGGCCGGGCTGCGCCGAACCGCCACCATCGCCGAACACGCCGGTGTGCTGTACGGGTTGTCGGTCTCGCTCACCCCGCAGGGCGCCTTCCGGGCGTTCGGGCCGGTGGCCGGGGAGCTCGGCGGGCAGTGGGCCGAGGCCGGGGACGTGCTGGGCCCCCGGCTGCGCACGCTGGCCGGGCGGTTGGCCGACGCCCCGGACTGGCGGGCCCGATTCGCCCTGCTGGACGGGTACTTCACCGCCCTGTTCGCCTACGGTCCGGCCTGGGAACCGTCCATCACCTGGGCCTGGCACCAACTCCGGCGCTCCCACGGCCTGGTGCCGATCCGCACCCTGGTCGAGGGCACCGGATGGAGCCGCCGCAGGCTGGAACTGCGCTTCCGCGACCACCTCGGGCTGGCGCCCAAGCAGGCCGCCGGCATCCTGCGGCTGCAGCGGACCCTGCGGCTGCTCACCACGCCGGACGGTCACCCGGCCGGCGCCGACCTGGCCGCACTCTGCGGCTACTACGACCAGTCGCACCTGGACCGCGCCTTCCGCGGCATGGTCGGCTGCTCACCACGCGAGTTCCTGGCCTCCCGGTGCTCGGCCGCCGCGCTGCCCGAGCCCACCGACCGGGTCGTCGGTCGGGTCACCAGCGCGGTGCTGAACGCCGGTTGAGCTCCGCCGCGGAACGCCGGTCGAGCGCCGCTGCGCATTTGTACAAGACGCGCGGCCGCCCCGCCCGGCACCCTCGGAAGGCCCGGCCGGTACGAGGGGACCGGCCGGTCACGGGCGCACGAGCGGGGCTCGCTCCACATCGGCACCAGTGGCAGTGGTGCCGGCAGGGTCAGCGCTTCATGTAGACGCTGTCCATGAAGTCGATGATCTGCTGATCCGTCAGCCGGTGGCCCTTGCGGTGGCCCATCGCCAGGTCGGCCTCACTGATCATGCCGACCAGCCGTTCGCCGTCGATCACCGGGATGCGGCGGATCTGGTGCTGCTCCATCTTCTTCAGCACCGTGTCCATGCTGTCGTCGGCGCGCACGCAGTGCAGGTGCCCGGCCAGCTCCATCGCCGTCATGGTGGCCGGGTCCTTGCCCTCGGCGAGACATCGCACCACGATGTCACGGTCGGTGATGATTCCGTGCAGCTTCTGGTCGTCGCCGCAGATCGGCAGCGCGCCCACGTTCTTGTCGCGCATCATCCGCGCGGCCTCGTCCAGCGTCTGGTTGGCGCCGATGCACTGGGCGCCGGTGTGCATGATGTCTCGGGCAGTGGTCACGGGGACTCCTTCGTCGGTACTACCCCCCGACAGCCCTCCCCCTGGCAGGTCGACACCAGTGATCGCGGTGTGACCGTGCCATCACCATAGGCAACACCGCTCCCACCCGCGACCGCGAGAGCCGACTCGGCAGCCCCGATACCGAAATGCCGATACTGAGAGCGTGACGACGGAAACCAGCAGTGGCGGTGCGCTGCCGGTGGCGGAGCTGGCCCGGGAGACCGGCTGGAGCGCCCGGCACCTCCAGGAGCGGTTCCGCCGGGAGACCGGGCTCACCCCCAAGGCCGCCGCCCGGGTGATCCGATTCGACCGGACCAGGCGCCTGCTCGCCGCCGGCTCCCCACCGCCCCGGCTGGTGGAACTGGCCGTCCGCTGCGGCTACTTCGACCAGGCGCACCTGGCGCGCGAGTTCCGCACGCTGGCCGGGGCGGCGCCGAGCGCCTGGCTGGCGATGGAAGGGCCGGAGGAGGCGAGGTTCCGAAACGTCCAAGGCGGGACGGTCGGGGCTGCCACAGAGTGGGAGGCCTGAGCGCCCCCACCGGGTAGGCGCCCCTACTGGAGGAGAAAGCCATGGACCCCGAGAGCCCCGCCCCGCAGGTCTGGCCCACCCTGCGCGCCACCGACGCCCGGGGGCTGATCCGCTTCCTGGCGGCCGCCTTCGGCTTCCAGGAGGTGGTCAGCTACGGCGAGGGCGATTTCGTCTCCCACGCCGAGCTGGCCTGGCCGGAGGGCGGCGGCGTGATGCTCGGCTCCGACCGCGAGACCCCCGAGGGCGGCCGGGACCGGCCCGCCCGCCCGGGGACCTTCGCCGCGTACGTGGTCACCGCCGACCCGGACCGCCTGCACGCCCGCGCCGTGGCCGCCGGCGCCAGGATCACCACCGCGCTGCACGAGACCGACTACGGCTCGCGTGACTTCGCCGCAGCCGATCCGGAGGGCAACCACTGGTACTTCGGCACCTATCCGGGCGCACCGCGGCCCGCCGCCCCGCAGGGTGTTCGTGATGGAGCCCCCGGGCGGTGAAAGCCACGAGCGGCAGGTCCCACGGCGGGGCAGACTGGCTGCGGGGGCCACCCGCAGGACGCTTCGGAGGCGGCCCATGCCGCAGATGACGGTGGACGGGCGCACCCTCGCCCTCTCCCACCTCGACAAGGTGTACTACCCGCGCACCGGCACCCTCAAGGGCGAGGTGCTGCGCTACTACGCCGCCGTGCACACCGCCCTGCTCCCCCACCTGCGCGACCGCCCGGTCTCCTTCCTGCGCTGCCCGGACGGCGTCGAGGCGGAGCTGTTCGTCGCCAAGAACCCCCCGCCCGGCACCCCGGACTGGGTGCGCACCGTGGAGGTGCCCAGCAGCAGCGGCGACCTGCGCCAGGTGGTGCTGGAGGACGGCGCGGCCCTGCTGTCGGTCGCCAACCTGGGCTGCCTGGAGCTGCACGTCCCGCAGTGGCACGCGGCCGCGCCCGGCCTGGCCGACCGGCTGGTCCTGGACCTCGACCCCGGCGAGGGCGCGGACGTGCTGACCTGCCGGGCGGTCGCGCTGCTGCTGCGCGAACGGCTGGCGTCGGCCGGCCTGACGGCCTGGGTGAAGACTTCCGGATCCAAGGGCCTGCACCTGCTGGTCCCGATCGAGCCCACCCCCAGCGCCAGGGTCTGCGCGTACGCGAAGGCGCTGGCCGCCGCCCTGGAGGACGAGCACCCGGAGCTGGTGGTGCACACCATGGCCAAGGCGCGGCGCCGGGGCCGGGTGCTGGTCGACTGGTCGCAGAACAACGCCAGGAAGACCACCGCCGCGCCGTACACCCTGCGGGCCCGGCCGCTGCCGACGGTCTCCGCCCCGCTCTCCTGGGGCGAGTTGGAGCGGGCGCGCGGCGTGGACGACCTCACCTTCACCCTCGCCGCGGTCCCCGGGCGGCTGGCGGCCCGGGGCGACCTGTTCGCGCCGTTGCTGGACCCGGACGAGGCTCGAACCCTACCGGGCGCACCGGTGTCACCGCCGGAGCGGTCCGAACCCGCGCGGTCCGAACCCGCGCAGCCCAAACCCGCGCAGCCGAAACCGCCCGAACAGCCCCGCCAGGTGCTGCACCCGCCAGTCGAGGTGATGCGCCCAGCCGCCGTCACCGCCGTCCCGCTCACCGACGCGCTGGGCGGGAGCGGGGTGCGGTACGAGCTGAAGCTGGACGGCTTTCGCTGCGTCGCCTTCGCCCGCGGCGACCGCCCCGCCTTCCTCCAGTCCCGCTCCGGCCGCGACCTCGCACCGGAGTTCCCGCCGATCGCCGCCGCCGTCGCGCGACTGCCCGAGGGGCTGGTGCTGGACGCCGAACTGGTCGCCTGGCGGTCGGGCCGGTTCGCCTTCGAGGAACTGCTGCACACCCGCCAGGCCCGGGCCGCCGCCCCGGATGTCGCCCTCGGGCTGATCGCCTTCGACCTGCTCGCCCTGCCCGGCCGCGACGTCCGCCGTCTCCCGCTCACCGACCGGCGCCGTCTGCTGCTCGCCGCCCTGGCCGACGTCCCGCCGCCGATCCAGCCGGTGATGGCCACCACCGACCGGACGGAGGCGCTGGAGTGGATGACCCAGCTCGCCGACATCGGCGTGGAGGGCCTGGTCTGCAAGGCCTCAGGCTCCCCCTACCGCCCGCGCGCCGCGGGCCGCGCCTGGGTCAAGTACCGCCGCGACGACACCGTGGACGCCGCCGTCCGCGCTCTCACCGGTCCGGCCGGCCGCCCACACGCGCTGGTGGTCCGACTCGACGACGACAGGGTCCTGTTGACCACACCCCGGCTCACCCCCGTACAGGCCCGCGAGATCGCCCAGGCCACCGCCGCGTTCCTCGGCCCGCCCTCGACCGACCCCGACCACGGCCCGGTCCGCCCCCTCACCACCCCGCTGCGTGCCGAGATCATCCTCACCGGCCGCCCACCCACCGCCACCTTCGTCCGCCTGCGCGGGGACTAGCGGAGACCGAGCAACACAACCGTCGGACAAGGGAGTTGGATCCTCAGAGCCTGCCCGGCCGAGGCCGGCGGCCTCTCCCGGGGCGCTTCACCCCGGTCTGACCGGGCGCCTCACGTCCGGCGGTGCTTCGCCGTCGCGTGGGCGAACTCGGTGACCAGCGCGTCGTTGAAGACCGGCAGGTCCCCCGGCTTGCGGCTGGTCACCAGCACACCGGGACCGTCGTGGCAGACGTGCACCTCCTCGTCCACCCAGTGGGCGCCCGCGTTCACCAGGTCGGTGCGCAGGCTGGGCCAGGAGGTGAGGGTGCGGCCACGGACGGCGTCGGCCTCGATCAGGGTCCAGGCCGCGTGGCAGATCGCCGCGACCGGGCAGCCGGAAGCGCAGCAGCCGTGCACGAAGGCGACCGCCGCCCGGTCCAGCCGGAGCCGGTCCGGGTTGGCGACGCCGCCGGGCAGGACCAGCCCGTCGTAGTCGGCCGGATCCGCACCGGCGACGAGGGCGTCCACCGCGAAGGTGTCACCGAGGGCGCGGTGCCGGACGGCCTGGACCCGCCCCGGGGCAGTGGAGAGCAGGCGCGGGGTGCCGCCGGACTCGGCGACGGCCTGCCAGGGCGAGGTCAGTTCGTCCTGCTCGGCGCCGTACGGGGCGACCAGGAAGGCGATCGTCCGGCCGGTCAGGGTGGTGGACGGCCAGCCCATGGTTCAGCGCGGACAGCGGGCGGTCAGGTCTTCGGCGGCAGGCGGGGCCGAACTGAGCCGGGCCCGCGGGCAGTCGAGGTGGACGGCGAGGTCCAGGTGGTCGATCCGGGCGACCAGCCCGACCGGGACCAGCACCCGGGTGCCCGGCACCCAGGACGAGGCGTCGACCAGCAGATGGTTCCCGGCGTCCTGCTCGATCCGGCCGAGCGGGCCGTCGGTGGCGTGCACCTCGTATCCGACCAGGCTGAGGTCGGCGGCAGGATGGGAGCCCGGGCGGTACTCCCACAGGTCAGTGCCCATCACTCAGCCGCCCGCCTCCGGCCGGTCCCAGGGGCGGCGTTCGCGCCCCTCCTCCCGATCCGGCCGGTCCGGGTCCACGGACTCGGCCCGGCGCGTACCGCGGCGGCGCCGCAGCAGCTCCGAGGTCGCGACCGCGGCCGCCACCGAGGCCGCCCAGACCACCCCGAGAGCGGTCAGCACGGCGGTGGTCGGAGTCCGTACGCCGATGCTGAGGCAGATCGCCGTCATCACCAACGCGGTCAGCACCACCGCGGCCGAGACGCGGTGCCCGGCGCTGCGCAGAGTGCCCAGAACCCGGCTCGGCCGTTTGGCACCCATGGTGCTCAGCTTCCGGTCGAGGCGCGCGTCCTGGCGCAGATCGGACTCGATCTCCTCGAGGAGCCGCCGCTCCCATCCGCTCAACGCGGGTCCGTCCATATCGGTCACCTCCGACACTTCCCGGTGACGTGCTCGCACCCGGGCGGTTGCCCGGTACGGGCCGGCGCTAACCGTTCCAGGCACCGCCTGTTCCCACGCCCACGCGGCCGAAGGCCCGGGGACGGGCGAGCAGGCTGTCGTCCAGGACACGCAGCAGGGCAGCGGCGTCGCGGTGGACCTCGACCGCGCCGGCCGCCCTCAGCTCGGGACCGGCGTCCCCGCCGGTCTCCAGGGCGATGCAGGGCACCCCGACCCGCCGCGCCGCCAACACCTCGCGCACGCTCCCGGCGACGGCCACTGCGTGCGAGGGCGAGCCGTCCACCAGCTCCAGCGCCGCCCGTAGGGGGTCGCTGCCAGGAGCGGCCACGGTCAGGGCGGGCGCTCCGGCCGGCCCGGGCCCGGTCAGCACGACCGTCCAGCCGCGGGCGGCGCACTCGCGCAGCAGCTCGGCGCCACCGGGCAGCCGGGGCCGCCAGTCGGTACCGAAGAGAGCCGCCGAGATCACCGTCATGGCCAGTCGCTTCCGTGCTTCCGTTCCGCAGGCCACGCGCCGTATGCGCCCTTCCAGGTTAGGCCGCCGCACGGCCGGGCGCGCTGCCTGCCGGGGAGGGGTTCGCGGGCCTGCGAAAACCGCTCGGCGGGCGGTCGGCGGGCAGGGTACTCCGGTTGTTCGCGAGCGGGGTGTCCGCGGGTGAGAAGCGCGACGACCCGCTGCCGCTGCGCCCGTACCGGCTCTTCGAGCCCGACCGGCACCTGCTGCCGCACCGGCTCGCCCGGCTGCCCGCCGTCCGGCGGCCCTGGCTGCGCGCGATCTACGATCGGCTCGGCGACGGCCGCCAGTACCAGCGCACACCGGAGGGCAGCTCATGCGGATCAACCTGACCAGTGTCTTCGTCGACGACCAGGACAAGGCCCTGCGCTTCTACACCGAGATGCTGGGCTTCGTGAAGAAGGAGGAGGTCCCGCTCGGCGAGCACCGCTGGCTCACGGTGGTCTCGCCCGAACAGCCCGAGGGCACCGAACTGGTGCTGGAGCCCGACGCCCACCCCGCCGTCAGGCCGTACAAGACGGCCCTGGTCGCCGACGGCATTCCGGCCGCCTCCTTCGCCGTCGACAACGTGCACGCCGAGTACGAGCGCCTGCACCGGCTCGGGGTGCGGTTCACCAAGGAGCCGCTGGCGACGGGCCCGGTCACCATCGCCGTCCTGGACGACACCTGCGGCAACCTCATCCAGCTCGCCCAGTACCACTGACGGGTCGCGCCTACGGCGCCTCCGCGGGGAACTCGGTGACGAGGCGGGCGAGTTCGGTGGGGCGCCCGGTCAGCCGAGGTCCGGGTCGGTGGCGAGGCGGGCATGCAGGTGCTCGTTCGTGTAGGGGCCGTCGCCGTAGCGGTAGGAGGCGCGCAGGGTGCCCTCGTACGGGAAGCCGGCGCGGGTGGCGACCCGGCAGGAGGCCTGGTTGTCGACGTCGTGGTAGAGCTCGATCCGGCGGACGCCGGCCGTGCGCACGCCCCAGCGGGTGACGGCGGTGGTGGCGCGGGTGGCCAGGCCGCGGCCGCGGGCGGTGGCGAGCAGCCAGTAGCCGACCATGGCGACGCCGTCGGCCCGGTCGGTCCAGCGCAGGGCGACGTTGCCGCACAGGGTGCCGTCGGCGGTGTCGGTGATGGCGAAGGAGGCCGTGCTGCCGTCGGCCCAGCGGGTGTCGGAGCGGTCGAGGTAGGCCTCGGCGCCAGCCGGATCGGCGGCGTCGCGCAGCGGGTTCCAGCGGACGATCTCCGGGTCGACCGCGGCGGCCGTCACGGCGGCGACGGTGCCGCCGGCCAGATCGAGGGCCCGGCCCCACGGGCGCAGCTGGACGTCGCCCAGGTCGACGACGTCGGGACGGAAGAGGCGCTGGTCGGTCGCGCCGGCACTGAGGGTCACCCGGCCTTCCTATCCCCTGCCCACCCTTGCCCGCCAGCGAATATTCCGGTTCCCGGCGGGCCGGCCGAGTGCGGGGATCGGGCTGTGATCGAGCTGCTGACGGCCCATGCGGGCGATGTCGGACCCGCAGTGCCGGTCGGGGTGTTCGCCGACGACATGAGCGCCTGGGGCGACGGCGACGTCCGGTGGTCGAGTCCTGGTGAACGACCGGGACTGATCACCGGACGCCGCGCGGCGCCGGGTCAGATCCGGGCCAGGTAGCCGTTCTCCACCAGCCACAGCACGTTCAACCTGGCCGGGCCGCCGGGCAGCAGGGAGGCGTCGAGTTGGTACTGCAGACCCCAGCCTGGCTGGTTGAACCAGGGCGCGATCGGGCCGGCGTGCACCTTGAACGCCTTGACCACCTTGTAGTCGTGGTAGTTGCAGCCGGCCGCCGGGGTGCCGTCGAGGCTCTGCGGCGGGATCGCGCGGTTGGCGTAGGGCAGGCCCTCGGGGGCGAGGAAGGAGCCGTACTCGCTGCCGTAGCGGTCGATGTTCTGGTTCGGGTGGAGCGTGATGTCGAATTCGACCCGGGTGCCGTCGGGCAGGGTGACGTAACCGTCGGCGGGCGGGTAGTTCCAGCCGCCCTTGCCGCCGTTGGCGGCCGGGTCGTAGTACTCGGCCAGGAAGTCCTGGTCGCTCGCACCGCCGGTGCGCCGGTAGCCGAGGAGCTGACGGCCGACCGGGCCGGTGCTGGGGAGGTCCTCGGGGCCGAGGCGCGCGTCGCTGTGCTGGAAGGTGGCGGAGCACTGGTCGGGCGGGGTGGCCGTACCGGTGTCGGCGGCCGCGGCGGGGATGCTCACGGCGGTCACGGCGGCGGCCGCGGCGAGGGGCGCGACGAACAGGCGAAGGCGAAGGCGCACGGTGTCTCCGTCGAACGGGGAATCGGTCGAAGAAGCAGCCACGGAGGGGCACGGTGCTCACCCTCCGTGGCTGGATCGACACCAGGCAATCGGATCGCCTGATCATTCGTCAACATGGTCCGACCGACGGCCCGTTGCACTCCCCGGTTTCGGCCAAACCCCGAACCTCCGCGTCACCGCCCCGGGGCGACCCGCCCGATCAGGTGGAGCAGCCGGTCCAGGGCGTCCTTGGAGTTGGGCTCGGTCAGGTTGACCATCAGTCGGAACGCCACCTTCAGCAGCGCCTGGTTGCCGAGTCCGGCCGCACCGGCGGCGCCGAGCAGCTTGGGGCGGCCGAGCAGGTCGGCGGTCAGCCGGCCGAGCGCGAAGTAGCCCGCGTAGGCGGAGTGCAGCGCCTGCGGGTAGGCGCGCAGGGCGAGTTCGCGGCCGCGGTCGGTGCGGCGGGCCCGGGCCTGGACGATGGTCTCGGCGGCGTAGCGGCCGGACTCCATCGCGTAGGCGATGCCCTCGCCGGTACCGGGGCTGACCGTGCCGCCCGCGTCGCCGACCAGCAGGAGGCCGTCGGCGTAGTGGGGTTGCCGGTTGAGGCCCATCGGGAGGGCGGAGCCGCGGATGGGCTCGGTGACGGCGTCGGGGGTGTAGCCGTAGCCGGGCGGGAGGTCGGCGCACCAGCGGCGCAGCAGATCGCGCCAGTCGAGGTCGGTCTTCTCGGTGTCGAGGACGCCGAGGCCGACGTTGGCGGTGCCGTCGCCCATGCCGAACACCCAGGCGTAGCCGGGCAGGAGGCGGCGGGCGGGGTCGGTGGGGTCGCGCAGGTCGAGCCAGGCCTCCAGGTAGCGGTCGTCGTGGCGCGGGGTGGTGAAGTAGGTGCGGTAGGCCACGCCCATGGCGCGGTCGGTGCGCCGGTGGCGCTTCATCGCGATGGAGAGCCGGGTGGAGTTGCCGTCGGCGGCGACCACGATCGGGGCGCGGTACTCGACGGGCTTGCGCCCCTCGCCCAGCTTGGCGCTGACGCCGACGATCCGGCCGGTCCGCTCGTCCGTCAACGGGCCTGCCACGTTGGCGCGTTCGACCAGCCGGGCGCCTGCCGAGGCGGCCTTGCGGGCGAGCAGTTCGTCGAAGTCGGCGCGGCGCCTGACCAGTCCGTAGCCGGGGAAGGCGGAGAGCTCGGGCCAGTCGAACTCCAGCGAGCGCCGCCCGGAGATCAGCCGCAGGCCGCGGTTGTGCAGCCAGCCGGCCTCCTCGGAGACGTCGATGCCCATGTCGACCAGCTGCTTGACGGTGCGCGGGGTGAGGCCGTCCCCGCAGACCTTCTCGCGCGGGAAGGCGGACTTCTCCAACAGCAGGACGTCCAGGCCGGTGCGGGCGAGGTGGTAGGCGGCGGTGGAGCCGGCCGGTCCGGCGCCGACCACGATGACGTCGGCGCTGCCCTCGGTCGGACCGGCTGCGTGTCGGTCCGGTCGCACCTGCTGCTCTGGGCCAGGCATCGCACATTCCCCCTGGGTCGGATCGGCTGCACATGACAACGGAACACACGCCGGATCACCCGATGGACCGCGCGGACCGGGTGGTTCCAGACGGACGATAGAGAACCGCGACCCCGGCCCGCCGCCCCGACACGCGACCCCGCCGCCTCGACCGGCCGAAACCGGCCACCCTCGCGGCCCATCGGTTCACCCGTCGACGCGGGACCCGCCCTTGACCGGCACCTCAGCCACCTGTGGCGCACACGAGTTGAACACAATCGGGTGATCGGATTGTTGTAGCGGACTAATCGGATCTATCTCTCTCAGTGATGCATTTCGGCCAAACCGCCCTTGCGTCATGTTTCTGACTACGGAACTTTTATGCCCTCTCGCTCGTACGGCACCGGCCCCGGTCCGGCCGCCGACCCGAGGGCTCCCTCCCACTGCGCAGGTTCGTCCCGACCTGCCGTACCCGATGGATCACGCATGCACATCCGCTCCACCGCAGCGCGCACCCTGGTGGCCGTCCCGACCGCCGCCGCCCTGATGCTGCTCGCCCCCGCCGCGCACGCCGTCGCCGGCGGCAACGGCAACGGCAAGGGCGCCCCCGGCAACAACGGCACCGTGAAGATCCACGACGCCGCCACCGGCCAGGAGGACGTGCGCAACGAGCCCAAGGTTTGCACCTTCTACCTGGACTCCTTCGGCTTCGACCCGAACCAGGACGTGCTCTGGGCGATCTTCGACATGAACGACATGTCCGAGCCGGTCGTCTACGGCGACATCCCGGTCGACGACCACGGCCACGTCCGCACCGAGGACATCAACCTGCCGGACGGCCACTACAAGCTGTTCTGGAAGGCCGTCCCGCTGGTCGACGGTGAGCTGCCGGAGCACCCGGACGTCAGCAACCCCAAGCACAAGGTCTTCAAGGTCGACTGCGGCGG
The DNA here is from genome assembly GCF_040609455.1 of Kitasatospora sp. NPDC004669. Classification (NCBI taxonomy): domain Bacteria; kingdom Bacillati; phylum Actinomycetota; class Actinomycetes; order Kitasatosporales; family Streptomycetaceae; genus Kitasatospora; species Kitasatospora sp. NPDC004669. Next base: position 25,542 of record NZ_JBEXKB010000044.1, read on the forward strand.
CGACACCCCGGCCCCGACCGGCAAGCCCTCGCCGACCGCCACCCCGACCAAGGCCCCGTCGGCCGGCCCGACCGCCGTGCCGAGCACCACCCCCTCGCACACCGCCACGCCGACGCCGTCGCAGACCCCGGCTCCGACCCACACCCCCGAGCCGACCCACACCCCCGAGCCGACCCACACCCCGGCTCCGACCCACACCCCCGAGCCGACCCACTCGGCCACCCCCACCACCACCCCGGCGCCGGTCCCGCCGACCACCCCGGCCACCCCGGCCACCCAGCCGCCGGCGACGACCCCGCCGACCCCCGCGCCGACCACCCCGGCCGCCGGCGTCCCGACCGACGCCCCGAGCGACGCGCCCAGCACCGCCCCGAGCGCCGGCCCGTCCACCGCGCCGACCGCCACCGTGCCGGTGCACCCCGGGACCGGCACCAAGGTCAGCCCGGACCAGCCCCTGGTCGTTCCCGCCAAGGTCAGCGTCCCGACCCCGATCCCGGGCGCCGCCTCGGACGGCAAGAAGCTGGCCACCACCGGTAGCGACGGCACCCTGCTGTACGCGGGCGCCGGCACCGTCCTGCTGGCCGCCGGCGCGGGCGCGGTGCTCTACACCCGCCGTCGCCGCACCTCCTCCTGAGGCACTGGAGGCCCTCGGGTCTCCTGACAGCGCGGCCTCCGGGGGTCTGAGCCCTCCGGAGGTCGCACGCCGCGTCTGAGCCGCGGCGGCAGGGAGCCCCTGGCCCGCACGGGGGGACGGGCCAGGGGCTTCCACTCATGAGTACGGCCGACGGACCCTCAGGGGTTCACCGCCAGCACCACGAACTCCGCCAGCACCCCCAGGTGCACCGCGCCCTGGAGCAGGGTCGCCCGGCGCGGAATGACCGTCAGGGTGCCGAGCACGACGGTCAGCGTGAGCAGCACCATGTGCGCCGGTGCGAGGCCGAGGACCAGCGGGCCGGGGAGCCAGGCGGAGGCGATCGCGACCGCCGGGATGGTCAGGCCGATGCTGGCCAGCGCCGAACCGAGGGCCAGGTTGAGGCTGGTCTGCACCCGGTCGCGCAGGGCCGCGCGCAGCGCCGCGATGGTCTCCGGCAACAGCACCATCATGGCGATCGCCACGCCGACCACCGCGTGCGGCAGCCCGGCGTCGTTCACCGCGGACTCGATGGTCGGCGAGACGCTCTTGGCCAGGCCCACCACCGCGACCAGCGCGACGGCGAGCAGCAACAGGCTGACCCCGGCGGCCCGGACGGTGGGCGGACTCGCGTGGCCGTCCTCGTCCTCCCGGATCCTGCCCTCCGCCGTGACGGGCAGGAAGTAGTCCCGGTGCCGGAGGGTCTGGGTGGTCACGAACAGCCCGTAGACCACCAGCGAGGCGGTGGCCGCGTAGCTCAGCTGGGTCGTCGAGAACTGCGGGCCCGGCGCGCTGGTGGTGAAGGTCGGCAGCACCAGGCTGAGCGTGGCGAGGGTCGCGACGCAGGCGAGCGCGGCGCCGGTGCCCTCGGCGTTGAAGACGGCGGTCCGGTACTTGAGCGCGGCCACCAGGATGGACAGGCCGAGGATCCCGTTGCAGGTGATCATCAGGGCGGCGAACACGGTGTCCCGGGCCAGGGTCGAGGACTTGTCCCCGCCGTCGGCCATCAGCGTCACGATCAGCGCGACCTCGATCACGGTGACCGCCACCGCGAGCACGAGCGATCCGAACGGCTCCCCGGTCCAGTGGGCGATCACCTCGGCGTGGTGCACGGCGGCCAGCACGGCACCCATCAGGAAGCACGCGACCACGCCCACCACCCAGCCGGGCAGGTTCTCGTGCCAGGTCAGGGCGAGGACGACGAACGCCGTCACGGGGACGGCGACGGTCCATTGCGCGGCGACCGCGCGGAGCTTCGTGATCATGCGCCCGAGGATCCCAGACCTCGGTCCGGTCACCCGGGTACCCGCGCCGGATACGTATGGATGCGGCACGACTCATCCCGGTTCGGGCAGTCACCCGCCGTAGTCGGCAAGATACCTGAGCACTTTGTCGACATGTGGTCGGACCCGCTCCGGGACGCCCCCGGCGGCCGCCACCGACTTGTCGCTGGTGCGGTAGGCGGCGGTGACCAGAGCCGGCAGGTCGCGGGTGAAGCCGCGCCGCTTGAGCTGCTGGTCGAGCCAGCAGACGTAGTTGCCCATCGCGGCGATCGCGTCGCCCGGGTCCAGGTACGACTTGGCGCCGGGGTGGTTGGCGGCCTTGGACCAGGCCTCGAAGACCGCGGGCGTCCACATCGCGATGCCGTACTCGCCGGTCTCCGGGCGGGCCGCGTTCGGGTCGAAGCCGCTCTCGGCCTTGACCATCGCGGCCAGCAGGATCGGGGTGATCTCCGGCTCGGGGCAGCGCCGGGCGGCGTCCTCGATCACGCCCCGGTAGAGCGTCGGGACGTCCGAGCCGGCCGGGATCGCCCCCGGCGACGGCGCGGCCCGGTGGGCGGTCGACCCGACCGGCTCCGGGCCGCCGGTCAGCGCGAGCACGACGGCGGCGCAGGTCAGCAGGCCGAGGCCGGCCCGGACGGCGGCCCGGCGGCGCCCGGAGGCTCGGACGGTGGCGCGGGCGACCAGCGCGGCGAGGTCGGTGCGGGCGCGCTGGTCCCGGTCGGCGGCCAGGCAGGCGGCCACCACGGCCCGCCAGGGCACGGGCAACGCCTGGTCCGGCCGCAACGGGGCCGCGCCGCGGGCGTACGCCTGGGCGGCCAGCGAGCGGGCCCGGGCGGTGGCGCCGAGGAAGGGGTGCAGCCCGCCGGTGAGCAGTTGGTGGGCGATCACCCCGAAGGCCCAGATGTCGGCGCTGGGGCGCAGCGCGACCCCGCGCGCGCCGGTGCGCTGGGACCACCATTCGGGCGGCACGTGGTCGGGTGAGCCGAGCGGCGGGGCGTAGGCGTGGGTGCCCTCCAGTTCGGCGGTGAGGCCGAAGTCGGCGATCTTGGCGGTGCCGTCGGGCATCAGCAGGATGTTGGCCGGTTTGAGGTCCCCGTGGACCCAGCCGGCCCGGTGCATGTGGGTCAGTCCGGCGCAGACCTGGGCGAGGATGCGCTCGGCGCCGGGCACCGCCGTCCCGGGGCGGACGGTGGCGAGGAGGTCCTGCAGGCTGCGGGCGGCACGTTCCATCACCAGGGCCACGGCGCCGTCCAGGGCGGGGCGGTCGGGGTCGTCGACGGTGACCACCGCGAGGGTGCGGATCAGGTGGGGGTGGTCGGCGCGACGGCTGAACCGCAGCTCACTGTGGCCCATCTGGGCCGCGGTGCGACGCTGGCCGGGGCTGGACCGGGCCGGGCCGAGGATCTTGACGGCGGCCGGGGTGCCGTCCGGCCCGTCGGCCGCGTAGACGCTGCCCCAGGCGCCCGCGCCGAGGAACGCACCGGTGCGGTAGCCGGCCAGGGGATAGCCCTCGGGAACCTCGAAGGGCGGCCGCGCGTCCGGGAGGTGTTCCTTCGGCGACTGGGGCTCGGGCCGGGCGGCGCCCGCTTGATCGGCAGGGGTCACGGCCGGGTGGCCCGGCGCCGGGGCGGGAGCAGGGCCAGGTGCTCCTCCCGGACGAGGTCGAACCTCAGCGCCAGGGCGACGAGTTCCTCGCGCTTGCCGCCGGCCGTGCCCTCCTCGTACGGCTCACGCAGCCGCAGTTTGGTGCACACCAGGTAGTCGATGTGGTAGTTCACCGCCGAGCGGGTCAGCCCGCGGCAGGAAGGCAGAGCGCGCAGCCGGGCCAGCACGTCGGCCACGCCGGGGACGGCGGCGGTGGAGGGCGAGCGCAGCCGGGGTTCGCAGAGCGCGAGCAGGACGAGGAAGTACTTGGCGGTCGGGTCCAGGGCGAAGGGGCTGACGGTGCGCTCGCCGCCGACGCCGCTCGGGCCGCCGTCCAGGTAGGCGTGCTGCGGGGCGAAGACCTTGAAGGAGGCGGGTTCGCCGAGGGCGGGCAGCAGAACCCGGGAGAGCTCGAAGGGGACGGGCGCACCGAGGCGGCCGGGGGCCACCTTGACGTGTTCCCCCGCACCCTCCAGGTTCTCCACCACATAGGTGGCGGTGGTGCTGAAGTTGGACAGCCGCCAGTAGTCCTCGGCCGCGGCCACCTCGCCGGCGCGGCGGGAGACGCCCTGGTCGGGCAGCGGGATGGCGACCGGTCGTCCGGGTTCGCCGCGCCCGAACACCGCCGTCTCGCCCGGACCCATCCGCAGCAGTCCGGGCGACCCGCCGGGTGCCATGTCCGGCCCCGGGCCGGGCAGTTGCACGATGACCGTGTCCACGCAGTCGCCTCCGCTGGGATCGGGTCGATGGTATCCGTCCGATTCGCCGCAGCGGCAACGCGCCACCCGGACGAGTGAAGGACCACAAAAGGGCGATTCAAGGACTGGTCAAAGTGGCGGCGTTGGCGTACGGGACGCGGGGCATCAGGATCAACGCGATGCTCCCGGGCACCACGGACACCGCCTTCGCCCGACCGCCGGGCATCCCGGACGCGGCCTGGGCGTGGTTCAAGAAGGCCTACGGGCCGCTGAACGTCGAGGGGTTGGAGCGGATGGCCGAGCCGGCCGGGATCGCCCGGGCGATCCTGGCGCTGACCTGCGACGACTCCGTCCATCAGACCGGGGCCTCAGGACCGGTGGACGGCGGGGCGACGGCCGGACGGCGGATGGTCGCGCCACCTACGAACTGATCATCCGTCAGACCGCAGTTCGTCCGTGTGCTGAACATTCAGCGAACGATTGCAGCCAGTAGTTGAACGGTCACCATGGGTGTGACGCAACGCACACACAACACGTCCATGATTTGTGCAAGACTCATCTCAAGGAGTGAGATTCCCTTAATTTCCAAGGAGGTTCGTATCATGCGCACTCGGATCGCAGCTGTGATGCTGACGGTGGCAGGGATCGCGACCCTGACGGCCGGTCCCGCCATGGCCGCCACGGCGACGTCCGAGACCGGCACCGCGGCCTGCGCCACGGTGCTCAACCGCCCCTGCATATCGCACCAGGCCGACGGCGAGGGCATCGTCGGCATCGCCCAGGTCAGCGCCGACCCGAACCAGTTGACGATGGTTCAGGTCGAGGTCCGCACCCAGCAGGCCTGGGGCAGCCCGTGGGAGCCGGTCGCCAGCGCCACCACCGTGCGGCTCGGCTCGGCTCAGGCGGTCACCCCCCGTGTGACCGCCACCGCCCCGCGCATCATCTGCGCCACCGCCGGCCCGGCACTGGACGCGAGCAAGCAGGTCACCACCTGTACCAACCCGTTCTGACCGGGAGCCGCCGAGACGCGCCGCCCGTTCCGCACGACGAGGCGGCATCCGCAAGACCGGGCACCGGGAGCCGGGGCGTTCGCGCCCCGGCTCCCTCCACACCCGCCCCGGCGGCCCCCACCAGGCACGACGCCCACGGGTCCGCGCCGGGCCCCGGGTGGACCTGGGGCCCCGTTCACGGCAAACTGGTCTAGACCTCGGAGGTCTAGACCTCAGACTCGCCTCAGAACGGTGGACCCAGTATGGAAATCGTGATCGTCCCTGACGCCTCAGCGGCCGGCGAACTCATCGCCGCGGCGATCACCGATCTGCTGACCGGCAAGCCCGACGCCCTGCTCGGTGTCGCGACCGGCTCGACCCCGCTGCCGATCTACCAGGCCCTCGCCGCGCGGGTCCGGGACGGCCGTCTGGACGCCTCCCGGGCGCGCGTCTGCCAGCTGGACGAGTACGTCGGCCTGCCCGTCGGCCACCCGGAGTCCTACCGCTCGGTCGTGCTGCGCGAGGTCGTGGAGCCGCTCGGCCTGACCGAGGACTCCTTCCTGGGCCCGGACGGCAACGCGGCCGACATCGCCGCGGCCGCCACCGCCTACGACCGCGCGCTGGCCGAGGCCGGCGGCGTGGACCTCCAGCTGCTCGGCATCGGCACCGACGGCCACATCGGCTTCAACGAGCCCTGCTCCTCGCTCGCCTCCCGGACCCGGATCAAGACCCTGACCCGGCAGACCCGTGTGGACAACGCCCGCTTCTTCACCAGCATCGACGAGGTCCCGCACCACGTCATCACCCAGGGCATCGGCACCATCATGGAGGCCCGCCACCTGGTGCTGCTCGCCACCGGCGAGGCCAAGGCCGAGGCCGTCGCGCTGGCCGTCGAGGGCCCGCTCGCCGCCGCAGTCCCCGCCTCGGCGCTGCAACTGCACCCCCACGCCACCGTGGTGGTGGACGAGGCCGCCGCCTCCCGCCTCAAGCTGGCCGACTACTTCCGCGACACCTACGCGGCCAAGCCGGTCTGGCAGAAGCTCTGACCCTTGCGCCGTCGCAGCCGGGGCGCCGACCTCCGTGGTCAGCGCCCCGGCCGTCCGGCCCTCAGCTGTTCGGGCTGCTACCGCTTGCGGAGCCAGTCCGCGAAGGCCTCCAGCGCCGGGCCCGGGTCGCTGCGGCCGACGCCGATCCGGAAGCGGTCGACCGGGGTGGGGGTGAGCTCGGAGCGGAACATGCTCGCGGGCATCAGCAGCACGCCCGCCTGCTCGACCAGCGCGGTGCAGAAGTCCTCCACCCCGTCCGCGCCGAGGTAGCGCGGGTAGGCGACGCAGCCGCCGTCCGGGGCGCGCCAGTCGAAGAGCTCGGGGAACTCGGCGAAGAAGGCGTCGAACCGCGGCAGGTTCTCCGCGATGATGCCCCGGTTGCGGGCCAGGATCCGGTCCCGGGCGGTGATCGCGATCCGGGCCAGCACCTCGCTGGGCGCCGAGTTGCAGATCGTGGTGTAGTGCTTGGCCCGCTCCAGCCGGGTGCGCAGCTCCCGGTCCCGGCAGGCGATCCAGCCGATCCGCAGCCCGGGCAGGCCGAGTGACTTGGAGGTCACGTTGAGCGAGAGCGCGGTCGCCGAGAGGTCGGCGGCCTGCGGCAGGATGCGGGCCGGGTCGCGCTCCAGGCCGCGGTAGACCTCGTCCGAGAACAGCCGGATGCCACGCTCCTCGCACAGCTCGACGAGGCGGGTGAAGTCGGCGGCGTCGATCACCTTGCCGGTCGGATTGTTGGGGAAGTTGACCGACAGCAGCTTGGTGTTGGGGCGCAGCGCCGCCTCGACCGCGTCCAGGTCGAGCGCCCAGTCCCGGTGCTCGTCCAGCGCGACGCCGGTGACCTCGCAGAGCGAGAGCGGGATGGTCTCGGCGGACTGGTAGTTGGGGGTCAGCACGACGGCGTGGTCGCCCGGTTCGAGCAGCACCTGCATGGCGAGGTTGATGCCCTCCTGGGCACCGCCGAAGCAGATCACGTCGTCCGCCCCGACCCGCTCGTACATCCCGGCGACGGCCTGACGCAGGCCCGGGTCGCCGAAGGTCTCGGTGTAGCCGAGCCCGAGGGTGTCCCAGGCCTCGCGGTCCTCGGGGCCGGCCATGGCGAGCAGCTCGGCCATCGTCATGGTCTGGGCGTCGGAGGCGGTCAGGTGGTGGCGCGCGGTGAACTCCCAGCGCGAGAAGTAGGTTTCGAGCCGGAAGTCGGGCAGCTGGGTCAACGGTCTCAGTCCTTCCTGAGGCTGGCGGCACTGGGGCCCGCGGGGTGCTTGAGTTCGGCGAGCAGGGCATAGGCGGTGGAGCGGGAGATCCGCAGCGCGGTGGCGACGGCGGGGACGGCGCGGCGGACGGCGAACACCCCGGCCTCGTCCAGCTCACGCAGCACGGTGAGCCGGTCCTCGCGGGTGAAGCGCTCCAGCGGGCGGCCCTGGGCGCGGACGTGGCCGCCGATCACGTCGTTCATCCGCTCGGTCCAGTCGCGCTCGAACAGCGGCTCGGGGCGGGCCACGGTCGGCGCGGCGAAGTTCGCCAGCAGGGCCGCGGCCTGCTCCAGCGGGCCGCGGTCGAGGTTGACGCAGAGCACCGCCGAGGGGCGTCCGGCCCGGTCGCGCAGCACGGCGCTGACCGAGGAGAGCCGTCGGCCGTCCGGCAGCAGCTTCTCGTAGGGGCCGTAGACGTCGGGCGCGGAGGGGTCCAGCTGGTCGAGTTCGCCGAGTAGCGAGGGGTCGCCGGGGGCACGGGTGGTCATCGGGTTCCAGATGGCCAGCACCCGGTCGGTGGCGGTGTCGTGCAGCACCACCTCGGCGTAGGGGCCGAGCAGCAGCGCCACCGCGCGGCAGACCGGCGACCAGGTCCGGACGCGCGGGTCGGGGTTTTCGGCAGGCATATATGGACTGTACGTCCGGTCCGGACACTTCGTCCAGGCATTCGTACGACATTCGACCGGAATGCGGTTGCGGCGGCCGCCCGAGGAGCCCACCGGGGGGCGTGACCAGGGTCTCGATCGGGATCGTGCAGAAAATTGGAGTTGGAGAGTCGTATTCGGTAGCGTTTTGAACGTGAGGCTGACCAAGAGCACCGACATCGCCCTGCGCATCGCCATGCGGCTGGCCGTACTCGGCGAGGGCGAGAACCCGACCACCCGGGAAGTGGCCGAGTCGGTCGGTGTGCCGTACACCCACGCGGCGAAGGTGGTCAGCAGGCTGCAGCACCTCGGGGTGGTGGAGGCCCGGCGCGGGCGCGGCGGCGGGCTGATGCTCACCTTCGCCGGGCGGACCGGTTCGCTCGGGCTGCTGCTGCGTGAGCTGGAGGGCGTCGGGGACGTGGTCGGCTGCGAGGACGACCCGCCCTGCCCGCTGCGGGCGGCCTGCCGACTGCGCGGGGCACTGCGGAACGCGCAGGAGGCCTTCTTCGCCGCGCTCGATCCGCTCAGCATCGACGATCTGGTGGCCTCCCCCACCGGTCCGGTGCTGCTCAGCCTCACCACGAGACCCGCCGACTGACCCCATCCCCCCGGGATCAGTCGGCACCCACAGCCTTTAATGCGAATCTGAGATACCAGTTAGGAGCTCCTCTGATGCTGTCCGTGAAATCCGCCGAGGTCGTCGAAGCCACCCTGCCCGTCGTGGGCGCCGCGATCGGTGACATCACCCCGCGCTTCTACGACCGGCTGTTCGCCGCGCACCCGGAGCTGCTGCGCGACCTGTTCAACCGGGGCAACCAGGCCAACGGCACCCAGCGCCAGGCACTGGCCGGCTCGATAGCCGCCTTCGCCTCCGCACTGATCGCCAACCCCGACCAGCGGCCGGACGCGATGCTCGCGCGGATCGCGCACAAGCACGTCTCGGTCGGCATCGACAACGAGCAGTACAAGGTCGTCCACGAGCACCTGTTCGCCGCCATCGTCGAGGTGCTCGGCGAGGCCGTCACCCCCGAGGTCGCCGCCGCCTGGGACGAGGTGTACTGGCTGATGGCCAACGCGCTGATCGCCGTCGAGGACCGGCTGCGCGGCGAGGCCGCCGTCGGCGGGGACCCGGCCGACCTGTGGCGCCCGTACACCGTGGTCACCCGCCACCAGGAGACCGACACCGTCACCAGCTACCTGGTCCGCCCGGCCGACGGCCGTCCCGTCCCGGCCTCCCGCCCCGGCCAGTACGTCTCGGTCCGCACCGAACTGGCCGACGGCGCCCACCAGATCCGCCAGTACAGCCTGTCCGGCGGCGCCGACGGCGCGCTGCGCTTCAGCGTCAAGCGCGAGCCCGGCGGCGAGGTCTCCGGCCACCTGCACGACCATCTGAAGACCGGCGACACCGTCGAACTGGCACCCCCGATGGGCGACGTCTTCCTGGCCGAGGGCGACGGCCCGGTGCTGCTCGCCTCCGCCGGGATCGGCAACACCCCGATGATCGCGATGCTCGACCACCTCGCCTCGACCGGCTCCGCCCGGCAGGTCGTCTCGGTGCACGGCGACCGCGACCAGCTCAGCCACGCCTTCCGCGCCGACCTGGAGCAGCTGACCGCCAAGCTCCCGAACGCCGCCGCCCACGTCTTCTACGAGCAGCCGCTCGGCGAGTGGCCGGCCGAGCGCACCGGGCTGGTCGACCTCTCCACCGTGGAGATCCCGGCCGGCACCACCGCCTACCTGTGCGGCCCGCTGCCTTTCCTGCGCGCCGTCCGCGGCCAGCTGCTCGCGGCGGGCGTCCCGGCGGCGGACATCCACTACGAGGTGTTCGGGCCGGACCTCTGGCTCGGCGTCTGACGTTCCTTCGCCAGGTCCTTCGTCAGCGCCGGTCCGCCCGATACGATCTCGGGCGGACCGGTGCCGCTTCGACCGAAGGAGCCAGGGTTGCGGGTCGCGCTGTTCGCCACCTGCGTCAACGACGCGCTCTTCCCCGCCACGGCGGTCGCCACCGTGCGGCTGCTGGAACGCCTCGGGGTGACGGTGGACTTCCCCGCCGGGCAGACCTGTTGCGGGCAGCCGCAGTACAACACCGGCTACCGGCGGGCCTGTGAGCCGCTGGTGCGGCGCACCGCCCGGGCCTTCGCCGGGTACGACCACGTGGTGACGCCCTCGGGCTCCTGCGTGGCGATGGTCCGGGACAACTACCCCCGGATCGGCGCCCGGGCCGCCGCCGAGGGCCGGGGCAGCGAACTCACCGATGCCGCCGTCGACTTGGCGCCCCGGGTGGTCGAGCTCACCGAGTTCCTCACCGATGTGCTCGGGGTCGAGGACGTCGGCGCCCACTTCCCGTACACCGTCACCTACCACCCCTCCTGCCACGGCCTGCGGATGCTCGGCCTGGGCGAGCGGCCGCTGCGGCTGCTGCGCGCCGTCAAGGGCCTGGAGCTGGTGGAGCTGCCCGGCGCGGAGGAGTGCTGCGGCTTCGGCGGGACGTTCGCGGTCAAGAACGCTGCGGTCTCGGCGGCGATGGCCGAGGACAAGCTCGCCAACGCCCTCGGCACCGGCGCCCAAGTGCTGTGCGGCGCCGACAACTCCTGCCTGCTGCACCTCGGCGGCACATTGCGCCGCCGGGGTGAGGCGCTGCGCCCGCTGCACCTCGCGGAGATCCTGGCCAGCACCGAGGAGCACCCCTGGAGGCCCACGTGAGCGAGCGAACCATCAAGAGGTGCGGATGGGCGAATGCCCCCGCCGAGCGGTGGGGGTACCCCCGGCCGGAGGCTGGGGGAGAGGCGGGCGCATGAGCACTTTCCTCGGCATGCCCGCCTTCCCGCAGGCCGCCGCCCGGGCGGTACGGGACGGGCGGCTGCGCGCCAATCTGCGGCACGCGACCCACACCATCCGCGACAAGCGCGCCCGGGCCGTCGCCGAGCTCGCCGACTGGGCCGAGCTGCGCGCCGCCGGGAAGGCGATCAAGGACCACACGCTACGCCATCTCGACCGCTACCTGGTGCAGTTGGAGGAGTCCGTCACGGCGGCGGGCGGCACCGTGCACTGGGCGGCCGACGCCGCCGAGGCCAACCGGATCGTCGCCGGGCTCGTGAAGGCCACCGGCGCCAGTGACGACGACATGCGTGAGGTCGTCAAGGTCAAGTCGATGGCCACCCAGGAGATCGGGCTCAACGAGGCGCTCGCCGCCGAGGGGATCACCGCCTACGAGACCGATCTCGCCGAGCTGATCGTCCAGTTGGGCGATGACCGGCCCTCGCACATCCTGGTCCCGGCGATCCACCGCAACCGGGGCGAGATCCGGAAGATCTTCGCCGAGCGGATGGCCGCCTGGGGCCGCCCGGCGCCCGAGGGGTTGACCGACCGCCCCGCCGAACTCGCCGAGGCCGCCCGGCTACACCTGCGGGAGAAGTTCCTGCGCGCCCAAGTGGCCGTCTCCGGCGCCAACTTCATGGTCGCCGAGACCGGCACCCTGGTGGTGGTGGAGTCCGAGGGCAACGGCCGGATGTGCCTCACCCTCCCCCGCACCCTGATCTCGGTGGTCGGCATCGAGAAGGTCGTGCCGACCTGGCGGGACCTGGAGGTCTTCCTCCAACTGCTCCCCCGCTCCTCCACCGCCGAGCGGATGAACCCGTACACCTCGCTGTGGACCGGGACGACCGACGGCGACGGCCCGTCCGAGTTCCACCTGGTGCTGCTGGACAACGGTCGCACCGCCGCACTGGCCGACCAGGTCGGGCGACAGGCGCTGCGCTGCATCCGCTGCTCGGCCTGCCTCAACGTCTGCCCGGTGTACGAGCGGGCCGGCGGGCACGCCTACGGCTCGGTCTACCCGGGCCCGATCGGCGCCATCCTGACACCCCAACTGCGCGGCACCACAAGCCCGGTGGACGCCTCGCTGCCGTACGCCTCCTCGCTCTGCGGAGCCTGCTACGAGGTGTGCCCGGTGGCGATCGACATCCCCGAGGTGCTGGTGCACCTGCGCGAGCGGGTCGCCGAGCAGGGCGGGCACCCGCTGGAGCGGGCGGCCATGGCGGCCGCCGGGTACGTGCTGGACCACCCGACGGCACTGGCGGCCGCCGAACGACTGGCCGGGCGCACCAGGGCCCTGCACCCGAGCCGGCTGCCCGGGCCCGGGCGGGCCTGGACCGACACCCGGGACCTGCCGCAGGTGCCGGCCGAACCGTTCCGTGACTGGTGGCGGAGGAACCGCGCATGAAATCAAGGGAGTTGATCCTCGGCCGGATCCGGGCCGCGCTCGGGAACGCCGGGGAGGTGGCGGAACAGCCGCTACCGCGCGAGTACGCGAGCGCGCACGTGGCGCCCGACGATCCGGCCGCGCTGCTCGACCTGCTGCACCGCAACCTGGCCGACTACCGGGCGCGGGTCCACCGCTGCTCCGCCGCCGAACTGCCGGGCCGCATCGCCGGGTTGCTCACCGCGCGCGGCAGCCGCACGGTCGCCGTGCCGGCCGGGCTGCCGGACGAGTGGCTGGCGGCGACCACCGGGGTCGAGCTGCTGCCGGACGACGGCGGCCTCACCGCCGCCCGACTGGACGCGGTGGACAGCGTGGTCACCGGCTGCGCGCTGGCGATCGCCGAGACCGGGACGATCGTGCTGGACGCCGGCCCGGGTCAGGGCCGGCGGCTGCTCTCGCTCGTCCCGGACCACCACATCTGCGTGGTCCGGGCGCCCGAGCAGGTGGTCGCCTCGGTGCCGCTCGCGTTGCCCCGGCTCGACCCGGCGCGCCCGCAGACCTGGATCTCCGGGCCGTCGGCGACCAGCGACATCGAGCTGGACCGGGTCGAGGGGGTGCACGGGCCGCGCACCCTGGAGGTGCTGCTGACCTCGCCGGACGTCACTGCGGCCTGAGCTCCAGGGTGCAGCACTTCGCTCCGCCGCCGCCCTTGAGCAGCTCCGAGACGTCCACCGGGATCGGCTCGTAGCCGGCCTCGGCGAGCCGGCCCGCCAGGTTCTTGGCCGCCTCCGGCAGCAGCACCCGACGGCCGTCCGAGACCGCGTTCAGCCCGAACACCTCGGCGTCCGCGCGGTCGGCGAGGATCGCGTCCGGGTAGAGGGAGCGCAGCACCGAACGGCTGTGGGCGTCGAAGGCCTCCGGGTAGTACATGACGTGGTCGTCGGCGAGCACGGCCAGCGCGGTGTCCAGGTGGTAGAACCGGGGATCGACCAGGGTCAGGCTGACCACCGGCACGCCGAACAGCTCCCCCGCCTCGGCGTGGGCGGCCCGCGAGGTGCGGAAGCCCGTCCCGGCGAGCACCCGGCGGCCGACCACCAGGTGGTCGCCCTCGCCCTCGTTGACGTGCCCGGCCCGGTGCACCGCGCGGTAGCCGCGCGAGCGGAACCAGGCCTGGTAGGCGTCGGACTCGGCGGCCCGCTCCGGGTAGCGGAAGGTCGCCACCAGGGCCCGGCCGTCCAGCACGGTGGCACCGTTGGCGGCGTACACCATGTCGGGCAGCCCGGGCACCGGGTCGATCAGCTCGACGGTGTGGCCGAGGCGGCGGTACGTCCAGTAGAGCCGCTCCCACTGGCGGACGGCCAGCGCGGTGTCGGTGGGCTGCGCCGGGTCCATCCACGGGTTGATCGCGTAGTCCACCGTGAAGTACGTCGGCCGGCACATCAGGTAGCGCCGCGGCCGCGCCGCACGTGCCGGGGTGTGCGTGGGCATTGCTCAACCGTCCTCGGATCGCCGGAAGTTGGGGTTACACCTCGTCTGGGGGCGCACCTCGTCGGGGGTGCACCTCCTTCCAGAGGCGGCTGCCCCGTCGCTCCCGTTCGCACACCCGCGCGGGCGCCCCCGCCGGGCGCAACCCCCCGCGCACCCGGCGCGAGCCCCGGCGCACGGGCCCCGGCGTCCGTCGACTACCAGCGCACCGAGGCGAAGTCCACCGGCTCCGTGCGCAGCACCCGGGCGCGCACGGCGAGGGCGCGCAGCCGGCGGTCCGCCTCTTCGACGGGCATCCGGCGCTTGTCGCCGTGCCCGGGCAGCAGCCACTCGAAGCGCAGCGCGCCCAGGCTGCGGTCCAGCGAGGCGGACTGCTCCTCGATCGAGTACCAGGTCACCGCCTCCTGCACCTCGATGTCCTCGTTGGTGCGCGACCAGTACAGGCTGTCGCCGCTGAAGCAGTAGCGCTCGTCGGCGACGTACAGCACGCTGCCGAGGGTGTGGCCGGGGAAGGGGTGGGCGACCAGGCCCGGGGAGATCTCCACCGGCTCGGTCCCGCGCAGCACCCGGTCGGCGTCGGGCGCGGAGTCGAGGTCGCCCTCGTGGATCCAGAGCCGGGCGCCCAACCGGTCGGCGTAGGCGCGGCCGTGGGCGGCGTGGTCGCGGTGGGTGAGCAGGATGTCGGTGACCGGGCCGAGCGCCTCGTAGCGGACAGCGAGGCCCTCGCTGTAGCGGGGCGTGTCGATCATCACCCAGCCGCTCGGACGGCGGCAGAGGTAGGAGTTGGCGCCCGCGTTGCGCCGGGAGTTGTGGCCGAGCAGCAGCACCCCGTCGTCCAGGGCGAGCGGGAAGGGGTCGGTGACCGGGTCGAGCCGACCGCCGCCGGGGCGGATCGAGCGGGTCGGGCAGGCGTGGGCGGCGGCGAGCAGCTGCTGCCGCTCGGCCTCGTCGCGCGGCTGGCGCACCAGCACGGACGTCCGGGCGCGCTCGATGATCAGGTCGGGTGCGAGCTGCCGGGCGACGTCGCAGTTGGTGCAGCGGTCGTCGATGGTCCAGTTCTCGTCGACGGTCGGGTTCTCGGACGGATTCACGGCTGACTTCTCCCTGGCAGGACGGCGGCCGGGCGGCCGCACACTTCGAGCATCGTCCGTTCGGGCCCAAAACGGGAAGAGAGCAAGGATCTTGTGCTTTTCGGACTGCGGCGCTCTACGGAGTCGCGAGGAGTGACGCAGCGTACGTGGCCCATCTCACGTGCCGCCGAGGTCACCTACGGTGGCGTAGGTCACTTGATTCGGTGAACTATCTCTTTCATGCCGAACCTCCAGGAGACCCTTGACCTCAGTTCATATGCCGCCCTCGGCGACAGCTTCACCGAGGGCCTGAACGACCCCGGTGCGGGCGGCGCCTTCGCCGGCTGGGCCGACCGCCTGGCCGGGCTGCTCGCCGACGGGCGGCCGCCGGGCGGGTTCCGCTACGCGAACCTGGCGGTGCGCGGGCGGCTGCTGGACCAGATCGCAGCCGAGCAGGTGCCGCAGGTCCGCCGGCTCCAGCCCGACCTGGTCACCTTCTGCGCCGGCGGCAACGACATCCTGCGGCCCGGCAGCGACCCCGACGAGGTGGCCGAGCGCTTCGAGGCCGCCGTCGCCCAACTCGCCGAATCCGCCGGGACGGTGCTGATCTGCACCGGCTTCGACACCAAGGACGTGCCGCTGCTCAAGCACCTGCGCGGCAAGATCGCCACCTACAACGGGCACATGCGGGCGGTCGCCGACCGCTACGGCTGCAAGGTGGCCGACCTGTGGTCGCTGCGCGCCGTGCAGGACCGCCGCGCCTGGAGCGAGGACCGGCTGCACCTCTCCCCCGAGGGCCACCAGCGGGTCGCCCTGCTGGCCGCCCGCTCACTGGGCCTGGACACCCCGCAGGACCCGGAGGCCCCGTGGCCGGCCGCGCCCCTGCTGTCCCCGGCGGACCAGCGGCGGGAGAACCTCCAGTGGGCCCGCGAGTACCTGATCCCGTGGGTCGGCCGGCGCCTGCGCGGCGAGTCCTCGGGTGACCACGTCGAGCCCAAGCGGCCCGATCTGCTCCCGCTCTGACGTCTCGTCAACACTGCCCACCGGGCACTGCGGCGCGCGTCGCCGACAGCGCCCGGTGGAGTAGGGCGGCGCAGGCCGCGCCGACGAGGTACCAGGCGAGGTCCGGCGGGTTGAAGGTCGACCCGAGCACCAGGTGGACCAGCCCGCTGCGCCGGCCCCAGGCGTCCGGCAGGCCGGTCGCCTGGAACAGCTCGACCGCCCAGCTCACGGCCGCTGCCACCAGTGCCGCCCGGACCGGGCGTACGGTCGGCGCGACCAGCACCACCAGGGTGTACACCAGGACGGTGTAGAGCGCGTCACCCGCGTATTTGGCGACGTCGCCGTCCACCGCGGCGCGCACGCCCAGGCCCGCGACCACCGTCAGCGTTGCAGCCGCGGCGGCCGGGAGGCGTACGACCGTTCCCCTCCTGAGATCATCCACCCGCCCCACAGTACGCCCGGACCGCGGTTCCGCCCCTCCGGAACCACCGCGCCCCGCCGGACGTCACTACCCCCCGATGGGGCCGATCCGTGCAGGTCACGGGCGCCAGCAAAGCCTCAACGGGCGTGAGCCGAACGGAACGTACGGGCGGGGAGCAGTGGCAGAGAGCGAAGACACCACGGCGCGACGGCAGTTCACGGTGGACGGGTTCGCGGCCGGACCGGACGGCCGGGCCCAGCGGGCACGGGAGCGCGGGAAGGCGCTGCGCGAACGGATGCCCCGGGAGCGGCACGCGGAGTTCGAGGCCGCGACCGACCGGCCGACGGCGGTGGAGGCGATAGAGGCGTCCAACGCCGGCCGGATACCGGGGCTGGTGCCGATCCGGGTGGGCCGGATGGCCGCCACGCCGTTCGCGTTCCTGCGCGGATCGGCCGGGCTGATGGCCGCCGACCTCGCGGGCACGCCGGTGACCGGGGTGGGCGCGCAGCTGTGCGGGGACGCGCACGCGGCGAACTTCGGACTGTACGGCGACGCGCGCGGCCAACTCGTGATGGACATCAACGACTTCGACGAGACCGTGCCCGGCCCGTGGGAGTGGGACGTCAAGCGCCTGGCCACCAGCCTGGTGCTGGCCGGCCGCGAGACCGGGGCCAGCGAGACCACCGCCCGGGCGGCCGCCCAGCACGTGGCCGGCTCCTACCGCCGGACCATGCGCACGCTCGCCAAGCTGCCCGCGCTGGACGCCTGGAACGCCGTGGCGGACGAGCAGTTGGTGTCCTTCGCCGAGGCCCACGACCTCGCCGACGTGCTGCGGAAGGTCGGCGCGAAGGCGCTCGGCAACACCAGCGCGCGCTTCGCCGCCCGCAGCACCACCCGTACCACGGACGGCGGTTGGCGGTTCACGGCCGCTCCCCCGGTGCTCACCGAGGTGACCGACGCGACCGCCCGCGCGGTGGCCGAGGCGCTCGGCCCGTACGTGGCGACGGTGCCCGCCGAGGTGCGCACCCTGCTGTCCCGGTACCGGGTGCAGGACGTGGCGTTCCGGGTGGTGGGCACCGGCAGTGTCGGCACCCGCTCGTACGTGGTGCTGCTCACCGACCACCGGGACCAACCGCTGGTGCTGCAGGTGAAGGAGGCCCGGCCGTCCGCACTGCTGCCGTACCTTCGACGCGTTCAGCGGGTGGAGCACGAGGGCAAGCGCGTCGTGCTCGGCCAGAAGGACATGCAGGTGGTCAGCGACACCTTGCTCGGCTGGACGACCGTCGATGGACTCCCGTACCAGGTACGGCAGTTCCGCAACCGCAAGGGCAGCGTCGACCCGACGGCGCTGCTGCCGGGCCAGCTGGACGACTACGCACGGATCACCGGCGCGCTGCTCGCCCGGGCACACGCCCACACCGCCGACCCGGGCCTGCTGGCCGGGTACTGCGGAAAGGGCGAGGCGCTGGACGAGGCGGTCGCCGCCTTCGCCGTCGCCTACGCGGACCGCACCGAGGCCGACCACGCCGACCTGGTCGCGGCGGTGCGGGGCGGGCGGCTGCCCGCTGAGCAGGGCGTCTGACGAGGTCCGGCCCAGGAGCCGAACAGGGCGACTGAGCGGTCCGGCCCAGGAGCCGAACAGGGCGTCTGAGGGATCCGGTTCAGGAAGCGAGGAACGGCGCGACCGCCGCCACGAACTCGCGCGGCCGGGCACTGTGCACCAGGTGCCCGGCCTCGATCGTGACCAGTCGGCAGTCCGGGATCAGCCGGGCCAGTTCGGCGATCCGCTCCTGCGGGACGTGGCTGTCCCCCGCGCCCGCGACCACCAGGGTGCGGGCGGTGATCCGGGCCAGCCCTTCCCGCCAGGCCGGGTCCGGGGTGTCGATCTGCGCCTTGACCGCCCGGACCATCGCCCAGTCGAAGTGCGCCGGTTCGTCCTCCACCCCCTCCGGCGGAACGCTCGCCGGGCGCGGGTGGAGCGCGGGGATCTCCTCCAGGACCAGGCGGTCGATCCGCTCCGGCACGGCCTGGGCGAGCAGATAGGCGACCGCGCCGCCCATCGAGTGGCCGACCAGGTCGATCCGGGCCAGGCCGAGGGCGTCGAGGAAGGCGAGCACGTCGTCGCGCATCGCCTCCAGGCCGTAGGCGGCGGTGCGGCCGCTGTCGCCGTGGCCGCGCAGGTCGAGCGCGTACACGTGGTGCCCGGGGGCGAGCTCGGGCAGCACCACGTCCCAGTCGGCGGCGCGCTCGCCGAGGGCGTGCAGCAGCACCAGCGGTGGGCCGTCGGGCTGGCCGCTGTCCCGATAGGCGAGCACGACCTCGGGCAGTTGTACCATCCGTACCTTCGTCATGCCTGCCACCGTACGTGCCGACGGGGGTGGTGAACCGTTGGCAGTTGAGTTTCGTTGAGTGTTCTTTGGCGTTCATGAGTGATTTTGCCGGTTTCTGCTGGGGCGTTGTCGAGAACGTTCCGCTTCGCCTGTTTCGGGCTGCTGGTGCTGTTGTGCGTGCCAGCATGTGCGTGGTCGAAGGATTCGTGAGGGCGGAGGGCGGGGTGGCGGTGTTGCGGCAGATTGCGCGGCCGTTCGTCGCCGATGCCGTATCGGGTGTGTGCATTCGGGACCGGCTCAAGGGCCTGACCGCCGAGGATCACGCGGTGCTGCGCCTGGTCGGCGGACACTTTGGTTCTCTCGCCTCGCGGGATCTGGCCCGGCGCGTTGCCGACGGGCTGGAGCACTCCGCCGCGACGTGGGCCGTCCGTAAGCGGGACCTCATCCCGGAGTCGTCGTCGCGCTGGGCCGGGTCCATCACGAAGGCCACGCATGACCAGTGGGGCCTGTCGCGCCGCGCACAGTGGCAGCACCTGCAAGGACTCGCCGCGGGGATCGCCGTGATCCGCCACCGCCTCGCGCTGCCGATCGGTGAGAAGGGCGCCAACCGGCAGCCCGGCGGGTACCGGTCGCGCCGAGAATGGCACGCCAAGTCGCGCCACCAGGCGCATCTGGAACGCGAGTACGCGCGGGTGAAGGCCGACCACGAGGCCGGCCGGGTGTCAGTGGTGCGCGGCGGCCGCAAACTCCTCAACACCCGCCACAACTTGGACGCGGCGGGGAAGTCGCAGGAGCGATGGCGTGGGGAGTGGGAAGCCGCCCGCTGGTTCCTCACCGCTGACGGCGAGTCCGGCAAACGGTACGGGAACGAGACGATCCGCGTCACTCCCGACGGAGAGGTGTCGATCAGACTTCCGGCTCCCCTTGCTGAACACGCGAACTCCGGGCACTGCCGGTACGTCCTCGCGGCGAAGGTCACCTTCCCGCACCGGGGCGAGGAGTGGCGCGACCGGATCGAAACGAACCGGGCCGTGGCGTACCGCATCCACCTCGACACCACGTCCGGGCGCTGGTACCTCGACGCCTCGTGGACCCGCAAGAACCTCCCCGTCATCCCGCTCGACGCCCTTCGGGCTCGGGGCGTCATCGGGGTGGACACCAACGCCGACCACCTCGCCGCCTGGCACCTGGACGCCCACGGCAACCCGATGGGCGCACCCCGCCGCTTCGACTACGACCTGACCGGGTCGGCCGACCACCGCGACGCCCAACTGCGCCACGCGCTCACCCGTCTCCTGCACTGGGCGCAGGCCACGGGCGTGCAGGCCATCGCGATCGAAGATCTCGATTTCACCGACTCCAGGACCCGGGCGAAACACGGCCGCAAGAACGGTTCCGGCAGCTGATCTCCGGCATCCCGACCGGCAAGCTCCGCGCACGCCTGCTGTCCATGTGCGCGGAAGCCGGCATCGGCGTGATCGCTGTCGACGCCGCCTACACCAGCATGTGGGGCGCCGAGCACTGGCAAAAGCCCCTCACCACCACAAACCGCAAGACCAGCCGACACGCCGCCGCTTCGGTGGCCATCGGCAGACGCGCCCTCGGGCACCGGATCAGGCGACGGACGGCACCGCCCTGCCAGTACCAGAGCGATGCTGGCAGGCATCGGACCGCCCAGGCCCGACCCGGCACCCGGGGGAGCGAGGGAAACCGCCCCCGCACACCCGGACCACGGACACGATCCGATGGGACCGGACGCGGCAGGAACGCGGTGGACCAGAACGCCCAAGACCGTTCGGGGCGTTCGGCTGAGCATGGGTTCTGGCAACAGGACTCACTCCCGCTCAGTCTTTAGGAACGGTCAGCGGACCGGTGTTCGCCCTCGGCTCATCGCGACCGGCTCGTTCTCGCGGTGCTCCCGCTCGCTCGCCCGCCCGGCGAACACCGCGGCCAGTACCGCGAGTCCGGCCACCGCGGCGCACACCACGCTCGCGGTCAGGTAGGCGGAGCGGTGGCCGCCGCCCCCGGCGGTCGCCCGCAGGTAGACGCCGGACAACGCCGAGACCGCGACCGCGGCGGCGATCCGCTGGGTCATCTGCAGGATCGCCCCGCTCACCCCGGCCGCCTCGGCGGGCGCGTGGCGCAGCACGAACGCCTGGTTGGTGGAGCCCATCAGACCGACCGAGGCGCCGCTGAGCAGCTGCAGCAGCGCGAGCAGCCAGGGCAGCACGGCGACCGGGGCCCAGTGGGCGACCAGCCCGCTGCCGAGCATGGCCAGGGCGGAGCCGATCATCCCGATGGTGATGGTGCGTCGGCCGAAGCGCTGCACCACCCGCCAGGCCAGCGCGGAGGCGGTGGCCATGGCCAGCGCGGAGGGCAGTGCGACCAGGGCGGCACCCAGCGGGGACAACCCCAGGCCGTCCTGGAGGAACATGGTGAGGACCAGCGAGGCGGCCAGCGAGGAGCCGAACTGGGCCATCGCGGTGGCCGTTCCGAGCGCGTACGGCGCGGAACGAGTGAGCGCCGGGTGGATCAGCGGGTGCCCGCCGCCCCGCGCATAGCGGCGCTGCCACCAGGCGAGCGTGCCGAACAGCAGCAGCGCGGCGGTCGTGAAGCCGAGCCAGCCGGCCCAGCCGGGCGGCTGGACGAAGGGCAGCATCAGGGCGAGGGTGAGCGCGCCGACCAGCAGCAGGCCGAGCAGGTCGAGATCAGCGTGCCGGGCGCTGGGGCGGGGCTTGGGCAGGTGGCGCGCGGCCAGGGCGACGGTGGCCAGGCCGAACGGGACGTTCAGCAGGAAGGTCAGCCGCCAACCGAGTTCGGGGCCGGCCGCCGCCAGCACCATGCCGCCGATCGGCGGGCCGAGGGCGAAGGCGAGGCTGCCGGTGACGGCGTACATGCCGAGGGCCCGGGCGCGCAGCTGGCCGTCGAAGACGTCCTGGAGGGTGCCGATCATCTGGGAGTTGACGAGCCCGGCGCCGGCGCCCTGGAGCAGCCGGGCGGCGATCAGCACCCGGGGGTCGGTGGCGGTCGCGGAGACCAGGCTGACCAGGCTGAACAGGGCGAGCCCGGTGACGAAGAACCACTTGCGGCCCTTGACGTCGCCTAGCCGCCCGCCGGGGATCAGCGCGAGGCCGAAAGCGAGCGAGTACCCGGCGACGATCCACTGCAGATGGGCGGGCTGGGCGTGCAGGGTCTCGCGCAGGGCGGGGAGGGCGGTGTTGAGGACCGACTGGTCCAGCAGCGTGGTGAAGCCGCCCGCGACGCAGACCAGCAGGACGCGGCGCCCGGCCGCGTCGAAGCGCTCCTTGGGCGCCTCGGCCGCCGGGCCGTCGGCTATCGGGCTGTTGTCGGCGGCTCTCATGGCTCCACCACCACGAGCGCGTAGCGGGCCTCGCCGGGGCCGAGGCTGCGGAAGCGGCTGGTACCGGAGCCGTAGCGCAGACAGTCGCCGGGGCCGAGCAGCTGCGCCTCGCCGTCCAGGGTCAGCTCCAACTGCCCGTCGAACACCCAGAGATGGTGCTCCAGTCCGGGCAGACAGGGGCGGTCGTAGGCGATGTCGGCGCCGGACGGAAGCCGGCCCTCGATGATCTCCCCGCGCAGCGAGCCGTGCGGCGGCGAGACGGAGCGGCGGACGAAGCCGGTCGTCTCGTCGCGCCAGACCTGCTGTTCCCCGGCCCGCACCAGCCGGGTCGGTTCGGACTCCACCTCGGCGAGCAGCCGGGACATGGTCCGCCCGTAGACGGCGCAGAGTCGGCCGAGCAGCGCGGCGGTCGGGCTGACCTCGGCCCGCTCCACCCGCGACAGTGTGGACCGGCTGACGTCCGCCTGGCGCGCCAACTCCTCCAGGGTCCAGCCCCGTTCGACCCGCAGCTCGGCGAGCCGTTGTGCCAGCCGCTCGTCGGCGGCCGCGTCGATTCCCATATTCGCGATGCTATCCCGGATATGAGATCACCTTCCAGGCCAATTTCGAGGGTTTGGAGTGCCGGGCCCGGTCAAGGTCTGACGGCAGCTCGTCTCCGATCGCCCCCGCCCCCGCCACCGCTCGCAGGCCGCTGATCATATGATGTCCGGCGACAAAGTGGCCGGTCAGCGGCCCATCAGGCGAGGGGGACGACGATCGTGTTCGGCATCATCAGACCGTGCAGGCACCGACTGTCCGAACGGCTCCAGACCTCCTGGATGGCGCACCTGTGCGGGCTCTGCCTCGCCCTGCGCGACGACCACGGACAGCTCGCGCGGACCGCCACCAACTACGACGGGCTGATCATCTCCGTCCTGGTCGAGGCCCAGGCCGCCCGGGAGGACTCCTCCTGGCGCCGCACCGCCGGGCCCTGCCCGCTACGCGGCATGCGGACCGCCTCCGTCGCCAAGGGCGAGGGCGCCCGGCTCGCCGCCGCCGTCTCGCTCGCGCTCGCCTCGGTGAAGATACGCGACCACGTCGAGGACCGGGACGGCGTGTTCGCCCGCCGCCCGGTGGCCGCCGGAGCCCGCGCGGCGACCCGGCGCTGGGACCGGCAGAGCGCGGGCAGCGCCTCGACCGTCGGCTTCGACACCGCCGTACTGCTCGACGCCGCCTCCCGACAGGGCGAGTTGGAGCGCACGCTGCTGCCCGGCAGCTCGGTCCTGCTGGTCACCGAGCCCACCGAGACCGCCACCTCGGCCGCGTTCGCGCACACCGCCGCGATCGCCGGACGCCCCGGCAACGCCGCCCCGCTCGCCGAGGCCGGACGGCTGTTCGGCCGGCTCGCCCATCTCCTCGACGCCGCCGAGGACCAGGCCGCCGACGCCGCCACGGGCGCCTGGAACCCGCTCACCGCCACCGGCACCGACCGCGCCGAGGCCGAACGGCTCTGCCGCGACGCCGTCCACGGCGTCCGGCTCGCACTGCGCGAGGTCGAACTGAGCGACCGGGCCCTGGTGCACGTGCTGCTCGCGCACGAGACCGAGCGAGCCGTCGACCGGGTCTTCGGCCCGGCCGCGCACGGGGCGAGCTGCCGCCGCGGCGCCCACGGCGAGCACCCCCAGGACGCGCCGCCGCGCCAGGTGCCGCCCGGCTACCCGGGTGGGCCGTACCCCGGCCAGGACCCGAACCAGGCGCCGATCCCCCCGTGGGTGCCGCAGGGCCCCGGCTTCACCCCGCCCGGAGGGAAGCCGCCCCACCCGCGCAACCTGCTCGCCGGGTGTGCGGTCTGGGCCCTGATGGCCTGCTCCTGCCAGCTGCTCTGCTGCGAGCACAACGACCCGTTCAGCCGCGAACGCCGCAAGGGTTTCTGCGACCGCCACAACTGCGGCGACGGGTGCGACTGCGGCTGCAATCCCAGCTGCAACTGCGATTGCGACGGCTGCGACGGCTGCGACGGCTGCGACTGCGATTGCTGCGGCTGCGATTGCTGCGACTGCAGTTGCTGACGGCTCGTCAGACAGCCTCCCCGACAGGCTCCGCCTGATCGGACGCCACCGGCCCGGGGTGCCCCCGCAGCACCCCGGGCCGGTCCACGTCCTCGTGCTGCTCGACTCTTCGCCAGAGCGGCAACACCACCACCGGACGCGAGTCGACGGCCTCAGGCATCACGCCCCGCCGCCTCCCGGTCCGCCGCCAGCGAGCTCTCCAACCCGGCCAGCAACTGCCGGAACCGCTCGGTGTCCTGCTCCGTCATCCGCCCCTCGGGCGCCATCCCCGGCCACTCGACCGTCCTGTCGTCCATGTGTCCGACGCTAGGCGGCAGGGATCAACGGGCGATAAACGAGGGGAACGAGGGACTGATGGGGCGGGAGGGGTCCGGCCCCGCAACGGACCGTTGCCGATGAGTAACGGCTGCCGGTCCATGCCCCTCCCGACCCGGAGTCCGGGAGTGTGGGCCTCCTCAGGTCCGGGCGGCCAGGGCCGCGTCCAGGAGCAGCCGGGCGGCCTCCTTCGCATCGGCGGCGGCGCCCGGGTCGCCGTGGATCGCCGCGGCGGTGATGGCGCCCTCGGCGAGCAGGGTGAGGTGGACGGCGGTCTCGGGCGGGGCGCCGACGGCCTCGACCAGGCCGGCCAGGTAGCCGGCGAACTCCTCCTTGTGGTGCCGGGCCGCCGCCGCGACAGCGGGGGTGGTGGCGCCCAGCTCGCCGAAGGAGTTCACGAAGGCGCAGCCGCGGAAGCCCGGTTCGGCGAACCACCGGCCGAGCCAGTCGAAGACCGAGAGCAGCTGTTCCCGGGGCGTGCCGCCGGTCCGGGCGACATGGACGGCGAGGCTCGCCCGCCATCGCCCGTCGCGGCGCTGCAGGTAGGCCTCGACCAGGTCGTTCTTGGACGGGAAGTGCTGGTAGACGCGGCGCAGCGTCATCCCGGAGGCGGCCCGGACGGCGTCCATGCCGACCGCTTGGACGCCCTGTCCGTAGAACAGCTCCTCGGCCGCGTCGAGGATGCGGGTCCGCGGGTCTTCCTGTTCCATCTGCCGTGCCCTTTGCGCGAGAACGATTGTTCTCCTAGGGTAGCCCGTGAAGTGAGAACGACCGTTCTCGCCGATGGAATGCCCGTTCCCGAGGAGCCGGACCGATGACCGAACAGCGCCCTCCCCTGCCCCCGTTCACCGAGGAGAGTGCCCGCCGAAAGGTGCGGGCCGCCGAGGACGCCTGGAACACCCGCGACCCGCAGCGGGTCGCGCTCGCGTACACCCCCGACAGCCACTGGCGCAACCGCGCCGAGTTCCTGACCGGCCGCGAGGCCGTCACCGACTTCCTCACCCGCAAGTGGCAGCGCGAACGCGACTACCGCCTCGTCAAGGAGCTGTGGGCGTACGGCGGCGACCGGATCGCCGTCCGCTTCGCCTACGAGTGGCACGACGACGGCGGCCAGTGGCACCGCTCGTACGGCAACGAGAACTGGGAGTTCGACGAGCACGGCCTGATGACCCGTCGGCTCGCCTCGATCAACGACCTGCCGATCACCGCCGCCGAGCGGCTCTTCCACTGGCCCCCGGGCCGTCGGCCGGACGGCCACCCGGGGCTGACCGAGCTCGGGCTCTGAGCGGTCCGGGCCGTCGGGCCACTCTGTTCCACGGCTGTGACACGGCGAGCATCGGGCGCTGACCTGTAACTGGGAATCTCCTTGTCGAAAGCGAACAGCAATGCCCGAGGGGGACCCTGGAATGTCCGTGCGCAACAGATTCGGCTCTGCCGCCGCGATCGCCCTGATGACCACCGTCGGAGCCGTCCTGCTCTCCGCGTGCGGCCCCGACAACAGCGACCCCGGCTCCACCGCCGCCCCCAGCGCGCCCGGCACGGCGGCCCCGGGGACGGCGGCGCCGGGCGGCGGGTCGCACTCCGGCAGCCCCGCACCGGGCGGCAAGGAGATCAACGGCACCTCCGCCGCCAATCACCTGACCATCAGCACGGGCACCAAGAGCGTCGCGATGAACGGCACCACCGTCGACTTCGGCACGGTGGTCCGCGACCTCGCGTGGTCCCCCGACGGCAAGAAGGTCGTCTTCGTCAACGGCGACGGCGACCTGGTGACCGCCAACCCGGACGGCAGCGGCAAGTCCACACTCGCCAAGGCCCCCAGCGGCGAGACCTGGTCCCACCCGACCTGGCAGCACGCCTCGAAGGGGCCGAGCGGGAACGCCGTGCCCAACGAGACCGACCGTTACAACAACATCGTGTTCGCGTCCAGCAAGGGCGGCGTGCTGCGGCTGGAGACGGTCCCCGCCAAGGGCGGCGCCGTCACGGAGCTCAGCCCGCACAACTCCGAGGGCGGCGACGCGAGCGGCCCGCAGCCGCCGCAGACCGGCAACACCTGGGCCAACGCGGGCGGCCAGCAGGCCGAGATCGCCTACGCCAACACCCCGGCGAACGAGGTGTACATCTACGACGACTACATCCGCCCGGCCACCCGGGACCTCGGCAAGGGCTCGCAGCCGGCGCTGTCCCCGGACGGCGAGCACATCGCCTTCGTCCGCTCGGTGAACGGCCACGACCACCTGTTCACCCGCTCCTCCGAATACGGCCAGCAGGCCGAGAAGGACCTCACCCCCTCGGCCACCACGGACTACACCGAGCCCGCGTGGTCCCCCGACGGCAAGACCCTCGCGGCCCGCACCCCGGACGGCGTCAGCACCCTGCCGGCCGACGGCTCGGCGGCGCCGACCCAGGTCTCCACCATCAAGGGCCTGCCCTCCTACCGGCCCTGAGCCTCGGCCGCACGGGCCAACTCGGCACGCAGCTCGGCCAGATGCTCGTCGGCCGACTCGTGCGGCAGGAACTCGACCACGTCGAGGAAGCGGAACAGCACCCGGGTCTCGGTGACCGCGTACTCGTAGTCACCGAACCCGACCACCGCGCCCGTCCCGCCGCGCGCCGCACCGCGGACGGCGGCCGAGGTCACCCCGTCCGCGGTGGACCCTGCGGTCACCCTCCGGCGGGCGTTGGGCCGGGCCAGGTACGGGCAGACCATCGACGCGTACAGCATGCAGGAGCGGTGGCCCGGGCCCTCCATGGTCGGCGCGAGGTTGCGGTACGGCCGCCCCGCCGCGATCGCCTCGGCGATCGCGGCGCTCACGGCGGGGCCGACCACCCGCCACACCGGCCCGCGCGCCATCAGCGCGCCGCACACCGAACACCGGCGCTCCAGCGCGCAGTCGGCGCTGCGCCCGTAGTCCGTCAGGGCGAACTGCGGCTGCCCGCCCTGCCACGGCGTGATCGCCGGCACCGGGTATCCGCGCACGTCCTTGGGACGCGCCCCCACCTCGTCCGGCATCGGCACTAGTTCGAATCGCACGCCCCTATCGATACCAGGCGGGCGCCACGCCGGTCGACCCGTGCGCGCACTACCCCTCGGTCGCCTCCTGGGCCAGCATCACCTTCCGCAGCAGGTCCGACAGCGTCCGCCGCTCCTCCTCGGTCAGCACGCCCAGCAACCGGCGCTCCTCGCGGCCGACTACGTCCAGTGCCTCGTGCCAGGCGGCGCGCCCGGTCTCGGTCAGCACGATGTCGACCTTCCGGCGGTCCTCCGTCGAGACGGTGGTCCAACAGGACTTCCCGGCCCGGCTGCTGGCCCGGGTCACCTCCTACGACTGGCTGCTCTCGCTGGCCGCGGCGCCGCTCGGGTACGTGCTGGCGCCGCTGGCCGCCGACGCCTGGGGCAGCCGGGTGCCGCTGCTGGCCGCGGCCGCGCTGGTGACCGCGGTGTGCGCGGGCACGGCGGCGGTGCCGGGGGTGCGCCGCCTCGGCGCCGAACGGGAGGCGCCCGGAGCGGCGGCCGCCGAGCGGCCACCGGTCCGGGTGAACTCCTGAAGGCTTGAACTCCCGAACTCCCGGCAGTGGACGGTCAGTTCCAGATGCCGGCGATGTCCGTGGCGTTCGCCGCGTTGCCCGCGTGGCCGCTCGCCCCGGAGAGGTCCTCCAGGGTTCGCAGCACGTTGTAGTGGTTGTCGGTGGTGGCCGAGCTGCTGCCCGGGATGACGTGGGCGCCGTAGACCACGGTCGGGATCCGGTTGCCGGACAGGCTGTTGTCCTCGTCGAAGGTGACGATCAGCAGGCTGTTGTGGCTCCGCGCCCAGGTGGCGTACGCGCCCAGGTTGTTCTTGATCCAGGTGTCACCGGTGCCGACCGAGCAGTCGTGCATGTCGCTGCACAGGTTCGGCACGACGAAGGAGACGTTCGGCAGGGTGGTGTAGTCGGTCGGGAACTGGGTGAAGGTCTTGGCGGTGTTCAGCGGCACGTTACCGAAGCCGAACCAGGGGTTGTGCTTCTGCGCGTACTTGCCGCTGCTGCAGACCGTGCTGCCCTGGCTGGGCAGGGACTCGTTGTAGCTGCCCCAGGTCTTCCCGGCGGCGGCCACCTCGGAGGCCAGGTTCGGGGCCTGGAACCCGCCGACCGTCACGCAGCTGTCGTCGACCCGGCCCTGGGTGGAGCCGGAGAACAGGGCGTAGTAGTTCGGCTCGCTGGGGTGGGTGATGGCGTAGGACTGGGTGAGGTTGGCGCCGCCCGCCTTCAGGGTGTTGTTGATGTACGGCGCGCTGCTGCTGCCGATGACCTGGCTGTAGGCGTGGTTCTCCATCACCACGACGATGATGTGGTCGGGCGTGGGCAGCCCGGCCGCCTGCGCGGTGGTGGCGGTGGCCGCCCAGAGCCCGGCGGAGGCCGCGACCAGGGCGACGGCCGAGCCGATCGCGGTCGCGCTGCGGCGGGAGCGGCGGCGGCGGGCGCCGGCCTGGGGGGCGTCGGGGGTGTCGTTCAGGAGCTTCGCGGACGAAGTCATGACAAATCCTCGGGTCGAGAACAGCTCGGCGGAGGTGACGGACTGTCGGGCGCTCGCGAACGACCTAGTACGGGGTGCCGTTGGCGAAGTCGGTGTTGAAGGTCGTCTCGACGGTGTTGAGCACACCGGGGTCGGAGACGATCAGGCCCAGCTCGCGGTTGCTGTTCAGCGAGTTGTCGGAGAAGTTCTCCGAGCCGGCGAACACCTTGGCCGAGGGGGTGCCGTAGTCGGCCACGATGGCCTTGGCGTGGATGTACAGGCCGGTGGTCGAGGAGTAGGTGACGACCTTGGCGCCGGCCGTGGCGACCTGGTCGAAGGAGGAGGCGTAGGAGTCCGGGTTCATGCCGACGACCCGCACGGTGACACCGCGGTTCGCGGCGGCGGTGATCGCGTCCACCAGGGCCTGGTCGCCGAACTCCAGCTCCTGGACGTCGAGGGAGGTCTGCGCGCCGTTGATCAGCGCCAGCAGGCGGTCCTGCGAGTCGGTGGGCGACCAGACCAGGTTGTCGCCGTCCTTGGGGGTGATCGAGGTCTTGGCGTAGTCCGCGGCGAAGACCTGCTCGATCGCGGCGACGTCGTTGGCGTCGCTGTCGAAGACGCCGTAGTCGCGGCTGCTGGAGTAGTAGGTGGCGTCCAGGTTCCCGGTCAGGATCAGGGACTTGACGCCGTCGACGGTGACGGTCTTCTGGTGGGTGTAGACGAACGCCGAGGAGGAGTACGTCACGCCCACGCCGGCCGCCTTCAGGGCGTTGTAGGCGGTGCCGTTGACCGAGGTGTGCCGAGCGTCCAGGATCACCCGGACCCGCACACCGGCCCGCTGACGCGCGATCAGGGCATTGACGGCCGTGGTGTCGCGCAACTCGTACATGGTCACGTCGACGGACGTGGTGGCCGAGCCGATGAAGGTGTCGACCACGCTGTGGTCCTGGTCGGGGAAGACGATCGCCGAGTACGTCCCGGCGTCGAGGGCGTCGGCCTGGGCGGTGCCGGTGGCGGATATCAGACCGGCGCCGACGAGGAGCAGCGCACCCGCACGGCGCGCGAAGGTGGCCAGGGACATGGGGGACTCCATGGTCGGTGAGGGGGAGGTCGATGCATCGGGGCACCCGGAACGGGCGCGGCGAACGCAGCGAACGAAGCGCCCGAACAGCATGCGGGCGCGGCAGTCAACGCGGGTAGACGACAGCAGGTAAAACCTTGCCCCCAGGCCGGGAAACGAATGGTGCACATGACAAATCGGGCCGACAACGGACGATGCGGGCAGCGCGGTTCATGCCATCGGCCGTCAGGACCGGTGATAGTGATCTCCGGGCGGCGCGATCGGACGCCGCGTCAGCTCACGAGAGAGCCGAGGAACATGGCGAAGACCAGCCTGCTGCGCCCCCTCGCGGTGGCCGCCGCCGCTGCCGTCCTGGCGGCGACCGGCGCCGTACCCGCCCTGGCCGCCGACGGCGACGGCTCCGCGCTGCCCGTCCCGGACACCGCCGGGGTGCTCAGCGCACTTCAGGCCACCATGCGCGCGGGGGCCCCGGGCGCCTTCGCGGTCATCCGGGACCACGACGAGGACGAGCGGACCCGCTCGCTGACCGTCGGCAAGGCGAATCTTGACGGGACCCCGATGAACTCCTCGTGGAGGTTCCGGGTCGGCAGCAACAGCAAGATGTTCGCGGCCGTTCTCGTGATGCAGCTGGCGGAGGAGGGCCGGATCGACCTCGACAAGCCGCTGCGCGACTACCTGCCGGCCGGCACCCTGCCGGAGAACTGGACCATGACGGGCCGCCAGGTGATGGAGCACCGGGCCGGAGTCTACGACCACACCGACGACCTGCTGGAGCAGGCCGGCGAGGAGACCACCAGCGCCTTCGAGGCCCGTATCCGCACCAAGGTGTACGCGCCGGCCGACCTGGTGGCGATGTCGGTCAAGCACGGCCCGCAGTACACCCCGGGCAGCCGCTACTCCTACTCCAACACCGACTTCGTGCTGATGGGCATGGCGGTCGAGCACCTCACCGGCCGCCCCTACGCGGACGTGCTGCGCGAGCGGATCACCGAACCGCTGGGCCTGGACAAGACCTCCTTCGTGGTCCCCGACCAGCGGATCGAGGGTGCCCACGTCACCGGCTACCTCACCAACGACGACCGCACCAAGCCGCTGCTGGACTCCACCGAGCAGACCGGCTCCTGGGTGTGGAGCGCGGGGGCGGTCATCTCCTCCGCCGGCGACCTCGACCGCTTCCTCACCGCGCTGATGGCGGGCAGCGACGGCGGCCTGATCTCGGACGCCTCGCTGAAGCAGATGGAGGCCGCGCTGCCGACACCGACCGCCAAGATCGGCTACGGGCTCGGGCTGCGCCGCATCTCGCTCTCCTGCGGGGACGTCTACGGGCACAGCGGCATCGTCCAGGGCTACCAGACCCAGTCCTTCACCACGCCGAACGGGCAGCGCAGCGTGGTCGTGTTCGCCAACGCCTCCAACAACGGCGCGGTC
This sequence comes from Kitasatospora sp. NPDC004669, assembly GCF_040609455.1. Classification (NCBI taxonomy): domain Bacteria; kingdom Bacillati; phylum Actinomycetota; class Actinomycetes; order Kitasatosporales; family Streptomycetaceae; genus Kitasatospora; species Kitasatospora sp. NPDC004669. The sequence continues at coordinate 56,961 of NZ_JBEXKB010000044.1, forward strand.
ACCCAGGGGCTGATGAACGCGCTGGAGCCGGCCTTCTGCGGGAAGAAGCCGGCGGCCGCGCCGCGTACGTCCTTCGCGCCGCAGGACGGGGACCAGGGCCTCCCGGTGGTGGAGGACACCCGGATCTGACGCCTCCATCGCCCCGGCCGGGACTCGCCACGGCCCGCCACGGCCCGCCACGGCTCGCTACGGTCAGACTCGGCCGGAGCGACCGCCGTCCGCGCTCAGGTCGGTGAGCGCCTCGGTGAGGATCTCCCGGGCCTCGTCCGCCCGGCCCTGCTCGATCAGGGCGGTGCCCAGCTCGGTCAGGGTCTTGGTCATGCTGTCCGGGCGCCCGGTCGCCTCGTAGTGGTCGAGCGCCTGCCGGTAGGCCTTCTCGGCGGCCGGCCAGCGCTTCAACGCCGCGCGGTCCTGGCCGAGTTCGTGCGCCGTCACGGCCGCCAGCAGGTGCATCAGGGGCGAGGACCAGCGTTCCACCAGCTCCAGCGCGCCCGCCAGCGCGCGCCGGCGCGATTCCACCGCCTCCTCGGCCCGGTCGAGGTTGCGCAGGCAGGTCGCGGCGCCGCGCAGGGTCACCAGCCGACCGATCGCCGCGGCCCGGTTGTCCACGGCGGCGAAGGCGTCCGCCGCCCGCCGGTAGCTCCCACTCGCCTCGTGGTGCCGCTGCAACTGCCGCAGGCCGGCGGCGAGGTAGGTGAGCGCCCAGCCCTGCTGCTCGTGGTCGTCCAGACTTCGGGCCAACTCCATCGCCTCGCCCGCGAGTTCGATGCCGCGCTGGTAGCGGTGCAGACAGGTGACGTACGTCCAGGCCAGGTAGTTCAGATGCACCGCCTCGGCCCGGCGGTCGCCGCTCGCCCGGGCGGCGTCCACCGAGAGCTGGAACACCTCGCCCCAGAGGTCCCAGCTCAGCAGCCGGTCGGAGAACCAGTGCATGGCCTCGGCGGTGTCGATCACCTCCCGGTGGCGGCCGGTCCGCTGCGCCTCGTAGAGGGCCGCCAGCCACTCCGGGTGCTCCTCCTCCAGCCAGCGGGCGGCCTCGGTGAGCGGCACCTCGGTCGGGTCGTCAGCCGCCGCGCCGATCGCGTGGTCCGGGTCGAACCGCAGCCCGTGTGCCGCCGCCCGGCGCAGCAGCCGACGACCGGCCTCGGTACGGGCGTCGGCGATCTCTTCGGCCGTCTCGTCGGCGGCCAACCGCTCGCCCGCGTACAGCCGTACCAGGTCGTGCAGGCGATAGCGCTCCGCGGTGGCCGGCTGCACCAGTCCGGCGTCGACCAGCTCCTCCAGGAGGAGTTCGGCGCGCACCGGCGGCAGGCCCGCGTAGGTGGCGAGGACGGCGGCCGTGAAGTCCGGCCCGGCGGTCAACGCGCAGCGGCGGAGCACGAGTCGGGACTCGGCGGGGAGCTTGCGGTAGGACAGCTCGAAGGCCGGCCGGACCGCCAGGTCGCCGGTCACCAGCAGGTCCAACCGGTGATCCTCGGCTGCGAGTTGACGTACCAGCTGGACCACCTGCTGCTGCGGTCGGGCCACCAGCCGCTGACCGGCTATCCGCAGCGCGAGCGGCAGATGGCCGCAGAGCCGGGCCAGGTCGGCGGCCGCGTCGGGCGCGCCCTCGATCCGCTCGCGCCCGACGATCCGGGCCAGCAGGCCGACCGCCTCGGCCGGGGAGAGCACGCCCAGCCGCAGCCGGTGCACCGACTCCAGGCCGGGCAGGGCGGCCCGGCTGGTCACGATGGTCACGGCCGGGCCGGAGCCGGGCAGCAGCGGGCGCACCTGGCTCTCGTCGACGGCGTCGTCCAGCACCAGCACGAGCCGGCGGTCGCGCACCAGAGCGCGGTAGAGGCCGGCCCGCTCCTCCGTCCCGGCGGGCACGGCGGCATCGGCGACGCCGAGGGCGCGCAGCACCTGGCCGAGGGCCTCGCGGGCGGAGAGCGGAGTGGGGGCCATGCCGCCGAGGTCGAGGGAGAGTTGGCCGTCCGGGAAGCGCGGGGCGAGGGCGTGGGCGGCGTGCAGGGCGAAGGCGGTCTTGCCGAGGCCGGGCTGTCCGCTGACCAGCACCACCCGGGGGTGGGCGGGCTGTTCGTCGTCGGCGAGGGCGGCGAGGGCGGCGAGGGCCTCCTCGCGGGCGGTGAAGTCGGCGATGTCACGCGGGAGGGCGAGGGCGGTGAGGGGCTCCGTCGGTGCTCCCGGCTCGGCGGGCCGGGCGGTCGGCGCTTGCGTCGATGCCCGCGCCGGTGCCCGGTTCACCGCCTGCGTCGCCGCCGGGGCCGCCGGCCGCCGGGTGCCGCGGGGGCGGCCGGACTGCGCGGCCCGTTCGAGGGCGGCCGCCTGCGCCTCGTCCAGTCGCAGGGCTGCGGCCAGCGCCTGGACGGTGCGCCGCTGCGGTCCGCGGGTACGGCCGCGCTCCATGTCCCCGAGGGCGCGCAGGCTGACCCCGGCTCCGGCGGCCAGCTCCTCCTGGGTCAGGCCCGCTTCGACCCGGTACCCGGCCAGCAGGCGGCAGAACTCGCCGCCGCCCGTCCCCGTCCCCGTGCTGCCCCCAGAGGTCATACCCCGCCCGTCCCCGATCGCGCCGCGAATTCCCGCAGTTCCGCCGGACGTTGTGCCGGGCGGACTCCCCCTCGGGCAGAAGTATGCCCCGAACCGGCATCCGCCCGGCGATTCAGTCCCTGACCTGCGGTGACATCCGGTTCCGCCGGTGGCGGTCGCGGGCCGGCACGCGCTGGAACTGCCGATAGTTCCGCCTATGGCGAGCGACGGCCGCGCCCTCAGCGCTCGCCTGCCGCTGGGGCGTGTCCGGCGATTCGCGCCCGGCGGGAATCGTCAGACACGCCCTCGCTCCCGTTCCAGGCGTCTGGCGTCCTCGCCCTCGGCTCTGCGGCCGAGTTCGAACAGCAGGTCGGCGAGCAGGCCGTGGGAGCGCGCCTCCACGGCCGCGTCGCCGACGGTCCGGGCGAGGGCGACGGCCAGTCGGGCGGAGGACAGGGCGGCATCCCGACGGCCGAGGGCCTGCAGGGCGCGGGCCCGGCTGTGGGTGGCGAGCACGGCCTCCGCACCGCCGGTGCGGGCGGTGGCGGTGCGGACCGCCTCGTCGGCGTGGGCGAGCGCCCGCTCAGGGGTACCGGCCAGTACCAGGGCGTCGGCGAGGTCGGTGAGCGAACGGACCAGCAGGTGGTCGGCGGCCGGGGTGCGGGCGGCGGCCACCAGGTCGGTGAGGATGGGCACCGCCCGGTCGTGCCGCCCGGCCCGCAGCAGCGCGGCGGCCACCCGGCTGCGGCAGTGGTGGCGCAGCACCGCGTCCCCGGCCCGGTCGGCGGCCGCGACGGCCCGCTCCAGGTGCTCGACGGCGGTGCGGTGGGCCGCGCGGTCGATGTGCAGGACGGCGAGGTCGGTGCCGAGCCGGGCGACGGCCGCCTCGTCCCGGCCGGTGTGGGCGGCGCGCAGCCCGGCCTCGGCGACGGCCCGCCAGTGGGTCCGGTCGTGTCCGGTGGTCTCGTACAACAGGCCGATCCGGTGCGCGAGTTGCCAGGCGGCGACGGTACGTCCGTACTGCTCGGCGCAGACCACGACGGCCCGCAGCGCGCTCTCCTCGCGCCGGAACCAGGACGCCGCCCGGGTGCCGCCGCCGGGCACCGAGCCCTCGGCCGTCCAGTCGGCGGTGAGCTCCAGGTAGTGGGCGATCAGCCGGTCGAGGGCGACGAACCGTTCCTCGCAGCCGAGTTCGGCGGCCTGCCGGGCGGCGTAGCGGCGGACCAGCTCCCGGCGGGCGAAGCGGCCGGGGCTGACCTCCTCCAGCAGGTGGACGGTGTCGAGGGCGGCCAGCAGGGTGCGGGTGGCGCCCCGCGGGAGGTCGGCGAGGGCGGCGGCGGTGGCGGTGTCGAGGACGATGCCGGGGTGCAGGCCGAGCAGGGTGAACAGCCGGGCGGCGGCGCGCGGCAGCGTCCGGTAGGTCCGGTCCAGGGCGGCGGTGATGCCGGTCGGGCCGCGACCGGTTCCGGTGCCCGCCAGGGCGTCCAGGCCGGTCTGCTCGTCGGCGAGTTCGGCGGCGAGGTCCTCCACGGACCAGTCCGGGCGGGCTGCCAGCCGGGCGGCGGCCAGACGCAGCGCGAGCGGCAAGTGGTCGCAGCCCTCCGCGAGTTCGGCGACGGCCTCCGGGTCGGCGGCGGGGCGGTCCGGGAACTCGGGGCCGAGGGTGCGGGCGAGCAGGGCGCGGGAGTCCTCGGCGGTCAGCGGGCCGAGCGGGAGCGGCAGGGCGTCCTCGTGGACCAGCAGCTCGCGCAGGCGGCCGCGGCTGGTGACCACGGCGACCGGACCGGCGCCGTCCGACGGGAAGGAGGGACGGTCGGGCAGCAGCGGGGCGAGCTGGCGGTACGAGGCGGCGTCGTCCAGCAGGATCACCATCCTGCGGTCGGCCAGGAGTTCGCGGTAACGGGCGGCGCGATCCTCCGGTTCGGCGGGGAGGGCGTCCGGGGCGAGGCCCAGGTCGGTGAGGAACCCTCCCAGGACGTCGGCGGGTTGGCGCGGCCCGTCCGGGTCGAAGCCGCGCAGGTCGGCGTACAGCACGCCGTCCGGGAAGCGCTGGGCCGCCCAGTGCCGGACCAGGGCGGTCTTGCCGACTCCGGCCGGGCCGGTGACCAGGATCGGGCGGCCCGTCCGGGCGGCGAGGGGCAGGGTCTCGTGCAGTCGGGCGAGTTCGGCGGCGCGGCCGACGAAGCGGCGGTCGGGCGGGGTCTGTCTCTGGGGGCTCGAACGCGCCGCCGTGCGCTCGTGCCACTCCCGGGCCTCGGCGCCGCGACCGGCCTGCTCCAGGCACTGGACCAGCCGGGCGGCCAGTATCCGCCGGGTCGGGTGCGCCTCGGCCGCCTCCGCCAGTTCGGCGGTCAACTCGCCGCCGCGACCGGCCCGCAGCAGTGCCTCGGCCAGCCGGTCCAGGGCGCTCAGCCGCAGGTCGGTCAGGTACGGGAGGGTGCGCTCGCGCAGCAGCTCGGATCCGCAGTCGGCCAGCGCCGGGCCGCGCCACAGGTCGAGGGCCGTCCGCAGCAGCGGCACGGCGGGGTCGTCCGGCTCGACCCGGGCGGCGGGCTCGGGCAGCAGCACCCCCGCCCGGTCGCAGAGCGAGCCGAAGCGCACCAGGTCCACCCGGTCCGCGTCCCCTTCCAGGACGTACCCGCCCCCTCGGGTGCCGAGTGCGAGCCGGGGGTCGTCCAACAGCTGCCGCAGCGCGGCCACGTGCCCCTGCAACGCCGCCCTGGCGGTGGGCGGGGCGGCGCCGTCCCAGACCAGCTCGATCAGCTGCTCGGCGCTCACCGGCTGGTTCAGCCGTACAGCCAGCGCGCTCAGCAGCGCCCGCCGTTTCGGGGCCGAGGGCGTGACCTCCGTGCCGTCCGCGCGCCGAACCGTCATCGGCCCGAGCAGCCCGATGTCCATGGTCCCCTCCCCGGCTCCGACCTGCCCCTTTCACCCCGGGGCGTGCCCACCCATCGTAGGAAGGTACGACGGACCGGAGCCGATCGGTTCACTCGACCGACATCGCCGCGGCCACCGATGCCCGCACGGAGGCAACCATCGCGCACCCCTTCGGACTCTGTACCGGTGGAGGCCCTGCCGGCGGTGAGCGTTCGGGCGCGTTCAGGACATGGGTGCGCACTACACTGCGCCATCCCGAGGGCCGGCTTCGGGACAGGTCGGGTGCGGCATGGTGGGCGGTGGGGGTACTGGTGCGGATTCGGCTCCTCGGGCCGGTGGAACTGCGGGTCGGGGCGGACGGCTTCGCCACGCTGGCGGGGCCGCAGCGGCGGGCGATCCTGGCATTGCTGGCACTGCGGCTGGGGCGGCTGGTCACCGTGGACCAGTTCTGCGAGCTGCTGTGGGGTGACCGCCCGCCGGCCAGCTCACGGGCGGCGGTGCAGGGGCATGTCGCCGCGCTGCGCAAGGTGCTCGCCGACACGCCGTTCGAGCTGCACACCCGGGCGTCCGGCTACCTGCTGACCGGGCCGGCCGACGAGGTGGACGCGCTGCGCTTCGAGGCGCTGACCGGGCGGGCCGGGGAACAGGCGGGCCACGGCGACGACACCGGGGCGATCGCGCTGCTGGAGGAGGCCCTGCGGCTGTGGCGCGGCGAGGCCCTGACCGACCTGCCCGACACCCCGCTGCGGGCCGCCGCGGTGGACCACCTGAAGCAGTCCAGCACCGCCGCCCTGCTCCGCTGGGCCGGACTGCGGCTGCACCAGGGCACCGGTGCGGCGGCGGTGGCGGTGCTGGAGCAGAACGTCCGGCGGGACGGGCTGCGCGAGGAGCTGGTGGCGCTGCTGATGCGCTGTCTGCACCAGGCCGGACGGCCGGCGGACGCGCTGAACGCCTACCACCGGGCCCGTCTGCGGCTGGACCGCGAACTGGGCATCCACCCCGGGCCCGCACTGCAGGCGGCGCTGGCCGAGGTGCTGGCGGACGACCGGCCGCCGGCCGCCGCCCAGCCGGTGGTGCGGGTCCCGCGGCAACTCCCCCGGCAGCGCGTCGAGCTGGTCGGACGGGAGGCCGAGCTGGCCTGGCTGGACCGCGCCTGCGCCGCCGACCGGCCCTCCGACGGCCCGGCGCTGGTGGTCGGCCCGGCCGGGGTCGGCAAGAGCGCGCTGGTCACCGCCTGGGCCCACCGGGCCGCCGACCGCTTCCCCGACGGCCGGCTCTACGCCGACCTGCGCGGTCTCGACCCGGCCGGCCCCGCCGAACCCGAGGCCGTCCTCGGCCGCTTCCTGCGCGCCCTCGGCGTGCCCGACGGCGACATCCCCGGCAACCTGGCCGACCGGGCCGCGCTCTACCGCGAACGGACCCGGGACCGGCGCCTGTTGGTGGTCCTGGACGACGCCGCCGACGCCGGCCAGCTCACCGACCTGCTGCCCGGGGGGCCGGACTGCGCCGCCGTGGTCACCAGCCGCGGCTCACTGGAGGAACTGGTCGCCACCGACGCCGCCACTCTGCTGCGCCTGACCGCACTGCCCGAGGACGACGCCCTGCGGCTGCTGGAACAGCTGCTGGCCCCCGAACGGCTGCGCGCCGAGCCGGCGGAGGCCGCGCGGCTCGCCCGCCTCTGCGAGCACCTGCCGCTCGCCCTGCGGCTCGCCGCCGCCCGGCTGGCCACCCATCCGACCTGGTCGGTCGCGGAGTTGGCCGACGAACTGGCCGACGAGGACACCCGGTTGGCCGGCCTGGACATCGACGACAGCACCGGCATCCGGCCGCAGCTGGCACTGACGCTTCGCCACCTGACCGATGAGGCGGTGGAACTCCTCACCCTGCTCGCCGCCCACCCCGGCCGGGAGGTGGACACCCTCGCGAGTGCCGCGCTGCTCGCCACCGACACCGCCACCGCCCACCGGGCGCTCGGTGAACTGGCCTCCCACCACCTGCTCACCGGCACCGCCCCCGGCCGCTACCACCGCACCGACCTGGTCCGGCTGTTCGGCGTCGAGCTGTTCGCCGCCCGGCCCGAGGAAAGCCGCCGGCAGGCCCGTGAGCGCCTGCTGGACTACTACCAGGCCGCCCTTGCGCACTGCGGCAGTTACCTCGACCCCGGCCAGGAGGACACCGCCGAGCAGGAGGACGCCGACGGCCCAGGCCGCCCGCGGTACACCGTGCCGTCCGCCGCCGGCATCCGCGCCGCGCTCGAATGGTTCCGCGCGGAGGAGCCCGCGATCCGGGTGCTCGTCGACGGCGCCGCCGTCGCCGCCCCCGACCGCGCCTGGCGGCTCGCACTGACCACCGGATCGCTCTACTACGGTGCCAGCCGCTTCACCGACTGGCTGGCCCGCGCCGACGTCGGCCTGGCCGCGGCCGAACGGTGCGGCGACCCCGTCGCGGCGGCCTTCCTGCACAACTGCCGGGCACAGGCGCTCGTCGCGCTCGAACGCCGCCGGGAGTCCGCCGAGGCGGCGCGCAGGGCGGTGGCCGCCGCCGAGTCCGGCTCGGCCGAGGGGCCTGCGGCCGCCTCGGCACACGTCCGGGCGCTCGCCACCCTCGGGCTGGTCACCGCGATGCTGGGCGACTCCGCCGAGGCCCGGCGGCTGGCCGCCGACGCGACGGCGCTCGCCGTCGAGTCCGGCAACCGCGAGCGACTGGTCGACGCCCTGGTGCACCAGGGCTGGGTCAGTCTGGCCACCGGCGATCCGGAGGCCGCGCAGCGCCGTTCCCGGGAGGCCAGGGAGCTGCTGCCGCCCCTGCCGGTCACCCAGGTCCACCTGTGGTCGCTGCTGACCGAGGCCCAGGCCCTGTCACCGGCCGTCCGGGACACCGCCGCCGACCTCGCCTGGCACCGGCTGCTCGCCGCCTGCGAGGAGGCGGGCCTGCTCTATCTGCACGCCGTCGCCGAACAGTCCTACGCCACCCACCTGCTGGCGCACGGCCGCGGACCGGCGGTCCGGGAGCGGCTGCGCTCGGCGCTCGACCGCTTCCGCCGCCTCGAACACCTCGCGGGCTTCACCAGCGAGTTCACCGCCGCCCTGGAGTCCTCGCTCAGCCTGCGCGGCGACCGGCTGGAGTCCACGGCCTGACCGGCACGCGGTCCGCGGGGTCCCCCGGCCCGCGGACCGCCCGTCGCGACGTCACCGGCTGACCGGCGCGTACCCGTGCTCCGCCGCGAGCACCGGCCGCAGCGCCCGGACCGCGTAGAAGTTCCGGGACTTGACCGTCCCCGGCGGCACCCCCAGCTTGGCCGAGGCCTCCTGCACCGAGCGGTCCTTCAGGTGCAGCTCGACCAGCACCTCCCGGTGGTGCTTCTGCACCCGCCGCAGCGCCAGGGCGATGTCCCGGGCGACCACCACCTGCTCGTACGGGTCCTCGGCCACCGGATGGTCCTCCAGGGGCTCCCCGATCGCCTCGGGCGCGCGGGAGGCGGCCATCCGGTAGTGGTCGATCGCGATCCGCCGGGCGACGGTGAACAGCCAGGCCCGGCTGCCCTCGGGGCCGTTCCTCATCGCCTCCGGGTGCTGCCAGGCCCGCAGCAGGGTCTCCTGCAGGATGTCCTCGGCCTTGCCGCGGTCGCCCCTGGTGATCCGGAGCAGGGAGCGCAGGATGTAGCCGCCGTGCAGCCGGTGGATCTCGGCGACGAACTCCGGGTCGAGGGTCGGGCGGGCCGTGCCCGGACCGGGTGTCGCCGGCGCGGGGGCCGGTGCGTCCGCTGTGTCTGCGATGGCCGGTGTGACTGCGAACGGCTGGGGGCCGGGGGCGGGCTGGGCAACGGACGACTTCGACACGCGCTACCTCTCAGGTCGGGCAAGGGCACGGCTGGGAGCCCGCCATCGGTCCTCGGCGGCTCCTCACAGCAGGCTGCCGGGCGCTGCCAAGGACCCGCCAACGATCCGCCAACGTCCCCGTCCGACCGCCGGCCTCAGCCCCGGTTGAGCTCCCGGACCAGGTCCTGCACCCCGTCCTCGCCCCGGTGCTCGATCAGCACCGCGACCCAGTGCGCCAGCCGCCGGCGTTCGGCCGCCGACCAGCGCGGCGCCGACGGGTGCTCGTCCACCACCAGCGCCGCCGCCAGCTCCAGCAGCTCGGGCGCGGGCTCCGGCCCCCGCCGACCCGCCGGCAGCACGTGCAGCGCCAGCCGCCGGGCGACGGCGGTCACCTCGGCCACCGACCCCTCCGGCACGGCCAGCGCGGGGGTCCCCGGCAGGCTCGGCGCCTCCTCGCGCACCAGGGCCGCGATGAACGCGCGCGCCTCCGACCGGTCCGCTTCCATCCCCGTTCCTCCCCGTCCCGTCCCGTTCAACGGCCTCTGCGCCGACAGCGGTTCAGCCGTTCCCGGCCTGGCGCCGGGGGGCTTCCGTCCCGCGACTCTAGCCAACCGCCCCGCAAGCCGACGGCCGGTCGGGGCAGGTGCCCCCGACCGGCCGTCCGCGCTTGACAGGAGCTACTTCTTCACCTGCCCCGGCGGGGTCTGGTACGGGTGGTGGTGGGTGGAACCGACGTGCGGTTCCTCCTCCGGCTTGCCCGCGAGCTCGGGCAGCGCACGGGTGCCGAACGGGTCGGTGACCGTCACGGCGGTGCCGTTGCGGTGCACCTCGTGCGGCGAGCCGATCGCGTACGAGGCGAGCGCGATCCCGGTGCTCGGGGTCGGGCCGGCGCCGGGTGCGCCGCTCAGCGGAGCCGCTCCGGCCCGGTGTGGGCGTTCAACCGGGCCCGGACGGCGTCGGCGTCCCGGTGTTGCAGGTCTTCGAGGATGGCGAGGCCCTGCAGCCAGGAGGCTCGGGCGGCCGCGACGTCCCCGAGGGCGACGTGGGTGTCGCCGATGTGGGTGTGGATGTCGGCCTGGAGGAAGTAGTCACCGACCGCCTGACGCAGCCGCAGCGACTCGTGGTAGGCGGGGAGCGCCTCGTGGTACTCGCCGAGGTGGTGGTGGATGAAGCCGATGCTGTCCCAGATGGAGGACTGGCCGGGGAGGTTCCCGGCGTCCTGGGCCAGCGCCAGCGCGCGGCGGCAGTACGGGAGCGCCTCCCGGAGCTCGCCCTGCTGCGCCAGGTACCAGCCGATGCTGTTGAGCGCGAGGGCCTGCCCGGAGGGGTCGCCCATGGCCCGGAACAGCTCCAGCGCCCGATGGGACTCGGCCACCGCCTCGACGTTGGCGTGTTCCTCGCCGTGGGCGATGGCGAGGTCGAGCTGGGTCCTGCCCTGACGCGGCCGGTCCCCGAGCGCGTCGAACAGGTCGAGGGCCAGGCGCAGCTCGCGCTGGGCCTGGGGCTGGCGGCCCTGCGAGCGGTGCACCTGGCCGAGCCAGCGGTGGGCGTGGGCCTGCCGGCCGAGGTCCCCGGTGCGCTCGGCGGCGGCCAGCGCGGTCTCACTCGCCCGCTGCCACTGCTGCCACAGCCCGGACTTCAGCAGGTAGGCCACCTGCGCGCCGACGAGCTGCCAGGCGTGGACGTCGGCCCCCGTCCGGTGCGCCAGGTCGACGATCCGCTCCAGCACCGGCTGCTCCTCCCGGTACCAGTCGAGCGCCTGCCGACGGTCGGTGAGGTCCTCGGGCGCCACCCCGGCGGCCGGTTCCGCGAGGTCGAGCGACTGCCAGGAGGCGTCGTCGGCGTAGGCGAGGCAGCCGGCCCGGTGCGCGGTGTGAAGGTAGTGGTCGAACAACCGCACCATCGCCTCGGCCTGCCCCTGTGGCGGCTCCAGGGCCTCCGCCTGCTCGGCGGCGTACGCCCGCAGCAGGTCGTGGAAGGTGTACCGGCCCCGCTCCGGCGCGGTGATCAGATGGGCGCGGTGCAGGTCCTCCAGCAGAGCGTGGGTCTCGGACGACGACAGGCCCGCGAGGCTCGCGGCCGCCGCCGCGCTGACGAACGGGCCCGGGTGCAGGCCGAGCAGCCGGAACAGCCGGGCGGCCTGCGGAGCCAGCGCGCGGTAGGACCAGGAGAGCACCACCCGGACGTCGGCATGGCTGTCGCCGGCCGACAGGAGGTCCAGGCGCACGCGGGAGTCACGCAGTTCGCGCGCCCACACGTCGAGCGGGGTGCCGGGGTGGTCGGCCGCCCGGGCGGCGGCGATGTTCAGGGCCAGCGGCAGCCGGGCGCACAGCTCGGCCAGCTCGTCGGCCGCGTCCTGCTGCTCCTCGACGAGCCCGCGGCCCACGCGGCGGGCGAGCAGTTCGCGCGCCTCCGCCCGGGAGAGCACGTCCAGGGTCAACGGGACGGCGCCGTCCAGGGCGACCAGCCCGGGCAGCCGGTTCCTGCTGGTGACCACGACCAGGCAGGTGTTCGAGCCCGGCAGCAGCGGGCGGACCTGTTCCGCCTCGCGGGCGTTGTCGAGGACGATCAGCGTCCGGGTGCCGGCCAGCCGGCTGCGCAGGAGCGCGAGCCGCCCGTCCGGGTCGGCGGGGACACGGAGGGCCGGAACGCCCAGCGCGTCCAGGAAGCCGCGCGCCACCTCGGCGGCGTCGACCGGGTCCCTCGCGGGGTCGAACCCGCGCAGGTTGGCGAAGAGCTGGCCGTCGGGGTAGCGGTCGGCCACCCGGTGGGCGAAGTGCACGGCCAACGTGGTCTTGCCCACGCCCGCGGTGCCGGCGATCGCCGAGATCACGACCGCTCCGCAACCGGGGGTCACGTCGTCCAGCAGCTCATCGAGCACCTTGAGCTCACGGGCACGACCGGTGAAGTGCCGGACGGCCGTGGGCAGCTGCTGCGGACCGGTCGGCCCGGCCGGGCCGGACGACACGGCGGGAAGGAGCGCCGGGGAGACGACGGCACCGCCTCCGGGCGCCGGGGCCTCCTCGGAAGCGTCCGCCGAGCGCTGCGGGTCCGTGTCCCGGGCCGCCGTCAGCCAGCGGGTACGGGTGTCCGGGTCGACACCGAGGGCCTCGGCGAGCCGGACCACCGAGGACATCCGCGGCCGGCGCCCACCAGCCTCCAGGGCGCTGATCGATCGCGCCGACACCCCCGAACGCTCCGCGAGCTCGTCCTGGCTCCACCCCGCCGCCAGGCGTCGCTCCCGCAACAGCGCGGCGAAAACAGCAGCCCCCACACATCCCCCCGAATCCCCTGCGAACCGTGCCGTCGCCCCACCCGTCCGACCCCGGATCGCGAATGAGCGTAGCGGGCGACAGACCCAAGTGTCAGGTCAATGTCAGGTCAACGTCATGGTCGACCCGCCGCGCTGCCGCGAGGATGAGCGCCGAACGGATCCGTCCGAGGAGGAACGCATGAACGCCGGCAGGGTCGCTTCGCGTCCGACCAGGGGTCCGGCCCGGACCGCGGTGGTCGCCGTCGCCCTCGCGGCGCTCGGTACGGGCGGCACGGCGGGCGCTTCGGCGGCCGCCCCGGCCGCCACACCGGCCCACCACGGCGCCGTGCCGGTCCAGGAGGTCAGGACCGCTGACGGGGTGCTCACCGTCCACCGAACGGCCGGCCGGCCGCAGGCCACCGGCAGCCCCTCGGCCACCGGCGGCATCACCCGGCCCACCTCGACCACCACGTGTGACGGCGTCGACCCGAAGGTCTGCTTCGCCGTCAACGGCGGCGGCTACTACGTCAGCACCATGGAGAACGACACCTACTACGGTGCGAGCACCTGGGCCGACATCCAGATCAAGAGCCCGTCCGGCGCCGTCGTGACCGGGACGAGTTTCCACGCCGCCGGCGGCACCTGGTACACCGTGACCTACACGCCGTACGGCTATGTCACCGCCGGTCGGTGGTGCGGCTTCAGCAGCGCCAACGGTGGTGCGTACACGGGTAGTTGTATCAACGTGAGCAACTGATCCGCCGGGCCGACGGACGGTGCCCCGGCACCGCCCGTCCGCCGGTCCGCGCATGGGCGCCCCCGGGATTCACGAAGCGTCAGGGCTGCGTCAGCAGGTCGTCAAAGCGGGCATGGACGCTGACGAATCGGTGCAAGCTCGACATACCTGCAGGTCCGCAGGTCGTTCTGGAGGTGAGCCGCATGTCCGTATTCGCTGCGTTCCATTCCGACGTCCCCGACGTGCGCCACCGGGCCCACGGGCTGCGCACCGCATTCTCGACGGTACTGGACCGGCTGGCGGCAAGCCCGCTGGACAGCTCGGTGCTCGGGGCCATGGGCGCACCGCGCTCGACCGCCCGGCCCGCCGGGCCCTCGCCGACGCGGCCGGCTTCGGGCCGCCGCGCCGCGAACTGATGCTCCGGGCCGGCCCGGCCCCGCTGACCGCCGGTGTCGGTGCCCGCGGGCATACTCGCGCCGTACCGAACCAGGACGGGAGCGACGATGTCCGAGATCTCCGCCGTGACGGCGCTGCTCCGCAGCACCCTCGCCGAGCACGAAGCCGAACTGCGGCTCTGGGACTGCGCCGTCCCCGAGGGAGCCGACCCCGAGCTCATCCCGCCGGGCATCCCGGCCGGTGTCGCCGAGCTGCTCCGCGCCTCCAACGGCCTCTACCTCAGCCACTCCACCTACCTGTACCGGGCGGACCAGGTGCTGGACCGCCAGTTCCCCGAGGGGCTGGCGGAGGCCCCGCTGCCCGACGGGTCGCCGCCGGACGACCCGTCCCGGTTCTTCTTCTTCGGCGAAGCCTGCCTCAACCCGCTCCTGGTGGACCGGGACGGGACGGTCTGGCGGGTGCCGGACGAGGGTTTCGTCTGGTTCACGGGCTGCCGGTTGGAGCCGATCGCGGAGAGCGTGGACGAGTTCTTCCGGGTCTGGATCGCCTCCGCGCGCTTCCGGGACCTCGACGGCGTCGACCCCGACGATCCGACGGACAGTCACTGGCTCCAGCTGCTGCGGCTCAGCGGACTCAGCGCATAGCTGCTTGCCGCCCGGGCCCGGGACCGATAGATCACGACCCGACACTGTGCGCGACATCCGGAGCTCTCCACCATGACCGTGACGAGTCGCTACCGGGACGCCTGGGAGGGCTTCTGGCGCGATGCGCCGGAGGAACCGGGCTCGGTGATCTGGGACGCGGAGCCGGCCCTCACCGCAGAACGTCATCTCGCGCTGTTCAGACCTCACCTGACGGATAGTCGACTCCCCGTCGTCGACCTGGGCTGCGGCAACGGCACCCAGACCCGCTTCCTGGCCCACCACTTCCCCCGCGCCGTCGGGGTCGACCTGTCCCCCACCGCCATCGGCCTCGCCCGGCGTCAAGACCCGGCGTGTCGGGCCGAGTTCGCCCAGCTTGACGCCACCGACGCCACCGACGTCAGGGCGCTGCGCGACAGGCTCGGCGACACCAACGTCTACGTCCGCGGTGTGATCCACCAGAGCGACCCAGCCGACCGCCGACCGGTCGTCGACGCCATCGCCACGCTGCTCGGCGAGCGCGGCCGGGCCTTCGTGGTCGACCCCTCCGAAGCGGCCAGGAACACCCTGGCGCGCCTCACCCAGAGCCCGGCCGGCCCACCGCCCAAGCTGCGCCCGGTCTTCGAACACGGGCTCGCCCCGGCCGAGGTCGCCGACGCGGCCTTCGCCGAACTCTTCAGCGCGGCCGGGCTCACCGTCCTCGCCTCCGGCGAAATGCCGCTGTGCCTCACGGAGTTCACCCCCGATGGACGGCGGATCGACCTACCGTCCCGCTGGCTGGTCGCAGGGGCGAACGACGGGCGGCCGTCCTGAACCGGGCGTCATCGACCCCACCACTCCCCCTCCATGCCGATACAACCCGCCCACAACTGAGTCCGCCCCTCCGGAAGTTGTCCGGCGGGGCGGACTTCGCCCGGCTGACCGAGGTCGGCCTGCTGACCACCATCGTCGCCTTCACCCTGATCGCCTCCGCCGAGTCCCTGTTCAGCGCCGCCGCCGTGGACCGGCTGCACGACGGGCCGAAGACGGACTACGACAAGGAGTTGATGGCCCAGGGCGCCGGCAACACCGTGTGCGGGCTGCTCGGCGCGCTGCCGATGACCGCGGTGATCGTCCGCAGCGCCGCCAACGTCCAGGCCGGCGCCAGGACCAAGGTCTCGCGGGTGCTGCACGGCTGCTGGCTGCTGCTGTTCGCCGCGCTGCTCCCGGCCGTGCTCGGCGTGATCCCCACGGCCGCGCTGGCGGGCGTGCCGGTCCACGCCGGGTTCAAGCTGCTGCCGACCAAGGAGCTCGGGCCGCTGTGGCGCGAACACCGCGGCGAGGCCGTCGTACTGGTGGTCACCGCCGGGGCGATCCTGGTCACCGACATGTTCGAGGGTGTGCTGATCGGCCTCGCCATGGCGGTGGTCAAGGCCGCCTGGGAGACCTCGCGGGTCCACATCGAGGTCGAGGACCGGGGCGAGGGCCTGGTGCGGGTCCGGATCTTCGGCAATGCCACCTTCCTGCGCCTGCCCCGCATCCTCGACGCCCTGGAGCAGCTGCCCACCGGCCGGCCGATCGAACTCGACCTGGCCGGGCTGCGCCACCTCGACCACGCCTGCATGAGCGCCCTGCAGATCTGGTCCGACCAGCACAACGCCCATACCGTCCAACCCGACCGGACGGCCGTGACCGCCTGACCCCGATCCCGACCACGACCCCGACCCCGTGGGGCGGCACCCCCGTCCGCCCCACGGGTCTCGGTCCCGGTCCTCGCAGCCGTCTCAGGAGGTCGGGGTGGCGGTGACGGTCGGGGTGACAGTGACGGTCGGGGCGACAGTGACGGTCGGGGTGACAGTGACGGTCGGGGTGACAGTGACGGTCGAGGGTGCGGGGAGGCTGAGGGCGCTGGCGCGCGCGGCCGGGTCGGCGACCACGGGGGTGCAGCCGTCGCCGCCTTTCTGGTGGCCGCAGACGCGCAGGGTGGTGTCGCCCGGGCTGGCGTCGACCATCACCGAGTAGTTGTCGTAGCCCCAGTGGATCAGGGCGGTCTCCTGCCAGCCGGTGTTGGTGGTGATGGTGGCGCTGTCCCCCGGGGAGCCGTCGGTGATCCCGGCCCAGGCGGCCCGACAGCGCGGGCTGTAGTGGACGTACACGACGACCTGGCCGACGTTGCCCTTCAGCAGGGTGTGGTCGTCGGTCTCGCACCCCATCGTCTGGGGGTCCTTGCCCGCGCAGCCGACACCCTGGCAGAGCGGGGCGGGCTCGGTAGCCGTAGCGGCCGGCACCGTCGCCGCGACCGTGGTGCCGCTGCCGCCGCCCCGGGGGTCGCGCAGCCACAGGCCCGCGACCAGGACGAGCACGGCGGCGACGGCGGCCACGGCGGCGGCGACCCGTGCCGTGGGGATGCCGGTCGACAGCTCGGGTACCGGTGCGCGCCGCTCCGCTTCAACCGGTGGCGCGGGCGCCTCGGCCGGAAGCCCGGGCACCGGAACGGGCATGGGAACGAGACCGGGTTCCGGAGCACTCTCTTCCCGCGCGGCCTCGGCCTGCCGCAGCAGGTCGGTCAACAGCTCGGCATCGCACTCCACCGTCGCGATCAGCCCGGCCAGCGCTTGCGGGGTGATCAACCGCTTCCCGTTCAGCCACCGCTCCCAGGAGGCCTTGCTGAGGTAGGTCCGCTTGCCGAGCTCGGCAAGCGAGATCCGATGCGCGTCCTTCACCGCGCGCAGCTCTTCGGCCAGCCGTCGGGCGGGTTCCGATAGATCGTCAGGAAGCGGCTTCCAGGACTGGCTCATCGCGGGCCCCTCTGGCAGGTCGACAGAAGACATGAACTGATCATCTTTCGGATGATCAGTTTAGTCCGGCTCCCGGGGAACCGTTTCACCGTCTCCGGCCCGCCCGCCAAAGGCCCAGCTCCAGGCCGTGAGACGGCACCGTCCGTCTCAGAACATTCGGAGACACTCGAATGATCGCCGTCAAATATCGGAGAGTTGGCCCTGCCCAAACCGATCAGTGCAAGTACGGGGAGAAGACTCATGGGCCGCCAGCACGCGTCCGAAAGCACGTCTCAGTCCCCTGCCGACCGACTCGCCGAGGAGCTCCAGTCGCTGAAGTCCGCATCGGGCCTGACCTACGCCCGCATCAGTGAACGTACCCACTACGCGAAGTCCTCGTGGGAGCGCTGGGTGAACGGCAAGCAGTTCCCGCCGCGCGACGCGGTGGAGAGCATCGCCTCGGTCTGCGAGGGCGATGCCGAGCAGCTGCTCGCGCTGTGGCACCTCGCCAACACCTGCCGGGTCACCGTCGGCGCACCGGGCGCCCTGCCGGACGGGCCGCCCGACCACCGGCCGCCCGAGTGCCCGCACCACCGGCAGGCCCTCATTCTGCGGCGCCTGGTCCTGCTCGGGCTGGGCCTCGCGGCGGGCGCAGGGCTGGCCGCCGTCGGCCGGCGGCCGCTGCGGCACAGCGTCTGACCTGCTGAGGCCCGGGCACCACGCGGAGGGGAGCGCGGCGCCCGGGCCGGTTCGTGGTTACGCGACGCCGTCCTGCCACCACCAGAAGCCCGAGCCGTAGTCGCCGTGCTCGATCCGGCTGTCCACGTGCTGCCAGGAGACGGTGTAGGTCTCCAGGCCGGAGCAGGGCGAACGGCTAGGGCTTCAGGGCGACACCGGCGTAGAAGGAGACCTGGGCGTCCGTGACGGTGGCGGGGAGGAGGCCGGTCGGGTCGTCGGTCTCGTCCGGGTGCCAGCGGTGGGCGGGGACGATGCCGGGGTCGAGGAGGTCGAGGCCCTCGAAGAAGGTGGCGAACTCGGCCTCGGGGCGCAGCCGCAGGGAGGTGCCGGCCTGGTTGTAGATCTCCTCGACCTTCGTGGCACCGGGCGGGTCGAGTTCGGCGGTGGCGTGGGAGAGGACCAGGGCGGAGCCCGCCGGCAGCGGGTCCAGCAGGTGCTTGACGATGGCGTGGGCGTCGGTCAGGTCGGGGACGAAGTGGAGCAGGGCCACCATCGAGAGGACCACGGGCCGGTCCAGGTCGAGGGTCCGCGCCACCTCGGGGGTGGCCAGGATCGAGGCCGGGTCGCGGACGTCGCCGTGGACGTAGGCGGTGCGGCCCTGGGGGGTGCTGGTCATCAGGGCGCGGGAGTGGGCCAGGACGACGGGGTCGTTGTCGGCGTAGACCACGCGGGCGCCCGGCTCCACGCTCTGGGCGACCTCGTGGAGGTTCGGCGAGGTGGGGATGCCGGTGCCGATGTCCAGCCACTGGCGCAGGCCGCGCCGGGCCAGGGCCCGGGTGGCGCGGTGCATGAAGGTGCGGTTGGCCTGGACGGCGATGCGCATGGTGGGGAAGACGGTCAGCACTCGTTCGGCGGCTTCGCGGTCGACGGCGAAGTTGTCCTTGCCGCCGAGGAAGTAGTCGTACATCCGGGCGCTGTGCGGGATGTCCTGGCGTATGTGCGGGACGACCGGTTCGCCGGACATGCCCGGCTCGGCGGCCGTCATCCAGGTCTCGTCCGCGCTCATCCGCTGCCCCCTCATCTGTGATCACGTCAGGCCCGCGCAGTCTAGCCAACTCACGGGTACGGTATGGCAAGTCCGGTCGGGCTGCGGTCAGTATGCGGCCGACTCTCGGCAAAAGCGGTCGTAGTAGGCTGAGCGGGATAGATGATCTTCAGGAGACGACATGCCCGCCGCCAAGCCCAGACTCCTGCTCGTCACCGACCTGGCCTACCAGGCCCGGGGCCGCCGGTACTGCGACGAGGACATCCGGCTCTCCGCCCACCTGCGCGAGGACTTCGACGTCGCGCTGTGCCACCCGCTCGACGCCGTCGCACTGATGGACGCCTTCGACGTGGTCCTCGTCCGCAACAGCGGCCCGGTGCTCAACTACCGCACCGAGTACGAGGCCTTCCGCAGCGCCGCACTCGAACGCGGCACCCGCGTCTACACCCAGCTGACCGGGCGCGCCGACATGGCCGGCAAGCAGTACCTGCTCGACCTGAGCGCCGCCGGGTACCCGGTCATCCCCACCGTCGACCGGGCCGAGGACCTCGCCCGCCTGCCCGTCGTCCCCGAGTACGTCGTCAAGCCGAAGCTCGGCGCCGACTCGATCGGTCTGCGGATCGTCCCCCGCGACCGGCTCGACGCCGTGACGTACGACGGTGTCCTGGTCCAGCCGCTGATCCGCTTCGCCTACGAGGTCTCCTTCTACTTCGTCGACGACGCCTTCCAGTACGCCCTGCACGCCCCCGACCCCGAGCAGCGCTGGCGCCTCGAACGGTACGAGCCCACCGCCGCCGACCTGGAGTTCGCCCACCGCTTCATCGCGTGGAACACCGTCGAGCGCGGCATCCAGCGGGTGGACGCCTGCCGGACCCCCGAGGGCGAACTCCTCCTCGTCGAGTTGGAGGACCTCAACCCCTACCTCTCCCTCGACCTGGTCGACGAGGCCGTTCACGAGGCGTTCGTCGGCGCCCTCAAGGCCTCCCTGCTCAGGCTGGCGGGGACCCGGCCCTGACCTGCCGAGCGGCCTCGGTCAGCACCGCGCCCAGCGGCAGGCCGACCCTGGCCTCGGCCAGGTCGTCCCCACGGGTCGCGCCCTGGTTGACGATCACCACGGGCGTGCCCGCCCGGGCGGCGTGGCGGACAAAGCGCAGACCGGACATGACCGTGAGCGATGAACCGAGGACCACCAACGCCTGGGCGGCGTCGACGAGTTCGTAGCAGCGCTGGACCCGGGGCTTGGGCACGGTCTCGCCGAAGAAGACCACGTCCGGCTTGAGCACTCCCCCGCAGGCCGTACAGGGGGCGACCCGGAAGCCGTCCACCAGCGCCTGCGACAGTTCGGCGTCCCCGTCGGGGTTCACCCGGGCCGACCCCGCCCGGAAGCCGGCGTTCAGCGCCTCCAGCCGCCGGTCCAGCTCCTCGCGCGAGCTGCCGCGCGGACACCCCAGGCAGACCACCCGGCGCAGCCCGCCGTGCAGCTCCACCGCCGTCCGCGTACCGGCCGCACGGTGCAGGCCGTCCACGTTCTGGGTGATCACCGCCGACACATGGCCCGAGCGCCGCAACTGCTCCACCGCACGGTGCCCGGCGTTCGGCTCGGCCCGCGCGATGCTGCGCCAGCCGACGTGGCTGCGCGCCCAGTACCGGCGCCGGGCCGCCTCGCTGCCGGCGAACTCCTGGTACGTCATCGGCGACCCGCGCCGCCGGCTGCCGGTCTCGCCCCGGTAGTCGGGGATGCCCGACTCCGTCGACAGCCCCGCACCGCTGAGCACCACGACACCGCGCCCGGCCAGCAGGCGCACCAGCGCCTCCAGGCCGACCGCATCCGCCGCCGTACCGCCGAGAGTCCTCGCGGGCGCACCCATGCCCTCCAGCCTAGGACCCACGGCCGAACCAGCGCGAGGACGGTCCCGCCACCGGCCGCGGCGACCGGAAGACCCGCCGGAAGAAATCGACATGTCAGGAATTCCCGACAGATGATGGAGCCATGGCGGACGTCGATGTCTTCAGCGCGCCGGCCGACCCCGTGGATCCCTCCGGCACCTGCGTGGCGAGGAGCCGGCCACACCCGACACGTCGGGTGCAGCCGGCTGCTCATCACGGGGCGTTCACGCCCTGGCGCCGTGCGGGCGGTCAGAGATGCTGTGCCACGAAATCGGCCACCTGCGTGCCGAGTCGCTGACCGGCACTGTTGTCGAGGGAGGTGTGCTGACCGGACCAGATCCGGCTGAGCCACGCTTCGGTGGCTGCGTCCTGGAAGCCGGCGAAGGTTCGGCTGACGCCCTTCGAGGTCACCGTGAGCCGGTGCTGTGCGCCGTAGAACCCGGCGAGCGTCGTCGCCGCCGCCTGACTGAGCGCGCCGTGGGCACCGGGGTAGGACGGGTCCGGGGCGGTCGGCAGGAGGGGAGTCCAGTCGGGAACGCCGACGACGCCCGGGTTGTCGTGCGTGCCACCCAGCCGGATCGCGGTGACGGGCCGCCACACGTGGTAGGCGTACTTGGCGTCGTACATCGCGATCGCGGTGTCGGCGAGGGACAGGTCGAGCCGGGCGAAGACCTTCACCGCCTGCTCCAGGCTCGCCTTCCGGGAGGTGACGAGGTCCTGCGCGACCTGGTTCCACACGTTCCAGACCGGCGCCGCCGCCCAGAACACCGCAGCCGCGCTCTGATCGGCGGTACGGGTGGTACTGGTCTT
>NZ_JBEXKB010000045.1:0-36787 GCF_040609455.1 Kitasatospora sp. NPDC004669
TGATCAGGTTCCCGGCCGGGAACCGGAACGACGGCGACCAGCGACGCTGAGAGCGCCACCGCACCTTGAACGTGCCATGCTCCCGGCACGCCCGGTCCAGATCCCGAAGGGTCTGCTGCAACACGTGCGAGGGGGCGTCGGCCAGCCACGGGAATTCCCGCTTCGCCTCCGCCAGCTCGGCGGCCTGCGGCACGTAGTTCATCCACGCCCCGCGCCGCCGGTACTCCCGCCGCTGCTCCAGGGCAGTGTTCCATACCGACCGGCAGATATTGCCGAACGTCTCGCACAACTCGGCCTGATCTCCGGTAAGTTCAAGGCGGTAACGTCGCCCGGACAGCATGGGAACACCCCCCTTCGGCTGCTGTGAGCAACATAGTGCGCGCCACTGACAACGCAGCGATCTCCGCCGCTTCGCGGCTCCGAGCCAAGGATGGGCTAACCCCCAGCAAGCAGGGGGTCTGCGCCCAAGAGTTCAGATCATCGAGATCCACGACGCCCGGCTGATCCTGCGTCAGCATCTGGACCCGCGCACCGCCGAGTGGCTGGAGCGCGCCGTGCGCCGTTTCCCGCCGCCCTCCTCCCAGGCCGCCGCCCTCCTCCCAGGCCGCGGCGCTGGCCGCTGCCCTGGAGCACGCCGCGGCCGGGGCCGGCCCGCAGCCCGCCGCCGCGCCGCTGACGGCCGTGCAGGCGGTCACGCAGACGGTCACGGAGGCCGAACCGCCGCGCGCCCTGGACGGCGAGGCCGACCACCTCACCCACCTGGCCCGCGTCTACGCCACCTGCCCCGCCGTCGCCGAGGTCCGCACCAGGGCCAGGGCGCGGGCGCGGGCGGCCGCCCGGACCGCCTCGCCGTAGGCCTCGTGCCGGGGCTCCAGGCGCGGGGCGTCGGTGTCCGGCAGGCGCGGCACGGTGACCCGGTGCCCGGCGGCCACCAGCCGCTGGACCCGGCCCGGGCCGGCGACCACGTCGGGCAGTTGCTGGACGGGCTGCGCGAGCCGCGGTGGTAGCCGGTCAGTCCCACCAGAAGCTCCAGGCGTGCCCGCCGACGAGCTCCTCGGCGTAGTCGGCCAGACTCCCGGGGCCCTGGAAGACGTTGTCGGGGCACAGCGCCACGTGCTCGGCCGCCACCGGCAGGGCCTCCTCCACGTCGGCCGGCGGCGCCGCGACGCTCAGGTACAGCGAGTCGGCCCCGGCCTGGACGACGCGAGCGCCGAAGCGCTCCTGCCAACTGCGCAGGACGGCGGCGACCGCGCCGGTGTCGTCGTGGCCGTTCGTGCCGTACCACCCGCAGGCGGCCAGCGCCTCGGCGCCGCCGTCCGCGCGGACCAGCCCGATCCGCAGCCGGCGCTGACCGCGCAGCAGCGAGCGGGCCAGGGCGTCCGCGCAGTCCTCCGGGTCGCGCCGCGCCGGCCCGGCCGGGGCCGTGCCCGGCCAGGCGGCACCGAAGGGCTTCAGCACCCCCAGGAGGTCCGCCACGTCCTGCGGGTCGCCGGACGGGCACCAGAGCACCGAGTGCTCCCACCACTCACGCAGCAGGACGGCGGGGTCGTACCGGTCGAGCGCGGACTCCCCGGGTTCCCCCGGCTCCACGGGGATCAGGCCCAGGTCCCGGGGGCCGAGGTCCGGGACGTCGTTCCCCGGCGACAGCAGCAACGGCCACAGCCCCGAGCCCGCGTGCTCCCGGCGCAGCCTCTGCCACAGGCCCGCCGGCGCCGGCCCGTCGCTCACCCACAACTGCGGCAGGACCTGACGGCCCGGCGGCAGGGCCGCCGGGGAGGCGAGGTGCTCGGCGCTCCGGTCGGGGAAGCGTCGGCGCAGGTCGCGGAGCAGCTGGGGATCGATCATGTGCCCACGGTAGGGGCCGACACCGACAGGGCCGGTCCCCGTCGTCGTCGGTGCCGACGCCGGGGTGGCGGCGCTCGGTGCCGCCGTGGTGTCCGTGCCCACGGCCGGTCGCGGCACGGCCGGTCGGGGTACGGCCGTCAGCTGATCAGGAGGCAGGCGTCCCAGCCGGCGCCGGACCGCGGGTGGGCGTGGGCGTGCAGGGCCAGGGCCGCACCGGCGGTGCCCTCCAGGAGGGTGGCGGGCTCGGCGGCGGCGAGCGCGGCGGCCAGGTCGCGGGTGACGGCCGCGGCGAGGTCGGGCAGGCGGGCGGCCAGAGCCGGCGAGCCGGAATCCTGCGCCATGCGCTGGACGATCCGCAGCAGGCCGCCGGTGCCGTGGCAGAGCCCGGCCCCGGACAGGTGCCAGCCGGCCGGGTCGGCGAGTGCGGCCTCCAGCGCGGTGACGGCGCCGGCCCGCCAGTCGGCCCGTCCCAGCGCCGTGCCGGCCAGGAACAGCGCGCGGGCCGCACCGGGGGTGCCGTAGCACCAGGCGGCGCGGGTCGGGGCCTGGGCGGGCGGGCGGCCGGCCTCCTCGTCCTCGACCCGTACGGTCATCGGCCAGCCGCCGTCGGGGCGTTGGCGGGCGGCGAGCCAGCCGGCCAGGGACTCGATCGCCTCGTCCTGCCCCGGTGCGCGCACCCCCTGCAGGCGGGTGAGCGCGAGCAGCGCGAGCGGGCCCGGGATCCCGTGCGCCAGGCCGAGGTTGAGATGCCCGCGCGGGTGGTCCGGGTCCGGGCCGGGCAGCCCCGGCCCGCCCGCCGTCCACCAGCGCGGCAGCGCGCCGTCACCGCCGGGCGCGGCCAGCTCGACCAGCGCGGCGAGCACCCCGGCCAGCGCCGGCCCGTCCGGCTCCAGGGCGAGCAGCAGCCGGCCCAGCCCCGCCGCGCCCGAGACCGCGTCGAAGGTGTGCGCCCGCAGCCCCGCCCCGGCCGCCAGGTCCGCCCGCAGCGCGGCGATCCGCCCCGCGGCCGTTTCCTCCACCCGGGGCGTCAGCGCCTCCAGCAGCCCCCGGTACTCCCCCGGCGCCCGGACCATGCCGTGCGCCGCGAACGCCACCGCGGCGGCCCCGGAGTACAGCCCGCCGCCGCGCATCGCCCCGGGCGCCCGCACCGCCTGCGCCAACGTCCCGTGCGCCATCTGCCGCAGCCCCGGGTCGTCCCCGGCCAGCACCCCCAGCGCCAGCGCCGTCCCACTGCGCCCGGCCCCGAGCCCGGGCCCCGAAACGGGCCCCTCGGGGTCCGCGGGCCCGGCGAGCCGCTCGGTGACCGCTTGCAGGACTTCGGCCGGCGTCATCGGCACTCCTTCGGATGGCTCGGACAGCTGGGACGACTGCGGCGGCGGACACCCGCCCGGGTCGCGGGACGACCCGACCGGCCGCCGCCGCCCCGCACCCCGGTCCGGTTCAACCGTTTCCCGCGCCGGCCGCCCTGCGGGCCCGGTGGGCCTCCAGGGTGCCGCGGGTCAGGGCGTAGGTGCGGCGTTCGGCTTCGGGCTCGATGCCGATGAGGCGGTTGTGGCCCATGTGGAGGAGGGAGGCGAGGGCCGGGGAGGCGTCGGGGGCGGACAGGTGGGCGGCGTAGTGGGCGAGGCGGGCGGCGCGGTGGTGCCAGGCGGCGGTGAGGGCGGGGTCGGCGGGCAGCAGGCCGCCGGCGGGGGTGGTGGGGCCGTCGGAGCCGATGGCGCGCAGCGCGGCGGTGCGGTGGGTGCGGAAGGCCTGGTGGTGGGTCTCGGACTTGGGGTAGGTGGCGGTGAGCCAGGTGCCGAGCGGGGTCGGGGTGGGGCGGGCGGCGAGGAAGGCCTGGGCGGTGGCGGCCGCGTTGACGGCGGCCAGCAGTTCGCCCGGCACCGTACGGGCGGTGCGGGCGGTGCGGGCCAGGCTCAGGGTGGCGAGGGCGACCAGGCTGTCGGCGTGGAAGACCCGTTCCGCGAAGGCAAGGGTCTCGGGCCCGCCGTAGCGGTCGGTCTCGGGGGTGTAGGTGTCCAGGCGCAGATCGGTGGCCAGGCCGGCCCGGCGCAGGTCGTGGGCCCAGTCGTGGAGGGCGGGCAGCAGGTCGGCGGCCAGGGCGGGCGGGGTGCCGTGGAAGCGCAGCCGCAGGTGGGGGGCGGGGTCGCGGTAGCGGATGAAGAACCAGCGGTCGACGTCGCCGGGCAGGGCCTCCAGCAGGCGGGGCAGGTGGTCGGCGAGGATCTCGTCGTGGCGGGCCTCGGTGGCCGCCAGGCGGGCGAACAGCCAGGGGCCGCCGGGCAGTTCGGGGGTGCGTGGGTGGGCGGCGGGCAGCGGGCGGCGCGGGGCGCGTGCGGATGCCGGCGCTTGGGTGCGGCGCAACGGGACGACGAGTTCGGCGCTGTGCGGGCCGTGGGGCCCGCGCAGCCAGCCGCTCTCGCCGGTGAGGTCCTCCTGGAGGACGGTGGGCCGGTCGGAGCGGGCCTGGCTGTGCAGCAGGCGCTGGTGGTGGGGGTTGTCGAGGTCGAGGGCGATGCGCTGGTCGCCGCTGAGCAGGCGGACGGCGGCGGGTACGCCCCAGCGGTGACGCCAGCGGGCCAGGCCGTCGGCCCACTGTTCGTGCGGGGTGTCGGCGCCGGGGACGGGGGTGCTCAGGCGCCAGGCCGCGGGGGCGAGGACGACCCGGCCCAGGCGGACGCGGGGCAGGGCGGGGGCCGCGGCGGAGGTTGCCCAGTCCCAGGGCTGCCAGGGGCGTTGGCCGGTGAGGGCGACCTCCTGGAGGAAGCGGGCGGCGTTGGGGGCGCCGGTGCGCAGGTTGAGGGCGTGGTGGGCGGTGGCGCGGATCTCGCGGCCGAGGCGGCGGGAGTGGACGCTGAGGCGCTCGGTGTCGGCGAGGACGACGAGGTCTTCCAGTGGGAGGACGGTGGGGCCGTCGGGGTCGGGGAAGGTGCTGACGGCGACGCGGTGGTCGAGCCAGCGGGGGGTGAGGGCGATGTTGGCGTGGCGGGGGCGGTAGGGGGTGAACTCCAGGTGGGCGTCCAGGACTTCGGGGACGTCGCCGTGGCCCGCGGCGGCGGCGAGCAGGACGGCGCCGTCCTTCCAGCCGCCTGCCCCGCTGCCGCCTGTCCCGCCGCCGCCTGTCCTGCTGCCGTCCGTCCCGCCGCCGGGTCCCGCGAGGTGGTCGGCGAAGCGGCCGAAGGTGGCGCCGGCCCGGTCGCTGCCGGCGGTCGGGGAGAGCACGAGGCGGAACTGCCCGGCGTCCAGGGCCTCGGGGGAGGCGGCGGCCAGTTCGGCGTACAGCTCCAGGGAGGCGGGCGGGGTGTCGGCGGCGGCGGTGCCGGGCTCGCCCTGGGGCGGGGTCAGGCGGGCCAGCAGGTCGTCGTCGAGGACGACTTCGGGCAGCGGGGCGCCGGGTTCGCGGTCGGCGAGGGCGCCGGCGGCGAGTTCGGCGAGCAGGCGGTCGCGGGCGGCGTCGGCGTCGGTGCGGGGGCGCTGGGGCTGCGGGTTGGCCGCGCCGCGCGGGCCGGCGGGGCGGCGGTATCCGGCGGGCGGGCCCATGCCGGTGTCGGGGTCGAGCAGTTCGGTGAGCGGGACGGGGCTGTCGGTGCCGTACCGTTCGACGAACTCGGCGTGGTAGGCGCGCAGGTGCTCGGGGGCGGTGGCGGGCGGGGACAGCCGCCACAGGGTGGTGGCGGCGTGTTCCAGGTCGGTGCGGACCTGTTCGGGCAGCACCACCTCGGTGTCCAGGGCGAGGTCGGCGTGCAGCGGGCGGTCGGCGGGTGTCAGGCGGGTCATCCGCCGGCGCGCGGCGCGCAGCAGGTCGCCGGCCTGTCCGCGCGGCCGGGCGGCGGCGCGCTCCAGCAGGTCGCGCACGGCGGCGAGTTCGCCGCGGACGGGGTGGTCGTCGGGCAGCCGGTGGAGGACGTGGCCGAGCAGGTCGGTGCTGTCGGGCGGGGGTGTCAGGTCGGTGAGCAGGAAGCCCTGGGCGACCAGGGTGCGCACGAAGGTGGCGATCGTCTCGGCGGGGGCGCCGGGGAAGTCGGCGGCCAGCGCGGCGAGCAGTTCGCCGTGGCGCAGCGGGCGGGCGGCGTGGCGCAGGGCGGCGCGCACGACGGGGGTGGCGCGTACGGTCCGCTCGGTGACGGGCTGGGCGTCGGCTGCCGTGGTTGTCGCGGTCGTCGGGCGGCGTTCGGGCAGGTAGGGCAGGACGAGGCGGTCGCCGCGGACGGTGGCCTGCTGGTCGCCGGCCAGGTGCAGGGCGGGCAGGACGGCCGGGTCGGTGTTCAGCCGCGCCAGCAGTGGGAGCAGCCAGCCGAGATCGGGGCGGAAGGCGCGGCGTTCGGTGCCGTCCCAGTGGGCCTGGGTGCGGGGGCCGAAGCGGGCGGAGGCGACGGCGGCCAGCAGGCCGAAGGGGGTGGGGCGGGTGGCCATCCGCAGGCGGTAGCGGGTGACGGCCTCGGTGGCGCGGCGCAGGGCGGCGGGGCGGGGGGTGGTGGGACCAGGGTCAGCGGCCTGGGCGGCCTGGTCGGCCTGGTCGGTCTGGTCGAGGAGGTCGGCCAGGGAGGGGCTGGAGACCTCCAGGGCCTCGCGCAGGACGGGGTCGGCGGCGGCCTCGGCGAGCCGGGTGGCGGCCGTGTCGCCCTCGGAACCGGTCGCGCCTTCGGGGCCGGCGGCGTCCTCGGGGCCCGCGGCGGCGGTGCGGGGCAGGGCGGGGGTGCGCAGCAGGACCGGGCCGGTAGCGGTGAACAGTGTCTCCGGATGTGCCGTCCCCGGTGTCTTCCCCACCACGTCCCCCTGTGCCGCATGCGCCGTGCCGTGCCGTGTCGTGCTGTTCGAGTCGTCGTGTTGTACCCCAGTGATCAGAAGCTGTCCACATTCGGTCAGATGGCGTCAGGAGTTGGCTGAATCCGTTCATTCAGTTTTACGGATTCGTTGTCGGGTTCTGCCTGAGTGCCTAACGTCCGCTGCAGTCCGCCGCGGCCAGTCGCGGCACCGACGAAGGGAGGCCCGTCATGGCCACCGACATGCAGGAGCTGTTCGACCTCGACGTGCAGGACCTGGCCGCCGCCGACACCGTCGAGCAGGAGGACGCGGTTTTCAGCATCTCCTGCGAGGGGTCCTGCACCCGTCCGTACTGCATCTGATCCTTCGGGATTCGTCGGCAGTAGGGCAGTACCGGGCGCAGCTGCCCGGACCATGACCATGGTCCGGGCAGCTGCGCCCGTTCGCGTTCGCCCGCCGCGCGTCAGCCGCCCAGCGGCCCTCCCAGCGGCCCGACCGTCGGCTCGTCCCCGGGCGCGGGCAGCGGGCCCCGGGCCAGCCGCAGCAGCTCCTGCGGGGTGAGGCCGTCCAGGCGCTCCCGGGCCAGGCGCAGCACCTCGGCGGCCGCGTCCAGCAACTCCTGCGGCGTACCGGGGCGTTCGGGCAGCTGCGGGGTCCAGTCGGCGGCGGCCAGGTGTTCACCGACGGCCGCGCGCAGTCGGGCGGTGCCGGCCTCGCGGATGGTGAACGACAGGTGCACCGAGAGCCCCTGACGGCCGGTCGCGGTGTGCGGGGCGCCGCGCGGCACGTACAGCACCTCGCCGGGCTTGAGGACCGTGTGCAGGGTGACCGGCCCGGGTTCGGGGGCCGCCCCGGGGCGCCAGCGCCCGTCGACGGGGGCCTCGTGGACGGTCCACTCCTTCTCCCCCGCGAGCTGGACGACCAGCACGTCCGCGTCGTCGCGGTGCACGTCCAGGCCGCGCCGGCCCGCGCCGGTGGCGAAGCAGAACGCCTCGGTGCGGCGGTCGAGTCGGCGGGCGATGTCGGCGGCCAGTGCCCGTACCGGTGCGTGCCAGTGGTCCAGTTGCGGCAGCAGCAGGGTGGCGCCGTCGGCCAGCAGGCGGGCGATGCGGGCGGGGTCGGCGAAGCCGTCCTCGCGGCGTCCGGCCACCAGGCGGGCGGTGCAGAAGCGTTCGGGTTCGACGACCTCGCCGTCCTTGACCATCTCCACGTACGGCACCCGCAGCAGACCGCCGTGCAGCGCGGCGTCCAGCTCCTGCGGGCGGGGCAGCCCCGCGGGCCACTCGCCGGTGCGGTACACCTGCGGGCTGCGGTGTTCCACTGCGGTGGTGAAGGCCCCGGTGTCCCCCACCAGTTGGGCCAGTACTCGCCCCATGGTCCGTCCCCTCTCTGCGGTGTCGTCCCGGGCGGGCCGTCGGTCGTGCACGGGCGCCCGGCTGTCCCATGTCAAACGGATGAACGGGGGGAAGCGGTTGAACGCCCTCCGCTCGCCGGTCCGGGAACCGGCCAGCTTGGCCGGGCCGGGGCCGCGCGGCTGCGCGCGGCGATCGCGCAGGCCGGGGCGGTTCCTGGCGGCCGGTCAGCCCGGGGGTGCCCGGGGCGGGACAGCCGGGACCCGAAGGTGTGGGATAGCTCACAGCGATCGCGGGGGGCTGCGGCCGTCCGGCGCGCGGGGGCGGAGGGGGCGGATCTAGGCTGGTGGAAGGAGTGCGGCGCGGGCGCCGCCTCCTCGGGGGCCTTGGCCACGATTCCGGAGGTGCAGCATGCGTGGCACATCCCGTCGCAGCCGGGCCGGGGTCCTGACCGCGGCGGCACTGCTCACCGCGGGCGGGCCGCTCGCCGCCGGGGCCGTACCCGCGACGGCGGCCACCGCCGTGGCGGTGCCCGTGCGGGCCTGCCCGGCGGAGCAGACCGGCCCCGGCCTGCCGCCGCCGGCCGCCGCACCGGCCTCGGTGGCGCTGCCGGACGGCATCACCCTGCCCCCGACGGCGGCGGTGTACGCCGCACGCTACCCGGGCGAGGTGCACTACCTGGTCGCGCCGGGCGGCTGGACCTGCGACGTGGTCTTCTTCTCCGCCGACGGCGGCGAACAGGCCTACGTCCACCCCGGTGCACCGGTGGCCGACCCGGCCGACGCCCGCTTCAGCGCGGTCGTCCAGGCCGTCTTCGTCAGCGGCGGCGCCCAGACCGAGATCGACCTGGCCTGCGGCTTCATCCCCCAGGCCGGGGCCGCCCCCCACACCTGCAACGCCCCGGCCCGCCTGCCCGCCGACCGGCTGCACCCGGTCGCCACCCACGCCCCGGGCCTGCTGCTCGCCGCCGTCGGCGTCCCGTCCGACACCCGCGAGCCGAACCTGCCCACCACGGGAGGGCCGGACCGCACGGTCGCCCTGGTGGCCTTCCAGTCCCCCGGCGGCCCCGCCCAGAAAATCACCTGCACGATCCCGGCGGCCTTGGCCCCCGTCCCCACCTGCCAGGCCGCGCTCGGCCACTTCCTGGCCACCGGCGCCGCCGCCAAGCAGCTCACCCCGGCCGACCGGTCCGCCGCGCTCACCGACCTGAACGCCTTCATCGCCGGCTACCTCGGCCAGCCCTGACGCCCGGCCCCTGAACGGGCGGGCCGGGCGGGGCCGGTGGCCTGCCGGTTCCTCAGCCGGACTGTGCGACGAGCGCTTTGACCAGGTCGACCGCCTCCTTGAGACCGAGGCCGGGGCGCGCGGAGCGCAGTTCCTTGACCGCCCTGACCTCCGCCGTGCGGGGGTCGATACCGGCGAGTTCCAGGACCTTTCGCGCCCATTCCACGCCGACCGGGCCGGCGCCGGCGACGAAGCCCTCCACGATGTCGATCGCCCGGCGCAGACCCGGGCGTTCCTCCTCGTCAGCGGTGTCCAGTGCGGCCCGCAGAGCCGCCCTCAGCGCTTCCAGGTTGGCCGGCTTCGGGCGATTGGACTGCGGAAAGAACATTCGCTGCTCCCGTTGAGAATCACGTGCAATCAGCCGGTGCCGGAATTTCCCGGTCGGCCGGTCCGCCGGGAGGGTCCGCCCGGCGTTCCTACGGTAATACTTCCCGCGCCCAGCCCTTGAAGGCCCCCGACCGGGCCGCGACGGTCTGGACATCGCCCCTGCCTCACGAGCGGGGACGCTTGATGACGCAGTCTCGAACCCGAGAGGGCAGCGCGACAGAGACGAGGGTTCGGCGCGGCGTGTGGGGCCGGTACGGCTCCAGCAGCGGCAGCGGTTCGCCGAGACGGAATCCGGTGGCAGCGGGCGGCGGGCGGTCGGCACAGTGGGCGCCATGACGACAACGACTCCTGACGACAACAGCGGCACGTTCGTCCCCGGGCTGGAGTTGGCGCGGGTGTCGTACGAGGAGGCGGTGCGGCCGTTGCCGGCGCGGGAATCCCCGGGGCTGGGGTATGCGGCGGCGCGGACGGGGGCGGGCTGGAGCTGGAGCTGCGCACCGACTGGCGGGAGGGCTGCACGTACTACACGGTGGCGCGCGGCGGCCCCGCCGGGCACGGGCGCGCCTGACCGTACGGCCGTCGGCGGCCGTACGGTCAGCCGTTCAACCGTTCAGCACTGGGGGCGGCGGCCGTGGTTGGCCCCCCGCCTGGCCCGGGCCTTCTTCTTGCGGCGGCGCTTCGACGACATGGCGACTCCTCTCGCGACCGGACCCCCCGGGGCTTCCACCGTTCCACACCCCGCCCACCCCGGCCTCCCGAACAGCCCTCAGGCCCTCGGGAGGCCGCTCAGGCTGCGGTGCCCGCCAGGGCGGCGCGCCAGGCGGAGCTGTCGACGTAGTGGTTGTCGAAGCGCTCGGCGGAGGCGGCGATCGCGCCCGGGCCGGTCTCGCCGCGCATGACGCCGCCCAGTAGCCGCAGGTAGTCGAAGCGGTCCATGCCGGAGGTGAACATGAACAGCACGTCGGCCCCGCTGCCAGGGGCGGCGGCGAAGGCGTGCGGGGTGTGCGGGGGCACGGCCAGGAAGTCGCCCGCGTGCAGGACGGTGACCTCCTCGCCGACCAGGACCCGCAGCGAGCCGCCGATCACGAAGAACAGCTCCCACGCCCGGGTGTGGAAGTGCGCGGGAGCCCCGGCGGCGCCCTCGGCGAAGACGGAGCGGTACACGGTGAAGCCGCCCTCGCCGGGGGCCGTTTCGGCGAGCAAGGTCATGGTGGCGCTCGGGTCGGCGCAGGTCTCGGCCTCGGCGCGGCGGGCCAGGACGGGGGCGGTGGCGGTGGTCTTCGTCGTCGTCATGTGACCAGGCTAGGCATCGAAAGACCCATGATCATGGGGCAATCGATCGCCATTTCGATGGGTCAATTCCGCCCGAGAGGCCCGTGGCGGACCGGCCCGATGACGCCCCCCGCCGCCCGGGCCCCGGGATCACCCGACCGCCGCGCCCGCCATGTCCCGCACCACGGCGCGCAACAGCCGGTTGAACGCGGCGGGCTGCTCCTCGTGGATCATTTGACATCCTCCCCCGGCTAAGGCCGGGGGATTCCAACACCGGTGGGGTGTTGAGGTTCACGGGCACTCGACCGCTGGCGCGGTGTTGCCCCTCCGGTACCGGAAGGTGTCCTCCGGGGCCTGACGGCCTGTCCTACCGCGACGTTGGTTGCCGCGTTGGTGTCCGCGTTGCAGGTTCCAGGACATGGGCGCGGCCAACGAACGGGCACTGGACGACTTCGCCGCCTGGGCCGCGCCGCGCGACGGCCGGTACGGCCTGGGCGCCACCCCGGCGTCGGTGCGGGCCGGTGTCGAGGGCCTGGTCCGCCGCGCGCAGGCGGCGCCGATCTCGGTCGACGGCTTCCGACTCGACGGCTACCTCCTGCCGTTCCTGCTCACCGTCTGCCAGGGCGACGACCGCGACAACGCCGACTACGCGGACATCCTGCGCCAGCTGTTGGACGCGGCCGACGGCAAGCCCGTCCAGGCGAGCCCGGCCCTGCACGAGCTGCTGACCGCCGTCCTCGCCCCGGGCCCCGACGCCGGCGCCGACCTCGCCGCCGCGATCGGCATCCTGTGCGACGACGTCGCGATGCCGCGCTCGCAGCGGTGGTACCGCGAGGCCGTCGAACGCTCCCGCCCCGCCCAGCCGGTCTTCGGCCCGGTGTTCAACGGCCCCACCCCGTGCGCCAGTTGGCGCCAGGCTCCGCGCGAGCCGTTCGTCGAGGTGCGCAACGCGGTGCCCGCCCTGCAGATCCAGTCCACCGGTGACACCCACGCCCCCTACCGGGGCGCCCTGGCCCTGCACGCCCGGATGAGCGCCTCCCGCCTGCTCACCGTCCCCGGCCGGGTCCACACCGTCTACCTCAACGGCTACCGCCCGTGCGCCCAACAGGCCGTCGACACCTATCTGTTGACCGGCGAGCTGCCGGCGGCCGACGCCACCTGCTGAGCGCCTGACCGGCATGGCACTCGCCGAAGCCGGAGAGCGCCGCCGTCACTGGCCCACCCGGCCGTCCACGCACTCGCGCAGCAGGTCGGCGTGCCCGCAGTGCCGGGCGTACTCCTCGATGCGGTGCACCAGCAGCTCCCGCACCGAGACCCCGTGCTCGCCCGACCGCTTCCCCAGGTCCGGGTGTTCGGCCAGCGCGGCGTCGGTGGCGGCCTGCTCGCGCTCCAGGTCCCGCCATGCGGCCTCCACCACGGCCGGATCGGCCACGGCCCCGTCGAAGTCCGCGTCGCGCGCACCGTAGAGCTTCGGCAGCGGCTCGCCGTCGGTGATCCAGTTTCGCCAGTCCCGCTCCACCTCGGCCAGGTGCCGCACCAGCCCGAGCAGCGACATCGTCGACGGCGGCACCGAGCGCCGGGCGAGCTGCTCGGCGTCCAGGCCCTCGCACTTCATCCGCACGTTGACATCCTCACCGCCCTAACGGGCGGGGATTCCTCCCGCGCCTGCGGCACGGTCACCCGTGGTCCGCTGGTCGCCGAGGCGGGTTCCCCGTTCAACGGGCCGTGCCTGGCGCGGGATCGCCACGCCAGGTCTCACCGGCCCTCCAGGGGCGTTTAGCCTGTCCGCCTGCCCGGCGGCCAGGATGTTGCGAGCGGCGTTGAGGTCACGGTCGTGCAGCACACCACACGCCGAGCAGGCCCACTCGCGGACCGCGAGCGGCTTGGGGCCGTCGCGGTGCCCGCACTGAGAACACAGCTGGGAGGACGGGAACGCACGATGGACGATGCCGACCGTGCGCCCGTACCGGGCCGCCTTCTCCTCCAGCAGTCGCCGGAAGGTGGACCATCCGGCATCGTGCACGGACTTGGCCAGGCGGCCTCGGGCGAGGCCGCGCACGTTCAGATCCTCCAGGTACACCGCTTGGGTCTCGCGGATGATCCTGGTCGTCTGCTTGTGCAGCCAGTCCATACGGGTGTCGGCCACCTTGGCATGCGCCCTGGCGACCTTTGCTCGGGCCTTTGCCCGGTTCTTCGACCCCTTGGCCTTACGCGAGAGTTCCCGCTGCGCGGCCTTCAGACGCTTCTCCGCCTTGCGGAGAAAGCGCGGGTTGTCGATCACTTCACCGGTCGAGAGAACGGCGTAGGTGGTCAGCCCGAGGTCGATGCCGACCTCGGCATCGACCTCGGGCAGATGCTCCGGTTCGACGTCCACGACGAAGCTGGCGTAGTACCGCCCGGACGGGTCCAGCACGATCGTCACGGACGACGGATCAGCAGGCAGCGGCCGCGACCATTTCACCCGCACATCGCCGATCTTCGCCAGGTTCAGCTTCCCGTTGCCCCGGATACGGAACCCGTTGCGGGTGAACCGGAGCGACTGCCGGACATCGCGCTTCGACTTGAACCGCGGCAAGCCGACCGGCCGCCCTTGCCGCTTGCCGGACACCGAGTCGAAGAAGTTCCGGTACGCAGTGTCCAGATCCCGCAGGGACTGGATCAGCGGGTCCACGCCGACCGAGGCGAGCCACGCCCGCTCGGGGGTCTTCTTGGCCGCCGTGATCACCACCTTCTGCAAGCCCGTGGACTTCGGGTACGGCCGCCCGGCCTTCCGGGCTTCCTTCCGCACCGCGAGCGCATCGTTGTACACCACCCGCGCACACCCGAATGTCCGGGCCAGCGAAGCACGCTGACCCATCGTCGGGTAGATGCGATAGGAGTACCTCAGATGCACCAGATCAACCTACCGACAGGCACTGACAACGACCCATGTCAGTACCTCCGGAGGTCACTCCGCCGCTTCACGGCTCCGAGCCAAGGCCCCTCCCCCACCCTCCGGGCGGGGGACCCCCATCTCCCCGGCCTGAAGGCCGGGGCATCCTGGGAGAAACAGGTGAACGGGTTCGAGGACTCCGGAAGCAGGGAGGAGCACGGCCGCGAGCGCGGTCTCTAATTCCCCGTCCCCGCCCGCAGGAACCGCAGGAACCCGGTGACGGCCGGCGTCACCCGCTGCCCCCTCCTCGTCGCCGTGTAGACGTGCCGGACGGGGGTGTCGTCCGGGTGCAGGGGCACCAGGACGATGTCGGGGCGGGCGGCGCGGGCGGCCAGGGAGGGGATGAGGGTGGGGCCCATGCCGGCGGCGACCAGGCCGAGTTTGGCGGTCCAGGCGCCGATGGCGTACTCGATCCGGGGCTGGAAGCCGCTGCGCACGCAGGCGGCGAGCAGGGTGGATCCAAGCTCACGGCGGGCGGCGATCCATGGTTCGTCGGCGAGTTCGAGCAGCCGGACGCGGCGTCGGCGGGCGAGTCGGTGGCCGCGTGGCAGGGCGACCAGCACCGGGTCGTCGAGCAGTGGCCGCAGGTCGAACTGCTCGGTGTCGTAGGCGTCTTCGGCGGTCGAGGCGTAGGTGGCGACCACGGCGAGGTCGATCGCGCCGTCCGCGAGCCGGTCCAGCAGGTGCGCGGAGAGGCCTTCGGTGAGGCCGATCTCGACCTGCGGGTGCGCGGCGCGGAAGGCCGCGAGCGCGCTGGGGACGAGTTCGGCGTTGGCGCTGTCGAAGGCGCCCACCCGCAGTCGTCCGGCGTTCAGTTCGGTGAGGGCGGCGAGGTCGCGGCGGGTGGTGTCGAGGCGTTCCAGCAGGGCTTCGGCGTGCGGGAGCAGGGCGCGGCCGTGTTCGGTCAGCCGTACGCCGCGGGCCAGGCGGTCGAACAGGGGGGTGCCCAACTCGGCTTCCAGGGTGGCGATCTGGCGGGAGATCGCGGACTGGGTGAAGCCGAGGCGCTCCCCGGCGGCGGTGAAGGAGCCGAGGTGGGCGACGGTGCGGAAGACGTCCAGCCAAGCCATGTCCATTGCGCATGGGTATCATGCGAGACATTCGTTTGTCGCCTGGCTTGCGGGTGCCTAGCGTGGTGGCCATGGAGAAGATCGCTTTTCTGGGCCTGGGCCGGATGGGGCAGCCGATGGCCCGTCGTCTCGCCGCCGCCGGCTACCCGTTGACCGTCTGGAACCGTTCCCCCGGCCGTGCCGACGGCCTCGCCGAGGCCGGTAGTGCGGCCGAGGCGGTGGCCGGGGCGGACGTCGTGGTCACCATGCTGTCCGATCCGGCGGCGGTGGCCGAGGTGGCCGGGCGGTTCACGGCCGAACTGGCCCCGGGCACGCTGTGGATCGACATGTCCTCGGTGGGCCCGCGCGCGGTCGCCGAGCTGCGCGCGGGGCTGCCGGACGGGGTCGGCATGGTGGACGCCCCGGTGATGGGCAGCGTGGGCCCGGCGACCAGCGGGGAGCTGGTCGTGTACGCGGGCGGCGAGGACGCCGACCTGGAGCGCGCCCGGCCCGTCCTGGAGCACCTGGGCCGGGTGCGGCACTGCGGCGGCCCGGGTGCGGGGGCGGCGCTGAAGGTCGTGGTGATCAGCGCGATCGTCGCCTCGGTCACGGCGGTGGGCGAAGTGCTGGCGGCGGCCGATGAGTTGGGCGTTCCGCAGGACGTCGCGGCGGAGGTGCTGGCGTCCGGGCCGCTCGCGGGGGTGGTGGCCCGGGCGCACAGCACGGTGTCGGACTTCCCCGTCCGTCTGGCCGCCAAGGACCTCGCCCTGGCGGGCGGCGGCCGTGTGCTGTCGGCGGCGCGGGAGGTGCTGCTGGCGGACCCGTCGATCGCGGAGCAGGACCTGTCGGCGGTGGTGACGGCACTGCGGCGGGGCTGAGCGGGACCGAGCGGGGCCAGGGCCCGCCCCCGGGGCCCTGGCCGGCCGGACTCGCCGTGGCCGGCTACCGGTCCGCGGTGAGCTTGCCGGCCGCGCCCCAGTTCTCCGCCGGGTACTCCTGGATCCACACGAACACGCTCTCGGCGGGGACCTCCAGCGTCTGCGTGAAGGCCTCGGTGATCCGCTTGACCAGCTCGCGCTTCTGCTCGACCTCGCGCGGGCCCTGCTGAATGGTGACGATCGGCATCTTCGGCTCCTAACCGGGGGTTCCTGCCGGGCTTCCTGCCGGCCTTTGCGGCCGGGTTCTCCGGCTGGGAACAGTCCACCCGATCAAGCCGCCCGCACCCAGACCCGATTCGCTCTGACAGCGATCACGAATCATGATCGTCCCAGGTCGGGGCCGTCCGGCGGCAGGCCTCCAGGAGCAGCCCGGGGAGCGGGGCGGAGCGCCGTACGGCGATCGAGGTCGGCAGGGCCAGCGGGGTGCGACAGGGGCGGAAGGCGATCCGGTGGGCGTTGACCATCCGGGCGTTGGCGGCGTACACCACCGTCCACGTCGGGGTTCCGGAGCCGATCGAGGCCAGGGTGTCCTGCAGCGAGCTGTGGGCCGGGCCGGGGATCGGCCGGAAGCCGGCCCGCGCGCAGGCGTCCGTCACCAGGTCCACCAGCGCCGGGTGGTTGCGGCGTTCGGTCAGCCGCAGCGGGAGGGCGGCGAGATCCGCGAGATCGACCTCGGGCCGGTCGGCGAGGGCGTGCCGGGCGGGCAGCGCGAGCACCAACTCGTCCTGCCAGACGGGCAGGAAGCGCAGTTCGGCGCTGTTCTCGGCGACGGCACCGCGGACGAAGGCGGCGTCGAGGCGGCCGTCCGCCAGCCGGGTGAGCCGTTCCCGTACCGGGCTGGAGTGGAGTTCGACGCGTACGTCGGGGGCCCGGCGCCGGTAGGTGTCCAGGATCAGGTCGAGCCGCTCGCCGAGCCCGGTGACGGTGCCCAGGCGCAGCGCGGCGGGTGTGGCCAGATCTGCAGCGAGGGCGCGGGCGGTGTCCTCGGCGGTCAGGACGTCCCGGGCGGCGGGCAGGAAGCGCTCGCCGGCCGGGGTCAGCCGGACGTACCGGGGCGAGCGGTCGAACAACTCGACCTTCAGCTCCCGTTCCAGCCGGCGGACCTGCTGGCTCACGGCGGGCTGGCCGAGCAGCAGCTTCTCGGCGGCCCGGCCGAAGTGCAGCTCCTCGGCGACGGCGACGAAGCAGCGCAGCTGCCGTAGCTCCATGTGGTCCCCCTGCTCGATGTGCGAACGGCCCATGGTCGCAGGCCCGAGCACGACCCCTCCCCCGCCCCCGGCCTGCCCCCGGTGTCAAGCGCGGAGCCGGTATTCACCCGATCGTGGGGGGCTGATGTGCGCCACGGCGCCGCTGGGACGTAGCGTCGTGGCGGCGTACGGCGAAAGGCCTGGGGAGGGCGGCGGGAGTGCTGGTCATGTGGGCTGGGCTGCGGCGCAGCGCGGCGGCGTTGGCGGTGGCGGCGGTACTGGTGGTGTCGGCCTGCGGTGCGCCCCCGTCCGGCGGCGACGAGGGCGGCGACGGCGACGGCTACAGCGCTCTGAAGGGCACGCCCGCACCGGCGGCCCCGGGCGGCCGTCCGCTCGCCCTGGTCTACCGGGGCCCGGCGGCCTGCGAGGGCTGCCCGGAGGCGGCGCACGACATGCTGGAGCACGACGGCTTCACGGTGCGTTACATCGGCCCCGACGAGGAGATGGGCTTCGGCCCGGACGCGCTGGCCGGAGTCGCCGTGTACGTGCAGCCGGGCGGCACCAGCGGTCAGGAGGTGACCACCGCCTGGGGCCTGCTGAAGCGCGATCCGAGCTTCTCCCCGGAGCTGGTGCGCGCCTACGTGCGCGGCGGCGGCCGCTACCTGGGCCTGTGCATGGGTGGCTACCTGGCCGGCGAGGACCCGGGCTACGGCCTCCTGCCGGGCGACTCCGGCCAGTACATCAGCTCCAGGGGCGCCACCGTCACCGACGACCGGGACCGCCTGGTGGAGGTCGCCTGGCGCGGGCACCCGCAGCGGATGTACTTCCAGGACGGCCCGTACTTCGACGTGGACGGCCCGGGCGTGGACGTGGTGGCCCGCTACACCAACGACCGCGCGGCCGCCGTGGTCGCCTCCTACGGCGCGGGCCGGGTGGCGGTCAGCGGCCCGCACCCGGAGGCGCCCGCGGCCTGGTACCGCGACTACGGCCTGCCGGACGAGTCGCACACCGGCCTGGGCCTGGGCGAGGACCTGCTGCACACCCTGATGGGCACGCCGCCCGAGTCCTAGCCGCCCGGGTCCTGTCAGCCGTCCGCGCGCAGCTGCGTGCGGGTGCGCATCAGGATGCGGCCGAGCATGTTGCGGCCGGTGCCGGTGCGGCCCCGGCCCCAGTAGTGGTCGGTGCCGGTGTCCTCGACGAGCTCCTCCTCGCCGGTGGCCAGCAGCACGACCCGGATGTCCGCGTGGGTGCGGAACTTGGCGGCCACGGCACGGCGCATGACGTCGTCCTTGACCCGCTCCCAGTCGCGGCGCAGCGGCCGGGAGCGGTCGCGGCCGAGCTCGGCGGCGCGCAGCGGGGTGCGGGCGCGGCGTACGAGGTCGGCGTGGCGGGTGCCGGCGAACTTCTGGGCCTGGAAATAGTGCTCGGCGGTGGGCCACAGGTGTCCGTCGAGTTCCAGGGGGTGTGGGGAGAAGTTGGAGAAGCAGCCGTAGGGGGCTTCGTCGGCGCCGTAGAAGTAGATGGTCATCAGCGGGTCGTCGTCCGATCCTCGTGAGCGGGCGGAGCCGTACGGTCCCAGGCGCGCGCCCGCGTCCGCAACCGGTTTCCGCCTCCGCTCCGGCCCTGCCGCCGCGTGCCCCCTCGCCCGCACTAGTGCACCTTGGGGTGCGCCGGCCTGCGCAAAGCCCGTGCGGCCGCTGGGAAACCGCCCCCGCCGTACCGTCGCCGCATTTCCGGAGCACCCTAGTGCACTAGTGCAGTTTCCTCAAATAACCGCAGTACAGGGCTTGTTGAGCATCATGCGTACGGCGTACGGTTGCGGGCATGGAGAACACCGACATCCTCGTCTCCGGCGCCGGCATCGCCGGCCCCGCCCTCGCCTACTGGCTGCGCCGTCACGGCTTCAACCCCGTCGTCGTCGAGCGCGCCCCCGGCCCGCGTCCCGGCGGGCAGGCCGTCGACCTGCGCGGCGCCGGACGCACCGTCATCGAGCGGATGGGCCTGATGGAGCGGGCCCGCGCGCTGTGCGTGGAGCAGAAGGGCATGGCCCTGGTCGACCGCCGCGGCAAGCAGATCGCCCGGATGCCCGTCGAGCTGTTCGAGGGCGAGGGCATCGTCTCCGAGGTCGAGATCCTGCGCGGCGACCTCGCCGACCTGCTCCGGCAGGCCACCGACGGCGTCGAGTACCTCTACGACGACACGATCACCGCCCTCGCCGAGGACGCCGACGGCGTCACCGTCCACTTCGAGAACGCCCCCGCCCGCCGCTTCCACCTCGTCGTCGGCGCCGACGGCCTGCACTCCGTCGTCCGGCGCCTGGCCTTCGGCCCCGAGGAGGACCACTACCGCCCGATCGGCGGCTACCACTGCTGGTTCACCGTCCACGACCCCGCGCTCGCCCGCGACCTCGACAGCTGGTTCCTGATGTACAACGCGCCCGGCGGCCTGGTCGCCGCCGCCCGCCCGGGCCGGCTGCCCGGCGAGGTCAAGGCCTCCCTGGGCTTCCGCTCCGAACCGCTCACCCTCGACCGCCGCGACGGCGCCGCCCAGCACCGGCTGCTCGCCGAGCGCTTCGCCGGCGCCGGCTGGGAGGTGGAGCGCCTGCTCGCCCAGATGGCCACCGCCGAGGACTTCGCCTTCGACTCCTACGGCCAGATCCACCTCGACCACTACGCCCGCGGCCGCGTCGTCCTGCTCGGCGACGCCGGCTACAGCCCCAGCCCGCTCACCGGCCTGGGCACCAGCCTGGCCCTGGTCGGCGGCTACCTGCTGGCCGGTGAACTCGCCGCCGCCGCAGGCGACTTCACCGCCGCCTTCGCCCGCTACGAGGAGCAGATGCGCCCCTACGTCGCCCGCGCCCAGGAGCTGCCGCCCGGCGGCATGAACGGCTACGCCCCCGACACCGCCCTGATGATCCGCCTGCGCGCCGCCTCCATGCGCTGGATGGGCCGCTGGCCGCTGCGCACCGTCATCGCCGCCCAGTTCGCCAAGGCCGGCGACATCGTCCTGCCCGACTACCCGCTGCCCGCCCGCGCCTGAGCCGGTGTCGGAGCCCCCGCCCGAACCCGGGCTTGCACCTCACGCCACGTCAGGAGGGATGCTCGTGCCATGACCTCCTCCGCACAGACCTGGAAGGTCGGCCCGCTCGCCGAGGCGAGCGGCCTGACCGTACGCACCCTGCACCACTGGGACCAGATCGGCCTGCTCAGCCCCTCCCGGCGCACCGTCTCCGGCCACCGCGCCTACACCGAGCAGGACGTGGTGCGCCTCTACCAGATCCTCGCCCTGCGCCGCCTGGGCCTGGGACTGGAGACCATCGCCACCTGCCTGGACGCCGGCGTCGACCCGCTGCGGCTGGTACGCGAGCACCTGGCCGCCACCGAGG
Organism: Kitasatospora sp. NPDC004669; assembly: GCF_040609455.1. Taxonomy (NCBI): domain Bacteria; kingdom Bacillati; phylum Actinomycetota; class Actinomycetes; order Kitasatosporales; family Streptomycetaceae; genus Kitasatospora; species Kitasatospora sp. NPDC004669. The sequence continues at coordinate 20,336 of NZ_JBEXKB010000045.1, forward strand.
CCTCCCTCGCCGCCCTGCACACCCTGCGCGAGCGCCTCACCCACCTGCACACCGAACTCGCCGCCGAACGCTCCCCCGGCACCGCCGACCTGCTACGCCTGCTCCAGGCCGTCGGTGCCACCGGCCCCGGCGCCGACGAGGCCCTGCGCCGCCACCTCGACGAGGACCAGCTGCACGCCCTCGCCGACCACGCCGCCGCCCTCGGCCCCGCCGCCCACTACCTGCTGGAGGTCGAATGGCCCCAGCTCTACCGCCGCGCCGAGGACCTGCGCACCGCCGGCACCGACCCCGCCGATCCCCGGGTGCGCCGCATCGTGGAGCGCCTCGACGAGCTCTCCCGCCTCTTCAGCGGCGGCGACACCACCCTGTCCGCCGCCGTGCGCACCGCCTGGCGCGAGGACCCGGCCGCCATGTCCGGCGACCCCACCGCCCCCGCCGACGCCTGGGCCGACCTGCGCACCTTCCTCGACCACGCCCGCCACGCCCGCCAGGACCGCCGCTCATGACCGCCCGAGGAATCCCGATGCCCCACCACGTCCGGCTGCGCGTCAGCCTGCTGAGCACCCTGCCCGTCCTCGCCATCGCAGCGCTCGCGCTGCCCCCGCTCGCCCTGGCCGGCCTGCTGCCCTGGTCGGTGCTCCCGGCCGTGGCCCTGGCCCAGGGAGTGCAGGCCTGGCTGGTCTTCCACCGCCTGGGACGGCCGACGACCGGGAGCTGACGGCTACTTCTTCTTCATGCGCGGCTGGTTGAAGCGCAGCATGTTGCCCGCCGGGTCGCGGAACGCGCAGTCGCGCACCCCGTAGGGCTGGTCCATCGGCTCCTGCAGCACCTCGGCGCCGGCGGCGCGGATCCGCTCGAAGGTGGCGTCGCAGTCGTCGGTGCGGAAGATGACCCCGCGCAGCAGGCCCTTGGCCAGCAGCTCGGCGGCGGCCCGGCGGTCGTCCTCGGAGGCGTGCGGGTCGGCCAGCGGGGGCTCCAGGACGATCTCCACGCCGGGCTGGTCGGGGGATCCGACCGTCACCCAGCGCATCCCCTCGAAGCCGACGTCGTTGCGCACCTCGAAGCCGAGCACGTCACGGTAGAAGGCGAGCGCCTTGTCGTGGTCGTCGACGGCGATGAAGCACTGGGCGAGTTCGATGCTCATACCCGTCAAGCTACGGGAGCGGACCCGCCCTTCGCCTCCGTACGCCGCACCGGGCGGGTGCGGATCTTGGCGATGCACGCCGGGATCGGCTCGCCGTCGGCGTGGTCGCGGGAGCGGTAGGCGCTCGGGCTCTCGCCCACCAGCTCGGTGAAGCGGGTGCTGAACGAGCCCAGCGAGGTACAGCCCACCGCCATGCACACCTCGGTCACGCTCAGGTCCCCGCGCCGCAGCAGCGCCTTGGCCCGCTCGATCCGGCGGGTCATGAGGTAGTTGTACGGGGTCTCCCCGTACGCGGCGCGGAAGCTGCGCGAGAAGTGCCCCGGCGACATCAGCGCGGTACGGGCCAGCGCCGGCACGTCCAGCGGCTGTTCGTACTCGCGGTCCATCCGGTCACGGGCCTGGCGCAGCCGCACCAGGTCGGCCAGGGGGACACGGGAGGCGCGGGGCGCACGGGAGGACACACCAGCCACCGTACCGAGTCCCTCCGACAGCCGTCCCCTCCCCCGCACGGCGCAGCCCGTTGGCGCCCGCCCCGCCGCTCCGCCGACCCTGGAGGGACGGTCGGGCGGCGGAGAGGGCGACGGGGTGGACACCAGCGACCAGCAGGACGCCGCCCCGCGCGCCCCCGGCAACCGGGCGGTGGTGCTGGGCGTGCTGGCCGCCACCGCCGCCGTGCTGCTCGTCCAGGCGGCCAGCGGCACCCGCTCCCGCCTGGTGCTGCTGCTGGTGTTCCTGCCGGCGCTGCTGGCGGGCCTGGGCACCGTCGCGCAGACGGTGGCCGTCTCGGTGTGGGTGACCGCCGTGGTCGTGGTCCACTCGGCGCTGTACCCGCCCTCGGACCTGTCGGCCCGCCTGGGCACCCTGGTGGGCGTGGTCGCCGCCGAGGCCGCCGTGGTCGCCCTGTGCGCGCGGCGGGTGCGGCGCGAACGCGAGCTGTTCCGGATACGCCAGAGCGCGGTCGCCCTGCAGCGCCAGCTGCTGCGCCCGCTGCCGGCCCGCACCCCCGAGGTGGACCTGTACGGGCTGTACCGGCCGGTGGAGGAGGACGCCATGGTCGGCGGCGACCTGTACGACGTCGCCGACACCCCGCACGGCACCCGGGTGCTGGTCGGCGACGTGCAGGGCAAGGGCCTGCCCGCGATCGGCACGGGCTTCGCGGTGCTGAGCGCCTTCAGGGAGGCGGCCTTCCGCGAGGCGGAGCTGACCGCCGTCGCCGAGGCCCTGGACGCGGCGGTCGAGCGGCACAACGCCTACGCGGTGCAGAGCGGCGAGCTGGAGCGCTTCGTCACCGCCACCGTGCTGTGCGTGCGGCGCGGCGCCGACGTACGGGCCGTCAACTGCGGCCACCTCTCCCCCTACCTGCGACGCGACGACGGCCGCGTCGAGGCCGTGCCGCTGCCCGCCGGCCTCCCGCTGGGCCTGGCCGCCCTGACCGGCGAGCCCCGGACGGTGGAGCGCTTCGCGCTGCCCGGGGACGGCGTGCTGGTGCTGCTCACCGACGGCATCACCGAAGCCCAGGACGCCTCCGGCGCCTTCTACCCCGCCGACCGGGGCCTGGCCGACCTCGCCGCCACCCCGGCCGCCGCCCTGCCCGAGGCCCTCGACCGCCGCGCCCGCCTGTGGAGCGGCGGGCGCAGCCGCGACGACGTCACCGTCCTGGCGCTGCGCCGCGCCCCCTGACCCCCGGGCCGCCCCCCGGCAGGCAGCCCCTGCCAGCGGCGTTCTAGGGTGCAGGCATGATCTCCTCTCCGATATCCGGCCCGGTGTCCGACCCCGGCGAGGCGCTGCGGGTGCTGCTGGAGGGCAACGCCCGTTTCGTCTCCGGCAGCCCCGAGCACCCCAACCAGGACGCCGGGCGCCGGGCGGCGCTCGCCCCGGTGCAGAAGCCCTTCGCGGTGCTGTTCGGGTGTTCGGACTCCCGGCTGGCCGCCGAGATCATCTTCGACCGGGGCCTGGGCGACCTGTTCGTGGTGCGCACCGCGGGCCATGTGACCGGCGCGGAGGCGCTGGGCAGCATCGAGTACGGGGTGGCCGTGCTGGACTGCCCGCTGGTGGTGGTGCTCGGGCACGACTCCTGCGGCGCGGTGGCGGCGGCGCTGGACTCCCTGGAGCAGGGGCGGCTGCCGGGCGGCTTCGTGCGGGACGTGGTGGAGCGGGTGACCCCGAGCGTGCTGTCCGCGCGGGCGGCGGGCATCGAGGACCCGGACGCGATCGTGGACGAGCACATCCGCCAGACCGTGGACCTGCTGCTGGAGCGCTCCCAGCTGCTGGCCGCCCGGGTGGCCGAGGGGCGGGTGGCCGTGGTGGGCCTGTCCTACCGGCTGCGCGACGGCCAGGCCCGTACGGTCGCCGTCCGCGGCATCGGTTAGCGCACGGGAACTGGATGTCCGATCCCCGCCGGTGGCCGGCCGCCGGCGGGGGCAGAGTCGGCGGCCGACAGCGGATCACTCGACGCAAGGACGGCCGGATTCCCGTGCACAAGGTCACCGACCTCAAGGTTCTCTACTTCGGCACCCCGGTGGTGCTGATCGGCTCGCGCAATGAGGACGGCAGCGCCAATCTGGCGCCGATGTCCTCGGCGTGGTGGCTGGGGCAGTCCTGCGTGCTGGGTCTGGGCGACAGCGCCCAGAGCGCCGTCAACCTGCGGCGCGAGGGCGAGTGCGTGCTCAACCTGCCCTCCTCGGCGCAGGTCGACGCCGTCGACGCCCTCGCGCTGCTGACCGCCAACCCGCACATCACCGAGGGCAGGCGCGAGCAGGGCTACCGCCACGAGCGGGGCAAGTTCGCCGCGGCCGGGATGACCGAGCTGGCCGGTGAGCTGGTGCGGGCGCCGCGCGCGGCCGAGTGCCCGGTGCAGCTGGAGTGCCGGCTGGAGGCGGCGGTGCCGCTGGCGGGCAACGGGCGGTGCACCGCCTTCGAGGTCACCGTGGTGCGCGCCCACGTGGACGAGCGCCTGATCGTGCCGGGCACCGACCACTACGTGGACCCGGTCGGCTGGGACCCGCTGATCATGAAGTTCTGCGAGTTCTTCGGCGACGGCCGCCGCCTGTCCCCCTCCCGCCTCGCCGAGGGCTGGCGGATGCCCGGCCGCCTGCCCGCCGCCGTCTGACGACGCCCGTGCGACGGCGGCTCGGCGGGGCCGGCCGGTTACGGGATCTGCTCGCCGCAGGAGTCGCACACCCGGGTCGCCGGCAGCTCGAGGAAGCAGTTCGGGCAGATCGCCGGCGGGCGCGGCGGGGTGGCGGCGGCGGCCTTGCGGGTCACCGTGGTCTTCAACCGGGGGGCGAGCGCCGGGATGCCGCCGTCGGCGGGCAGCTCGGCGCCGAAGTGCCGGTAGCAGGCCAGGCGGGCGGCGGCCGCGTGCTGCTCGCGGTCCATCTCGTCGGCGATCGGCGGCTGCCCGGCCACCGCCAGCACGTCCTGGTAACCGATGCCGACCATGCCGTCGGCGGCGTGCACCACCAGCGCCGTCAGCGGCGGGTCCCCGCGCCGGTGCGCCTCGCGCACCACCAGGGCCAGCACCTTGCCGATCCAGTGCCGCTGGTTGACGCTGGTGCGCACCCCGGAGGCCTGCTGCACCGCCTCGGCCAGCTCGGCGTAGGTGACCACCGCGTGGTAGCGGCGCGCCACGTCCACCAGGGCCGGGTAGGCCGCCCTGGTCCACACGATGTGCGCCTGGCTGACGGCGACGGCCGAGCCGTCCGACTCCCGCCAGTAGCCGCGCTGCTGCTCCGTCATCCGCCCCGTCCCTGTCCGCTCGGCCCGTCCGGCCCCGCCGGGAGCGAGGCTACCCCGCTGCGGTGGCCGCCCGCCGCGCGGGGGCACCGGCGGGGCGGGGACGGCGGCGGGGCGGGGACGGCGGCGGGGCCCGGCTTGACTTCAAGTGCTGTTGAAGTCGTCCAATGGGTGCCGACCGCAGCCGTACGGGCAGTCCGCGGTCGATGCCCCCGCCCGTACGGGAACGTGCCGGGGCCGGATCCGCCTTCCTTCCGACTCGTGTCGCCGGCGGACCCGGCCCCCGGTCACCGGTCGGGAAGGCACGGGGTTCAGCCCGCCGGGGTGTCGTGGAGGGCGTCGAGGCCGTCACGGTGGACGCCCGCGAGGAGCTCGACCGCCTCGTCGTCGCTCACCCCGTCCGGGACGCCGAAGGGGCGGGGGCTGCCAACTGTTGTCGATTTCATCAGCATTCCTCAATAATTCGAGCATTTCGCCCGGCTGTCGATGGCTGCCGGTACGGTCACCTGGTGATCGTGACGCAGGCGTACCGCTTTGCGCTCGACCCGACTGCGCGTCAGGTCGGGGCGTTGCTGCGTCATGCCGGTGCGGCCCGCGGTCTTCGCGGCGGCGGTCTTCACAGTTGCCGTGGTCATGTCCGGCGTCCCCTCAAGTGCGGGCAAAGCAGAAACGGTGCGGTCACGGGGTAGGACCGTGACCGCACCGATAACTCATCGCCCGCCGGAAGTGACCTGGATCACACCGCCGCCGCACGCCTGCGGCCCCGGGAGGCGCGGCGGCCGGCCGGCGGGGTGGGATCGGCGTTCCACGCGGCGACGGGGTTGCCGAGCCAGCGGGTGGCGCCGGGGACGTTCTCGCCGCGCATGACCAGCGAGGCCGGGCCGACCGTGGTGTTGTCGCCGAGCGCGGAGTTCAGCAGCACGATCGAGTGCGGCCCGGTGGTGGAGCCGGCGCCCAGGTGGACGGGGCCCAGGCGCATCACGCGGTCGTGGAACAGGTGGGTCTGCAGCACGGTGCCGCGGTTGACGCTGGCGCCCGCCTCGACGGTGACCAGGTCGCTCTCGGGCAGCCAGTGGGTCTCGCACCACACGCCGCGCCCGATCTTGGCGCCGAGGCTGCGCAGCCACAGGTTCAGGTACGGGGTGCCGGTGATGGCGCCGCCGCCGAAGGGCATGGCGAGTTCCTCGACGAAGGTGTCGTAGAGCTCGTTGCGCCACACGAAGGAGGACCACAGCGGGTGCTCGGCGACGCGGAAGCGGCCGACCAGCAGCCACTTGGCGGCGGTGGCGATGGCGCAGGCGACGACGGCGGCGACGATCAGCACCAGTCCGGCGGTGCCGAAGGCCACGCCCAGCCCGTAGTCGTTCCTTATCGACTGCAGGGCGGCGAGCACCAGGTCGGCCAGCAGGGCGGCGATGATGACGGGAAGGAGCCGGCAGACCTCGACGCCGGCGCGCGCCCACATCAGGCGCTTGGGCGGGTCGTAGGTGCGGCCCTCGCCGCCGGTGTCGGCCACCCGGGGCAGCGCGAAGGCGGGCCGGCCCAGCCAGGAGGAGCCCTCGGGGGCGTGGGCGGGGGTGTCGGAGAGCACGCCGACCAGGGAGTTGTCGGGCAGGTGGCGGTCCGGGCCGACGATGCCGGAGTTGCCGACGAAGGAGCGGCGTCCGACGTGCGAGCGGCCCAGGTGCAGCCAGCCGGCGCGCAGCTCGTAAGGGGCGACGAGGGTGTCGTCGGCGAGGAAGGCGCCGTCGTCGACCCGCATCAGGCTGGGCAGCGACAGGACCGTCGAGGCCTCGACCCGGCGGCCGATCTTCGCGCCGAGCAGGCGCAGCCACACCGGGGTGAAGAGGCTGGCGTAGAAGGGGAAGAGGGTGCGCCGGGCGGTGTCGCTGAGTCCGGAGACGGCCCAGGCGCAGAAGGCGACGCGGCCGGTGGCCGGGTGGAAGCCCGGGCGCAGCGGGAGTGAGAGGGCGCGGATCAGCAGGGCTATCAGCGCGGCGTGGCAGCAGATGGTCAGCACCGCGAGCGGGACGGTCAGCGGCAGCAGCTGGAGCAGGGCCTGGACCAGGGTGTGGTCGGTGTCGATCATCGGGTAGACGATGAGCAGCGCGGGCAGCGCGGCGATGATCGGGACGAGGCCGAAGAGGGCGAAGCCGACGCCGTAGGCGAGGTTCCAGATCCGCGAGGGGCGGGCGGGGGTGGGCGGCCACGGGGTGCGGGCCTCGGTGGAGGGGCGGGCCGGGGAGCCGTTCCAGTGTTCGCCGGGTGGGACGGCGCCGGTGACGCAGGAGCCGGGGGCGATCTCGGCGCCGGCGCCGATGCGGGCGCCGGGCATCAGGGTGGCGCGGTGGGCGATGCTGGCGCCCTCGCCGATGTCCAGGTGGCCCAGGTGGAGGGTGTCGCCGTCGAGCCACCAGCCGGCGATGTCGACCTCGGGTTCGACGGAGGCGCCGGCGCCGATCCGGGCCAGGCCGGTGACCGGGGGCAGGGCGTGCAGTTGGACGTTCTTGCCGACGCGGCAGCCGAGCATGCGGGCGTAGCGCGGGGCCCAGGGGGTGCCGCTCAGGGCGCCGGTGCCGAACATGGCGGTGAAGCGTTCGGCGGCCCAGAGTCTGAGGTGGACGTGGCCGCCGCGGGGGTGGCTGCCGGGGCGGATGCCGGCGGTGATGACGCGGGCGCCGGCGGCGGCGGTCAGGGTGCGGCCGGGGGCGCTGTAGAAGAGGAGCAGGCCGGCGACGACGGGCCACCAGGAGCTGTGCGGGGCCCAGGGGAGGTGGCTGCCGAGGAGGTTGTCGACGGCGATCAGGACGATGACCCAGCGCAGGCCGGCGAGGCCGAACAGGCCGAGCAGGATGAGGGTCTGCCACAGGCCCGCGCTGCGCGGGGTGCGGCGTACCGGCCGTACGGGTGCGGTGGTCGCGGCGGCTTCCGGCCCGGCCGCGGCCGCCGGCTGGGCCGGGGCGAGGGAGTCGAGGTAGCCGGCGAGGTCGCCGAGTACCGGGTGGGCGTAGAGGTCGGCGACGGAGACGCCGTTGTGGCGGGTGCGCAGTTCGGAGACCAGGCGGGCGGCGGTGAGGCTGGAGCCGCCGAGGGCGAAGAAGTCGTCGTTTCTGCCCGGGGCCATGCCGAGCAGGCGCTCCCAGCGGCCGGCCAGCCAGCCGGCGGTGCCGTCGAGGGTCTCGGCGGCGGCGGCGCTGCCGGTGGTGGCCAGCGGCCAGGGCAGGGCGTTGCGGTCGACCTTGCCGGAGGTGCGGGTGGGCAGTGAGTCGACCAGGGCGAGGACCGGGACCAGCGGGGCGGGCAGGCGTTCCAGCAGTTGCTGGCGGGCGGTGGCGAGGTCGGGGTCGGTGCCGGGCTGGGCGACGAGGTAGCCGACCAGCAGGTCGGCGCCGGCCGGGGTCTTGCGTACGGCGGCGGCTGCGGCGCGGATGCCCGGGAGGGCCTGGAGGGCGGCGTCGATCTCGCCGAGTTCGATGCGGCGGCCGCCGAGTTTGATCTGGTCGTCGGCGCGGCCGAGGAAGATCAGGCCCTCGGGGTCGTTGCGGACGAGGTCGCCGCTGCGGTAGACGCGCGGGGAGGCGATCGCGGGGTGGGGGCTGAACTTCTCGGCGTCCTTGGCGGGGTCGAGGTAGCGGGCGGTGCCGATGCCGCTGATCAGCAGTTCGCCGGTCTCGTACCAGGGCACGGGGTTGCCGGCCTGGTCGACGACGGCGATCTCCCAGCCGTCCAGCGGGGCGCCGATGCGCACCGGCTGGCCGGGCAGCATCCGGGCGGCGGTGGCGACGACGGTGGTCTCGGTGGGGCCGTAGGTGTTCCAGAACTCGCGGCCGGGGACGGCCAGGCGCTCGACCAGTTCGGCGGGGCAGGCCTCGCCGCCGACGATGATCAGGCGGACCTGGTCCAGGCACTCCTGCGGCCACAGGGCGAGCAGGGTGGGGACGGTGGAGATGGCGGTGATGCGGCGGCTGACGAGCCAGGGGCCGAGGTCGGTGCCGGCCTTGACCAGGGAGCGGGGGGCCGGGACCAGGCAGGCGCCGTGGCGCCAGGCCAGCCACATCTCCTCGCAGGAGGCGTCGAAGGCGACGGAGAGGCCCGCGAGGACGCGGTCGCCGGGGCCGAGCGGCTGGGCGGGCAGGAAGATGCGGGCCTCGGCGTCGACGAAGGCGGCGGCGCTGCGGTGGGTGACGGCGACGCCCTTGGGGCGGCCGGTGGTGCCGGAGGTGAAGATGATCCAGGCGTCGTCGGCCGGCGAGGGCCAGGCCGGGCGGCCGGAGGGGCGGGCGGCGGGTCCGGCGAACAGCCGGCGCTCGGCGCCGAGGATCGCGCAGACCTGGGCGTCCTGCCAGATCATCTCGGCGCGTTCGTCGGGGTCGTCGGCGTCCACCGGCACGTAGGCGGCGCCGCAGCGCAGCACCGCGAGGATCGAGACGTAGAGGTCGGCGGTGCCGGAGGGGATGCGCACGCCCACCCGGTCGCCGCAGCCGATGCCGTGGCCGGCCAGTACGCCGGCGAGGGCGTCGACCTCCTGCGCCAGGGTGCGGTAGTCCAGGACCGCGTCGCCGGTGTCGAGTGCGGGCGCCTGCGGGTGGGCGTCGGCGGTCGCGGCGATGATGTCGAGCAGGCTGCGCGGGTGCGCGGGCTGGGCCACCGGCCAGCTGGCCGCCTGCCCCGGATGGGGGCGGTGCAGCGTGCCTGGGCCGGCCGTGTCGTGGCGTACGTCCATGGGGGTGGGTTCCTCGGCTCCGTTTTCCTTGGGGGCGCGTACGTCATGCACGTGGCGTGCGCACCTGGTGTGACGCAGACGTCACATGGTGTCACCTGATGGGGCGCGCCCACTCACCATGACTCCACTGGGAGTCCGCTGGATGCAGCGAAGGTGTGGTCAAAGGAAATTCTCATGATCGATGCCGCGTGCGGCGGCAGCAATGCGAATCGAATGTCATTTCGGTGGTTTTCAAGCATTTTCGCTGGTGAAGGGTAGTCGGCGAAAACCGGGGGGTGTGACGGGAGGGGGCAGAGTGATGAACGCCATGGCGTCCGGAACGGTACCGGTAGTGAGGGGGTGGCTACCGAATCGGGGGGTACTGGTCGGATCATCAAGCCGTTCACCTGATTCGCACATTTGTGTGAGGGTCTGTCGCCGTCGTTCTCCGTGGGGACGTTTCCTGTGAATACCGTGTGGACCGGAAGGGGCGGTTCCGACCACGGCGGCGAAGACCCGCTCGTCCGGTACACGGCGCACGGTTCGAACCTGCACGCCGCCCGCTTCGGCTGCTACCTGTACGGCGGCCGGCCCGAGGGCGCGGCGCGCGCCCGCCCCGGCCGCCGCGACCGGCGCACACCCCGGCGCGAGGCCGCGCTGACGCTGCCGGGCGGGCCGTACTTCGCCGGACGGTCCCCGACCCGGGGCTGCGGGACGGCCTTCCGCGACCCCGCCCTTTCCGGTGAAGTACCGTGCCGCGCGCATCCGGTCACAGTGGGCCAATTCAGCGACGTCGCCGCGCAGGAGACGCACCGCTCCCCCGGCGCCGACCTCGACCTCACCCGGGTCCCGGCGACGGGCCGCGACGAACCGGGCCCGGGCCGCTACGAGAGCCTGCTGTGCGCGGGCGGGCCGGCCGGGCACCCGCTGCTCGCCTTCACTTCCCCCACGGGGCTTTCCGCCGCCGAACCGACCGCCCCCTCGGCCGCCCACCCGCGCACCCCGGGCGCCGGCCTCGCGCAGTCCCGCGCCCGGGGCCCCCGGCGCACGGCCGGCTACCTCGCCGCACGCCCGGGCGCATCCGGGCACCGGACGCCGGCGATGGCGGCGGCGCCACTAGGCCGAACGGGTGACGGGGCGGGCCCGAGCCGGTTCAGGAGCCCGGGGTCCGGCGGGCGTCCGGGGCGATGAGGTCGCGGGCGTCGACGGCGGTGGGGAGGAGCGATCCGACGGCCCTCGGGCATCCCGTCCTGGCCGCGGTGCCCGGTGGGGGGCCAGCGGCTACGAGCCGGCCGAGAGCTTCGGCCCGGGGGTGGCCGACTTCCGGTACGCCCGGCCGCAGCGGCTCCACGCCGGGCCGACCCGCCCGGAGCGGGACGGGCCGGCCGGCCGGCCGGCGCGAGGTCGTCCGGGAGAGACGGAGCGACAAGCGGCCGTTCACCGTCACCGAGGCCGGGCCCGCCGAGCCCAAGGGGTTCGCCGCCGCCTGCGCCAAGCCCTCCTTCGTCCGCGACGACCCGACGGCCAGGCCCGCGCCGCCGACCGCGTCGAGGCCGCCGTCCCGATCGACCGGCTCGCCGAGCACCGACTTCGCCCGGGCCGGGGCCGGCCCGTCCGAGCGGATGCCGCGCACCGTGCGCGGCGACCGCGACGACGCCGAGTCCCCGCGCGCGGGCGGGCGCATCGGCCCGTACCCGACCTGCCCGCGCGGCCCGGCGTTCGGGCGGGGCGACCGCGACCGGTGCCGCGAGGCGATCACCGCCCCGACGGAGAGGAAGGCCACCCGTGCCGGGCGTCGAGCGCCATGTCGCCCTCGGCCGACGGCACCCGGCCGTGCGACCGCTCCCCCGCGGCGCTCGCACGGCGAAGCGCCGCACCCGGCAAGCCGGTCGACCGTCAGCTGAGGAAGGACTCCGGCCCGAAGCGCCCCCACGCCACGAACGCGGCCAGCAGGACATAGACCACATCCACCGCGACGAGCCCGTACTCCTGCCGCCGGATCCGCACCGCCGCCGCCCCGATCATCAGCAGCACCAGCCCGAGCGCGGCCAGCGGCACGAACACCGGCGCGATGCCGAGCACGGCGGGCAGGACCAGCCCCACCGCGGCCAGCACCTCGACGGCGCCGATCGCCTTCACCCCTCCCGCGCTGAAGTCCTCGACCCAGCGCCCGCTCCGCCCGGCGGCGGCGATCCTCTCCTTCGGGGCGACCATCTTCAAGGCGCCGCCGAGCAGGTAGGCGGCGGCCAGCAGTCCGGCGACGATCCACAGCGCGAGGTTCACGGCGTTCTCCTTCTCCTTACAGGCCAGGGACGGGCATCAGAGCGCGTGGCGCTGCCCGGCGCGGTAGCCGCCGGCGGGCTGGCGGGCCATCACGTTGCCGCGGTTGAAGGCGTTGATCAACGCGATCAGGCTCACCAGGGCGGCGAGCTGCTCCTCGTCGTAGTGCCTGGCGGCGTTCTCCCACACCTCGTCGCCGACCCCGCCCGCCGCGTCCGCGAGCCGGGTGCCCTCCTCGGCCAGCTCCAGGGCGGCCCGCTCGGCCTCGGTGAACACGGTGGCCTCCCGCCACACCGCCACCAGGTTCAGCCGGGTCGCCTCCTCGCCGGCGTGCACGGCGTCCTTGAAGTGCATGTCGACGCAGTACCCGCAGCCGTTGATCTGGCTGGCGCGCAGCTTGACCAGCTCCTGGACGGCGACCGGCAGGGTCGACTCCAGCAGGATCCGGTTCGCGGCGACGAGGTGCTTGAAGACCTTGCCCATGACGGGGCTGGCGAAGGGGTGCAGGCGGGCTTCCATGATGCGCTCCTCGGTACGTTGTCCGCTGGTCGTCCTTTAAGACAGGGCAGCCGGGCGCCCTGTGACAGGTGCCGATGTGACGCGCGCCACCCCGGGGTCCGGGCGGCGCCGAAGGGGAGGGATTCCATGGCGGGACCGGCGGATGCGGCGGCGGACGCGGTCGGGTACCGGCCGCTGCTGTTCTCCATCGCCTACGGCATGACGGGCTCGGTGGGTGACGCCGAGGACCTCGTCCAGGACACCTTCCTCAACCTGACCCGCGTCGAGCGGGCGGGTACCCCCATCACCAACCTGAAGGCGTACCTGACCACCTCGGTCACCCGGCTCGGCGCGAGCCTGGTGCCGGCCCGGATCAACGGCCGCCCCGGCGTGGTCGTTTACGACGCCGAGGGACGGGTGCTCAACGTGGTCGCGCTCGACATCGTCGACGGCGCGGTGCGGCGGATCCACGCCGTCGCCAACCCGGACAAGCTCGGACACCTGGGTGAGGTGTCGGACCTGGGGCTGCGGAAGGTGCGGGAGCCCCGCCAGCGGTAGGCATGCGGATCCCGCCCGGTCCAACCGCCGGGCCCGCCCGCGCCCCGCCCGCCCTTCGGCCCGGACACCGGCGGGCGGGCAAAGGCCCGTTCCCCTGGACTCCCCGCTTGATCAAGTGCACGTCACCAACGGGGAGACCGGTAGGGGCCGAACGGCGCCGGGCGGTCACGGGGGTCGGCGGTCAGGCGTCCTTGGGCGTGCGGTAGGCGGTGAGCCGTGCCGCGCCGGGCCCGACGCGCGTCCAGGGGCCCTGGAAGGTCAGCACCGCGATGGCGGCCGTCGGGAAGCGCCCCTGCATCCGGGCCAGTTGGTCCTCGTCGTCGGCCTCATCGGCCAGGGCGTCGGCCGCCTCGTGGACGACGGGGTTGTGGCCGAGCACGAGCAGGGTGACGACCTCGTCGGGGGTTTCGGCGAGAAGGGCGATGAGCTGCTCGCCGAGGCCGATGTCGTAGAGGCGCTCGTCGTAGACGGTCTCGGGTGCGGTCGGGAGTTCGGCGGCCATGAGCGCCCAGGTCTCACGGGTGCGGACGGCGGTGGAGACCAGCGCGAGATCCGGGGTGAGGCCGTGCTCGGCGAGCCAACGCCCGGCGAGCGGGGCGGCCTTGCGACCCCGCTCGGCCAAGGGCCGGTCGTGGTCGTCCACGTCGGGCCAGTCGGACTTGGCGTGGCGGACCAGGACGATCCGGCGCTGTCGCTCCTCGGGCACGGGCTGCTCCCTCTTCTCGACGCCCGCCCCGTCGATTCCCCATGCCCACCGGGCGGGCGCAAGCGGCGTTCGCGCCGCTGTGTTGATCGGCTCCAGGGTTGACATCCTCCCCCGGTCAAGGCCGGGGGATTCCAACACCGGTTGGGGTGTTGAGGTTCACGGGCACTCGACCGCTGGCGCGGTGCTGCCCCTCCGGTACCGGAAGGTGTCTTCCCGGGCCTGACGGCCTGTCCTACCGCGACGTTGGTTGCCGCGTTGGTGTCCGCGTTGCAGGTGAAGCCGCAGGATACGCATGCGAAGTCGGCTTGGCTCTTGCGCGACTTCTTCTCGATCCAGGTCCTCGTCTTCTCCGGCCATGCCGATACTCGCGCCTGCGGTGGAGCCTTCGGCGCTGTCGGCCCTCTCGTGGGCCGCCGTTGTGCTGCGTGCGGCCTCGATCGCCGTGTTGGTCGAGTATCTCGCGCGGTTGCGGGCGGCGCGTGAACGGGCTCCGGCGTCGATGGCGGGGTCGTTGGGCGATGACGCGGTGGTCCTCCTGGTGGAGCGGGTGCGGCCCGCCGGTGGCCGGGACAGGGGCCGGACAGGACGCCGCGCGGCACGTCCCGGCCGGCGGTGGCCGGTCGGGACGCACCGTGCCGTGCGGCGTCGCCCCGGACGGGAGGGTCGGGGCGCCGACGGATCCGCGGCCCCTCACCCCTGGAGACGCACCGCCGTGCCGCGGATGGCGGGGAGCCTGGCGTAGAGGGCCTCACCGGGGCATTCGGTGGCGAAGCCGTCGCGGTGGCCGGAGATGGCGTGGAAGGCGACGACGGTGCCCTTGGGGTAGAGGCTGGCGTCGGAGCCGGAGGTGAGCTGGGCGGTCCCGCCGGCCGACCGGCCGGTGAGGCCGAGCTTCCACGCGGAGATCTTCGCGAGGCCGTCCTGCAGCTCCTGCGGCGGGGTGTCCGAGCTGAACGTGCCGATGGCGGCGATACCGGAGGAGTTGGTGTTGAAGCCGAGGGTGTGGGCACCGAAGACGGGCTGGTCGACGCCGCCGGCGCGGCCCTCGTAGATGGTGCCGCAGCGGTCGACCAGGAAGTTGTAGCCGATGTCCCGCCAGCCGTTGCTCTGCACGTGGTACTGGTAGATCGACCGGATCACCCGGGGGGCGTCGGAGCAGGCGTAGTCGGTGGCGGTCGCGGTGTGGTGGACGAAGGCCACCCGGACCGCGCCGGTGTACACGAAGCCCGCTTCACGGATGGACTCGTCCGCGCCCCATCCGGCCCGGGTGACGATGCCGGGGCGCGGAGCGGCGGCGGTCTCGGGCCCGGCCGGGCGCTCGGGCAGGGTCTGGGCATCGGTGGAGGCCGCCGCCCCCTGGCCGGGGTCGACCAGTTCGACCCGCAGTCCGCGCGGGAGTCCGGCCGGACCGGGGTGCACGTCGACCGCGACGCCGTCACTGCGTCCGGCCCACAGCGGGGCGGTGGCGCCGTGCGCGACGGCGTCCGGGCCGTCCACGGCATCGGCCTCCAGGGTGTGCCAGTCGCTCCAGCGGCCGGTGGCCGCGTCGCGGGTGCGGACCCGGACGAAGCCTCCGGCGAGGGCCGTCGGGGAGCCGTCCCAGACCACGCCGAGAAGTTCGAACGAACGGGTGGACCGGGGCGCGACGGCTCCGCCGGAGGTGAGGGCCACCGAGGTGACCGAACCGCCTCCGGCGGAGGTACGGGGTGCCGGGGCAGCGGCACCCGAGTCGTCCACGGCGACGGCCGTGGGCTGGAAGAGCAGGACGGTGATGCAGCCCGCAAGGACCGCTGCCGGGATTGAGATCCTCATGGAACGGATGTTCGCCGGAAACCACCGCCCCTGCATGTCGCCGACGGTGGCCGCATCGTCACGGCGGGCCGTCAGGACCCGGGCGCAGCCGCGACGTGGCTCGGGCGCGGCGGTGCGGACCGCGGGGCGGAACGCTCGGGCGGCGTTCGTCCACGCTCGGTAATGCGTTGGGCCGGTGTGGTTAATCCGCGGCCACGCGCGCCGCGATTGGGTGGTAGGGGAGCGTATTCAGAAGATCCGTTTTGCGGATCATCCAGGAGCGTCATGCGAACTCGAATCACCACCCTGGTCCTGTCGGGGTTGACATCGGCCGCCCTCGTGTGGGGTGCCGGCGGTACCGCCCATGCCTCGCCCGTCGCCGGCCACGGCGCAGCCTCCGCTTCGGCGGAGGCCCGGGGCGAATGGGTCGACAGCCTCATGCGCCTGGCCGAGGAGGGCGGCACCTCTGCGGCCGGCACCCGGACCTTCACCGGCAGCAGCGCCTTCCAGTCGATGCAGGCCGCCCGCCCGCTCCACCGGGCCGACGGTGACACCGAGCCCGAGCTCGAGGCCGCCTTGGCCGACGGCCAGGAGCCCGGCGCCGCGCAGGCGGATGACGCGGCCCAGACCGGCGAGCAGGGCCCCGAGGGCGAGCGGCTGGCGGGGCAGGCGCCGTCGACGCTTCCCATGGACATGGGAGCGAACGGCAGCAAGAACTGCCTCCACGAGCCCGGGCACGAGCACGGCGGCCACCTCGCCGGCCTCGGCGAACTCTTCTGCATGCCCGACGTTCCCGGCATCCCCGTCGAGCACGGCGAGCACGGCAAGCCCGAGGAGCACGGCAAGTTTGAGGGGCACGGCAAGCCCGAGGAGCACGGCGAGCACTGCAAGCATGAGGACAAGTGCGAGCACGGCAAGTCCGAGGAGCACGGCGAGCACTGCAAGCCCTGCGAGCACGGCAAGCCCGAGGAGCACGGCAAGCCCGAGGAGCACGGCAAGCCCGAGGAGCACAAGCCCGGCAAGGCCGAGGAGCACAAG
>NZ_JBEXKB010000045.1:36883-66689 GCF_040609455.1 Kitasatospora sp. NPDC004669
CAAGCCGGGCAAGCCCGAGGAGCACAAGCCCGGCAAGGCCGAGGAGCACAAGCCGAGCAAGCCCGAGGAGCACAAGCCCGGCAAGCCCGAGGAGCACAAGCCGAGCAAGCCCGAGGAGCACAAGCCCGGCAAGCCCGAGGAGCACGGCAAGCCCGACGGCCAGGAGCAGCACCAGGGCCAGGACCAGGACCAGAACTCCGCGCAGCACCAGGGCCAGGCCCAAAAGGTCGATGTGGCGGTCGTCGTGCAGAACAGCGTCGCCAACAACGTCGACAACACCGCCGCCAGCAACTCGAACAACTCCTCGGAGAACAGCTCCAAGAACACCGCCCTCAACCTGAACAAGATCAAGTTCGTCGCGGAGGAGGGCGAGGAACGGCCGGCGCACAAGCCGGCCCACCATGGCGAGCACGAGATGAAGCCCGGCCACCACGGCAAGGGCGAGGAGCACCACGGCGAGCACGAGATGAAGCCCGGCCACCACGGCAAGGGCGAGGAGCACCACGGCGAGCTGGCCCAGACGGGCGCGCCGAAGACCCCCGTCCTGCTCGGCCTCTCGGCCGCGTTCCTCGCGGCCGGCGCGGCGGCCACGCGGATCAGCCGCCGGCGCGCTTCGCAGCGGTAACCCACCCCTGAGGCGGGTGCAGCGCAGGAAGTCGGCCCGGCCGACTTCCTGCGCTCTCGCATGTCCGCGCCCGACACTCCTCTTCCGGTCAACTCCCTTACTGGACGAGGTTCCCGGCGATGACCGCCGCTCCCGCAGACCGCACCGGCCCCGATGTCGCCCTCGTGCCCGCCGCGTACGGCGTGTAGGCCCGGAGCGATATCGACGCCGCCGTCCACGAGTACCTGGGCGCCTCGTACGCGATGTGGGGCGAGCCGCACTCCGAGCCCGTCGCCTACCGCAGCGGCGGGCACGTCGTCGTCCACGGTGTCCTCGCCGACGGCGACCCGCTCGACATCACCGCCGCCGACGTGTTCACCGTCCGCGACGGGCGGATCGTGGGCATGCGCGCCTACGCCGACCCGTCCGAGGTGCTGCAGGGCGGCGGCGCTTCGTGTCCTGACTCCGCGTCGGTCGTTGATCCCCGGTGGAATGGATCATGCAGATCCGACGCGGAGTCGGCGGGAGTGGGCTGCTGTGCCGTGCTCGCGGCATTCGACGCCCCGCGCCTCAACTGAAAGCCCCCTCATGCCCGTTCGCCTTCGCCGCGCGGTGGCCTTGGCCGCTGTCGCGTCGCTGTCCCTGTTCCCGGCCGCCGCGCACTCGGCGGAGCCGGTGGCGTACACGCTGCGCAACGCCCGTGCCGGCACCTGCCTGCACCACACCTTCGGCACCGCCCAGGTGCGCCTGGAGCCGTGCGAGGCGGTGCCCGAACAGCGTTGGGAGCTACGGCCGGAGGGCGCCTCCCTCAACGTCTCGGCGTTCGACCCGGAGAAGGGCGGCCGGGGCTGCGTGGCCATCGGCGACGGCTGGAACGTCCGTTACGGGCAGTGCCGCACGACGGAGGCCGCCTGGGACCTCGCCCCCGGCAGCCACGTCCGCGTCCGGTCGGAGTCCGAGCTCAACGACAACGATCTGTATCTGACGCAGACGCGGGCGGGGAACCTCGGCGCCCAGCCCGGCGGCGACTGCCTCGCCGCGGACTGGGTCGTGACCGAGGCGCCCTGAGCCGTTGCCCGTCGGGCGGCGCGCCGGCGGTGGAGGGGGACCGGCGGGGTGCGGCTGGCCAACGCCTCGCTGATGCGCGCGAGTTGGGACGGCGCCGTGACGTCGGGGAGTTCGCGGACCGGGACGAAGCGGGCGCCGAGCAGGCCGCTCTTGTGCTGGGGCGGGACGGCGAGGGGGGGTGTCGTCGCGGACGGTGCCGCCGTCGAGGACGTCGTCGGGGCGGGCGGCGCCGCCCGGGAGGATCGGCCCGTCCGTGCGGTCCGGGCCGACGAGGAGGACGTGGGTCGACCGCCCGAGGTCGACGAGGCCGGCCGCAAGGAGCGCCATGCGGGTGAATGCGGGATCAATCGGCTCAAGCGCCGGGCCTGCCGTCCGCTACGGGGCGACCGTGCTGGTCGCGGCCATCGACGGATGGCTGCGACCGGCACCTTCACAACAGATCCTGGGCGAGGTTGTCGGTGACGCGCTGGAGCACGGAGACCGCAGTGGCGTACTCCTGCTCCGTGATGTCGCCGAGGAGTTGCGCGCGCACCCGGTCCATGTGTTCCTTCGTTGTCGCCAGGCCCGCGCGGCCCTGTTCCGTGAGGGTCAGCCGGCCGTCCGCGCCGGTGTCGAGCCAGCCCCGGTGCACGAGGGCGTCGGCGGCGTGGACGATCACCTGGGTGCCCATGCCGTAGGGTACGGCCACGGCGCGGATCTCCTCCCTGGTGAGGCCCTGCTCGGCCCGGACGATGTTGTTGAGCGCCCACCACTGGGGCTGGGTCACGTCGATGCGTGCCAGGGCGGCCTGCGAGTGCCGCAGGATCGCCTCGGTGGCGCCCCAGGCGACCAGGGCGATGGGCCGCTGGCCGAGCGTGGCGGTGCCGTTCTGCGGGGTGTTCACGGTCGTCATGATCGCCAAGCTAGGACCTCAAGTGCGGTTGAGGTCAAGGTCGTGGCGCCGCCGCCACGAGATACGGGGAACGTGCCGTGCGCCGAGTGGCGACCATGCCGGTCGCAGTCCTCAACGAGCGGCTGTAACCAGCACTTTCGCAACAGCCCCCACAAGGCCCCCGTGCCGCTGTGGGGCAGCGTGATCCTCACGCGCGGCGACATCCGCAACGAGGCCACCACCGCCCGGGCCGAGGACGTCGAGAACACCGGCACCCACCAGAACGACGGCTTCGCGGACGTGACGCCCGTCCGCGCCTCCAAGGACCCGGGCGGCCCGGGCCAACACCTCGCGCACCAGGCCGAGTTGGTCGAGCAGGACGACCAGGTCGAGGTCCGCGTGCTCGCGGGTCGTCTCCCCGATCAGGGCGTCCGGCGGGCGCGGTTCCACCCCGCGGGACGAAGCCCGACCGGTCCCGCCTCTCGCACCCGGCTGCCCCCGGTTCGCCTTCCGCGCGGGCACGGGACGCTCACGACGGACGGCCGGGCGTCCCGTGCGGGACGACGGGACCGGGCGAAGGCGGATGGACCGGGCGTCCGGCAGCCGGCCGGGGAACGTGCCGTCGGAGCCGGAGATTCGGTTCTCCGCCGGGCCGGCCCTGGCGGTAACCCTGGTGGGGCGAGCCTCCCTCCGGTGCCCGGCACGCGCGCACGGGGCGCGTGGTGTCGGACACCGGCGTCCCCGTCGAGCGCCTGCCGCCGGGCACCGGCCCGTTGTCGGACCCCCGCGCTAGCGTGCGGCCATGACGATCCCCCTCACCCTCGCGCCCTGGTCCGAGCAGGGCCTCGACCTGCTGCACCGACAGAACACCCCCGAACTGACCGAGCACCTCGGCGGGGTGGAGAGCGAGGAGCAGGTCCGGCGCCGCCACGAGCGCTACCTCGCGCTCACCGGCGGGCAGATGTTCCTGCTCCTGCAGGGCGGCGAGATCGCCGGCTCGGTCGGCTACTGGACGCACGCCTGGGAGGGCCAGGACGTCTACGAGACCGGGTACGCCGTCCTGCCCGGGTTCCAGGGCCGGGGCCTGGCGGTGCGGGCGCTGCTGCTGTGCGCCGAGCGGGCCGGGCGCGAGGGCACGCCGCCCTGGCTGCACGCCTTCCCCTCGGTGCACCACGACGCCTCCAACACGGTGTGCCGCAAGGCGGGCTTCGAGCTGGTCGGCGAGGTCGGCTTCGAGTACCCGCCGGGCAACCCCATCCGCTCCAACAACTGGCGTCTGCCCTTGGCTGGTTGAGGCAGGCGGAGTCGGGCCGCCCGGACCTACGCCGCCGCGGGCAGCGGTGCGATCTCGGCGGCCCACCGCGGGTACAGCGCCGCCTTCTCCTCGTGCAGTGCGAGGATCCTCCCGGCCAGGTCCGGCGTCATGTCGTCGGACAGGTCGGGGCCGATGGCGATCCGGGCCAGGTGGGGCATGATCTGCGGGTCCCCGGCCAGGTGCACGGGGTCGTGCATGTAGCGCCGCAGGGCGTCCAGGTCGGCTATGCCCACGCAGTAGGCGTGGGTGAAGCCGTCCTCCTCCCCCAGGCTCTGACCGACCGTCCCGAAGGACACCGATTCCACCGAGGCCGTGCGGCGCATCACCGTGAGCACGTGCTCGCGCTGCTGCTCGGTGGTGTCCCGTTTGAACGCGAACCTCAGCATGTGGACGATCACGCCACTCTCCACCCTTCACCCTTCGCTGAACCCGTGGGTTCAGAAGTGTCAACCGGCGCCGGACGTACGGGCCGTGGGCGGATCGAGCGGCGACAGGCCATCCTGGACGCCGCGTTCACGGTCTTCGCCCGGCGCGGCTACGCGCAGACGTGCGTGCAGGAGATCGCCCGGGAGGCGGGCGTCGCCAAGCCGACCGTCTACAACCACCTGCACGACAAGGAGAGCCTCTTCCGCGAGGCGGTCGAGGCCGCCGCCGACCGCATCGCCGCCCGCGCTCTCACCGTCCTCGACGAGCTGCGCCCGTCCCCCGCCGGCGCCGACCCCCGCCCGGCGCTGACCACCGCGGCGCGCGGGCTGCTGTCCGCGCTGACCTGCGAAGAGGCGTCCGCCGTACGGCAGCTGGCCGCCTCCCCGCCCGCCCGGTTTCCCGATCTCGCGGCGGGGGTGCGCGAGCGCACCGCGCTGCGGGTGCGCGCCGCCCTCGCCGACCGGCTGGCCCGCCTGGCCCTCGCCGGGCGGCTGCGCCCATGCGACCCGGACCAGGCCGCCGAACACCTGCTGTCGCTGCTCACCGGGCCGCTGGACTACCGGCCGGACGCCGACCCCGGGCCGCTGGCGCAGGCGGCCGTCGACGTGTTCGTGCGCGCGTACGCCCCCTGATCGGGCCGGGTCCGGGCAGTCGTCGCACCGGGGGCGCCGGGTGGGCGGCGGCCGCACGCGCCCGCCGCGCCGTTCGCGCGGCCGGCGCTGCTGCCGGGGGCGCAGCTGGAGCCGGTGGAGTCGCCGATCTCCAACGGGCACCGGTCGCTGCCGGTGCTGCTGGGCGGCGATGCGCAGGGCGTCCGGGCGGGCCTTGCGCCCGGTTACCCGGTGTGCGCGGGCGCACCGGGTGACGGGGCGGCGGTTCAGCGGCCTTCGGGGGTGGTGGCCCGGCCGAAGCCGGCGACGAAGGCGGTGATCAGGCGGGCGAACTCGGTGCGGTCGGTGTCGGGCCAGTCGGCCATCGCGCGGGCGAAGACCTCGCGGCGCAAGCGGTGGGCGCGGTCCAGCTGTTCGCGGCCGGCGGGGGTGAGGGCGAGCAGGGTGCGGCGGGCGTCGCGCGGGTCGCTGCCGCGTTCCAGCCAGCCCTCCTCGACGGTGCGCAGCACCAGGCGGCTGGCGCGGGGCTGGTCGACGCCGAGGGCGGCGGCGACGTCGGTGACCGCGCAGGGGCCGTCGTGGGCCTCGACGGCGTCGAGTACGCCGAACAGGGTGGGGTCGATGGCGCGGGCGCCGTCGGGCGGGGCGATGCGGCCCAGGGAGCGGCGGGTCTGGCTGCGACGGATGGCGACCATGGCGCGTTCGACGGCGGCGACGGCTTCCCGTTGCTGCGGGCTCTTCTCCTGCTTCGACATGCATGCTAGGTTACAACTGTTGTAAAAAGACATGCATCAAGGGGGATCGCCGTCATGACCGCTTCCGGGCCGCCCGACGTCCGCGAGCAGCGCCCGCTCGGCTACTGGCTGCGGCACATCGACGGCGCCATCGAGCGGTGCATGGCCCGTCTGTTCGCCGCCGACGCCCTGCGCCGGCGCGACTGGCAGGTCCTCAACACCGTCGCCTGCGGGCCGCTGACCGCCGCCGAGGTCGACGAGACCATGGCCGCCTTCCTCACCGCCGACGAGCCCACCATGCGCCCCTACCTGGACGGCCTCGCCGCCCGCGGCTGGGTGCGCATCGGCCCCGACGCCGTCGCCCTGACCGACGAGGGCCGCGCCGCCCACCGGCGTATCTCCGCCCAGGCCGCCGCGCTGCGCGGGCGGCTGACGGCCTGCGTGACACCGGAGGAGTTCACCACCTTGATGACCCTGCTGCAGCGCCTCGCCGCGCACGTCGACACCCTCACCGAAGCCGCGTAGCGCCCGCCACGGCAAACCGGGCCCACCGCACAGGACGTCGGCCCCGTCGACTTCCCGCTCCCCCGTCCCGACGGCCCGGCGGCCCGGCGGCCCACCCGTGCGAACGGGCGCGAGGTCCTCCTCGCCGAGCGGCCGCAGGCCTTCCCGCATCCGCCCTGGCCCGTCGGCGGGAATCCCGCGTCCTCCCCGTCACCGGCGGCCGGTCCTGCACAGTTGGGGGCCACGGGCCCGCACGCGGCGGGCCGGAGCGGGAGGAGCGGACCGTGGCGTTCGCCGACTACCAGAACGAGATCTACCTCGACGGGCTGCGCGGGGTCGTGCCGCGGCTGCCGATGACGTTCGCGCAGTCGGAGGCGCCGGCCCTGGCCGCGCTGCCCGCTGCGGTCCGCTCGTACGTCGCGGGCGGCGCCGGCGACGAGTACACCCAGCGCGCCAACGTGTCCGCGTTCGAGCGGTGGGGCCTGGTGCCGCGGATGCTGGTCGGCGCGAAGGAACGGGACCTGTCCCTCGACCTGTTCGGCCTGCGTCTGCCCTCGCCGCTGTTCCTGGCGCCGATCGGGGTGATCGGACTGTGCGCCCAGGACGGCCACGGCGACCTCGCCACCGCCCGGGCCGCCGCCCGCACCGGTGTGCCGATGGTCGCCTCCACGCTGACGGTCGATCCGATGGAGGAGGTGGCGGCCGAGTTCGGCGGCACGCCCGGCTTCTTCCAGCTCTACACCCCCACCGACCGGGAGCTGGCCGAGAGCCTGGTGCGCCGGGCCGAGGCCGCCGGGTTCAAGGGCATCGTGGTCACCCTGGACACCTGGGTCACCGGCTGGCGCCCCCGCGACCTGGCCGCCGCCAACTTCCCCCAGCTGCGCGGGAACTGCCTGGCCAACTACACCAGCGACCCCGTCTTCCGCTCCCGCCTGGCCAAGTCCCCCGAGCAGGACCCGGGCGCGGCGGTGCTGCTCTGGGCGCAGCTCTTCGGCAACCCCCTCACCTGGGAGGACCTGCCGTGGCTGCGTTCGCTCACCGACCTGCCGCTGATCCTCAAGGGCCTCTGCCACCCGGACGACGTCCGCCGGGCCGCGGACGCGGGCGTGGACGGCGTCTACTGCTCCAACCACGGCGGGCGGCAGGCCAACGGCGGGCTGCCGGCGCTGGAGTGCCTGCCGGGCGTGGTCGGGGCGGCCGGCGCCCTGCCGGTGCTGTTCGACTCCGGTGTGCGCTCGGGGGCCGATGTCGTCAAGGCGATCGCCCTGGGTGCCACCGCGGTGGGCGTGGGCCGCCCGTACGCCTACGGGCTGGCGCTGGGCGGGGTGGACGGCGTCGTGCACGTGCTGCGTTCCCTGCTGGCCGAGGCCGACCTGCTCATGGCCGTCGACGGCTACCCGGCCCTGGCGGACCTGACGCCGGGTGCGCTGCGCCGTACCGGCTGAGCCGGGCCCTTGCGCCGGGCCGTGGGGTGGCGGTCATGCCCGTACCCATCGAGCTGGTGATCTTCGACTGCGACGGTGTGCTGCTGGACAGCGAGCGCCTGGCCGTGACGGTGGACGCGCGGGTGGCCGCGGACGTCGGGTGGCCGTTGTCGGTGGAGGAGGTGGTGGAGCGGTTCGTCGGGCGCTCGCACGCCTACATGACCGCCGAGCTCGCGGCGCACGCGAGCGTGCCGCTGGAAAGCGGCTGGGAGCGGAGGTACCAGCACCTGTACGACGAGGTGTTCGCCGCCGAACTCGCGCCCGTGGACGGGGTGGTGGAGGCGCTGGCCCACCTGGAACGGGACGGGGTGCGCGACTGCGTGGCCTCCTCCAGCAGCCACGGCCGGCTGCGCCGCACCCTGGGGCGGACCGGGCTGCCGGCGCGCTTCGAGGGGCGGATCTTCAGCGCCGAGGAGGTCGCCGAGGGCAAGCCCGCCCCCGACCTGTTCCTGCACGCCGCGCAGGCGATGGGCGTCGATCCGGCCGCCTGTCTGGTGGTGGAGGACAGCAAGTACGGGGTGGCGGCCGCCCGCGCGGCCGGGATGCGCTCGCTCGGCTTCCACGGCGGCCTCACCCCCGGCCACTGGCTCGCCGGCCCCGGCACCCGCCTGTTCGACGACATGCGCGCCCTGCCCGGGCTGATCGCCGGGGCCGCCGGGCTGGCGCTGCCTTAGAGCGGCGCCCGTGCACGGCGGCGCGCCCCTGTCGGATGTCAGGGACCGCCGCCGCGCCCGCGTTCCTAGGCTGGCGAGCACTGGCCCCGACCTCACGTCAGGGCCGCTCCACCAGCAAGGGAGAACCACCCATGCGCAGGATCACCCACGCCCTGGCCGCCCTCGGGATCGCCGCCGCCGCGCTGACCACCCTGGGCACCGGCGGCGCCGGCGCCGCCGACGGCTCCTGGGCGGGCTGCCCGCACGGCGCCGTGTGCGTCTACCCGCAGGACCAGAACCCGGCCTCCGCCCCCAGCGACGTGTACTGGAGCTACGGCGCCCACAACCTGAGCAACCAGAACGGCAACCACTGGGTGCTCAACAACCAGTCGGGCGGCGCCCACGCCCACCTGTGCCGCGGCTCGGGCGGCTCCGACTGCGTGTACGACATCCCCGCCCAGAACGGCGTCTACTACGACCTGGGCCCGATCAACTCCATCACTCTCGACCGGCCCTGACGATCGTCATATCAGGCCGGGGTGTCCGCCGCGTCCGGGGGGACGGCGGACACCCCCTTTTCACCGCTCCCAGCGCGCGGCGAACCCCGCGCCGGAGCGGGTGACGCGCGCGGCGCCGGGTCCGGCGAAGTGCGCCGGGAGCACCAGCTCCTGCTGATCGGCGGCCCGTTCCAGGATCCGCAGTCGGCTGGCCGCCGCCTGCGCCGCGTCCAGGCAGAAGCAGCTGTTGCAGGAGGGATGCGCCAGCTGGACCGGCGAGTGCAGCAGGTCCCCCACGAACACCGCCCGCTCGCCGTGCGACTCCAGGCGCAGCACCGAGGAGCCTGGTGTGTGGCCGGGGGCCTCCTCCAGGGCCAGGCCCGCGCCGATGCGCCGTGTGCCCGACCACTCGACGCCTTGCCCGGCGGCGAGTACGGGGGCGACGCTGTCGGTGAAGACCTGGTCCCACTCGGCCCGGTTCGCCGGGTCCACCGCGCTGCTGGTGCGGGCGGGGTGGGCGGCGGCCGGGTCGAAGAAGGCCCGGTCGGCGGCGGGCAGGTAGTAGACGGCGTTGGGGAAGGTCGGTGCCCAGTCCCCGTCCTGCCGGCGGGTGTTCCAGCCGACGTGGTCGGCGTGCAGGTGGGTGTTGACCACCGCGTCCACCTGTTCCGGTCGCACCCCCGCCTCGGCGAGCAGTTCCAGGAAGCGGCCCCGGCGCTGGTGGAACATGGGGGTGGCGGGCCTCTCGCGCCCGTCGCCGACGCCGGTGTCCACCAGGACGGTGTGCCCGCCGCCGCGCACCACCCAGGTCTGCAGCGCGCCGACGTAGGAGCCGTCGGCCGGGTCGTAGTGGTCGGGGGCGAGGTCGCCGGTGTCGCCGGTGTCGCCGCCGCGCCAGGCGTGTTCGGCGAGGTCGGGCACGATCCGCGCGGCCGGCGCGAACGGGCCCTGCCACTCCAGCACCCGGACGATCTCCAGGTCCCCCAGTGCGATCCGCTCCACGGTCATCCCCTCCACCACTTGCCGTCGTTGTCTGCACGTCGAGCCTAGGAAGCCGGGATGAGCCGCTCAATGCGTCAGTGGCCTGCCCGGATACGCGATCGGCTCACTACGCTGGCTGCCATGGACGTGGTCAGTGATGCGATCGCCGCCGTACGGGTGGGCCGGCCCTCCTCCAACCGGCTGCGCGCGGGAGGGCGCTGGGGTGCGTGGATCCCCGCCCACGCGGGCGCGGGCTTCCATGTGGTGCTGGCCGGCTCCTGCTGGCTGCTGGCCGAGGGCGGCGGGGCGGTGCGCCTGGGGCCGGGGGACGCGGTGCTGCTGCCGCACGGCACCGGACACGCCCTGTCCAGCGGCGAGCTGACACATCGTCAGGCGAGGGCGCTGCCCGAGCTGGACGCCCTCCTCGCCCGGCGGACCGCCCCGAGCCCGCGGGAGGACGGCGCGGAGCTGCTGTGCGGCAAGTACCGCCTCGACCGCGGCCCGGGCCACCCGCTGATGCGCGAGCTGCCCACCGTCGTCCACCTGCCCACCCGCACCGGCGATCATCCCGAACTACGGGCGGCCGTCGGCCTGTTGGGCGCCGAGCTGGCCGCGGATCGCCCCGGCGGTCGGCTCGCCGTGCCCGCCCTGATCGACCTGCTGCTGGTCTACCTGGTGCGCGCCTGGACCGGCCGCCCCGGCGCCGGCGGCTGGAGCGCGGCGCTGGCCGACCCGGTGGTGGCCGCTGCTCTGGCGGCCGTCCACGAGGACCCCGCCCGCCCGTGGACCGCCGCCGCCCTGGCCCACCGCGCAGGCGTCTCCCGCGCCACTCTCACCCGCCGCTTCACCGCGCTGGCCGGCCGCCCGCCGATGGCCTACCTGACCTGGTGGCGGATGACCCGGGCCGCCGCCCTGCTGCGCCAGGGCGGCGAGCCGCTGGAGGCCGTCGCCCGCCAGGTCGGCTACGGCAGCCCGTACGCGCTCTCGCACGCCTTCGCCCGCGAGTTCGGCACCACCCCCGGCCGCTACCGCACCACCGCGGCCACGGGCAGGCCCGAACCGGCCGGCGTTCATGAAGATAACGACTAGCAGAGGACTCCCCAGAGGCTGGTTTGACTTATTGACGCCATGTGCGTGGTCAGGTTTAACTCCCCCCACCCGCCGCGAAGTTGCGGCGCCCCCAGGGAGAGGCACCCTATGAACGCCGCACTGCGTCGCGCCCTCGTCTCCGCCGCCGCCCTCGCGCTGGCCCTGTCCGTGACCGCCGCCTGTGGCAAGGCCGGTGGCGACAAGAAGGACTCCGCCGCCTCCGGCGACGACAAGTCCATCGGTCTGCTGCTGCCCGAGAACGCGTCCTCCACCCGCTACGAGTCCTTCGACCGCCCGTTCATCGAGGCCAAGGTCAAGGCCCTGTGCGCGCAGTGCAAGGTGCTCTACAACAACGCCGAGGGCAGCGCCGCCAAGCAGAAGCAGCAGTTCGACACCCTGCTCGCCCAGGGCGTGAAGGTGATCGTCCTGGACGCCTTCGACGCCAAGTCCACCCAGGGCTGGGTCCAGGAGGCCGCCGCCAAGGGCGTCAAGGTCCTCGCCTACGACCGCCTGGCCACCGGCCCGGTCGCCGCCTACGTCTCCTTCGACAACGAGAAGGTCGGCGAACTCCAGGGCCAGGCCCTGCTGGACGCCCTCGGGGACAAGGCCGCCGACGCCGACATCGTCATGATCGACGGCGACGAGGCCGACCCCAACGCCGCCCAGTTCAAGGCCGGCGCCCACAAGGTCCTCGACGGCAAGATCAAGAAGGTCGTCTACGAGCAGTCCGGCGAGTGGAAGCCCACCGTCGCCGGCCAGAAGATCGCCGCCGCCGTCACCCAGTTCGGCAGGAACGGCTTCCAGGCCGTCTACTCCGCCAACGACGGCATGGCCGGCGCCATCATCACCCAGCTCCAGGGCTCCGGCATCAAGGTCCCCGTCGGCGGCCAGGACGCCGGCCTCGACGCCGTCCAGCGCGTCGTGGGCGGCGACCAGGCCTACACCATCTACAAGGCCTACCGCCCGCTCGCCGACAACGCCGCCGAACTGGCCGTCGACCTCCTGCAGGGCAAGGACGTCAGGACGGTCGCCGGCGCCACCACGGACAGCGCCACCGACAAGGACATCCCCGCCAAGCTGCTCGACGCCAAGGTCGTCACCAAGGCCAACATCCAGGACACCGTCATCGCCGACGGCCTCTACAAGGCCGCCGACATCTGCACCGCCGACTACGCCGCCGCCTGCACCGCCGCCGGCCTCAAGTAGCCCTACACCCGAGGCGGTTCACGTGACAGGCGCACCCGTCCTGCGACTGCGGTCGGTCTCCAAGCGCTTCGGCGCCGTCCAGGCCCTCACCGACGTCGACCTCGCCGTCCACCCGGGCGAGGTGCTCGCCCTCGTCGGCGACAACGGCGCCGGCAAGTCCACCCTCGTCAAGACCATCGCCGGCGTCCACCCCGTGGACGAGGGAACGATCGAGTGGGAGGGCGGGGCGGTCTCCATCGGCCGCCCCAACGACGCCCAGGCCCTCGGCATCGCCACCGTCTACCAGGACCTCGCCCTGTGCGACAACCTCGACGTCATCGCCAACCTCTTCCTCGGCCGCGAGAAGCGCCGCCTCGGGCTGCTCGACGAGGTCGCCATGGAGCAGCACGCCCGCCGGCTGCTGGACACCCTCTCCATCCGCATCCCCGACGTGCGAAGGCCCGTCGCGGCGCTGTCCGGCGGGCAGCGCCAGGTCGTGGCCATCGCCCGCGCGCTGGTGGGCGAGCCCTCCGTCGTGCTGCTGGACGAGCCCACGGCGGCCCTGGGCGTCGAGCAGACCGCGCAGGTCCTGGACCTGGTGGAGCGGCTGCGCGAGCGCGGCCTCGCCGTGATCCTGGTCAGCCACAACATGGCCGACGTGACCGCGGTGGCGGACACCGTGGCCGTGCTGCGGCTGGGCCGCAACAACGGCCTGTTCCCCGTCGCCGGCACCACCCAGGAACGGATCGTCGCCGCGATCACCGGCGCCACCGACAACGCCCACGCCCGCCGCCGGGCCCGCCGCACCGAGGAGGACGGCGCATGACCACCCCCGCCACCGACCCGAGGGCCCACGTGAGCGCGGCGACCCGGGCCGCACGCACCGAGGCCGCCCGGCGCCGGCTCGCCTCCGGCGAACTCGGCTCCCTGCCCGTCGTCGTCGGGCTCGTCGCGATCGCCGTCGTCTTCCAGTGCGTCACCCACCACTTCCTGCAGGCCGACAACCTCACCAACATCACCCGCTTCATCGCCGGGCCCGGACTGATCGCGGTCGGCGTGGTGTTCGTGCTGATCCTCGGCGAGATCGACCTCTCGCTCGGCTCGGTCGCGGGCGCCACCTCGGCCGTCGCGGCCGTGCTGGCGGTGCGCCAGGGCTGGCCGGAGTGGGCGGCGATCCTCGCCGCGCTCGGCACGGCCTGCGTGATGGGGCTGCTGCACGGCCTGCTGTTCGCCCGGGTGGGCGTGCCCGCGTTCGTGGTCACCCTGGCCGGGATGCTCGCCTGGAGCGGCCTGCAGGAGTGGGTCCTCGGCGACGGCGGCACCGTCAACAACCGCCACAACGGCATCATCGCCTCCCTGGACTCCACCTTCCTCGGCGACGGCGACATCGCCTACGCCTGGGGCCTGGCGCTCATCGCCCCCGCCGCCTACCTGCTCGCCCGGCTGCGCACCGCCCGCCGCCGCGCCGCCGCGGGACTGGCCGCCCGGCCCCTCGCCGACACCGCGCTGCGGGCGGGGGCGCTGGCGCTGCCGTGCCTGGTCGCCGCGTACGCCCTCAACCAGGACCGCGGGCTGCCGCTGTCCCTGGTCGTCCTGCTCGGGGTGGTGGTGGCCACCGACTTCACGCTGCGCCGCACCCGCTACGGGCGCCAGGTGTTCGCGGTCGGCGGCAGCGTCGAGGCCGCCCGCCGCGCCGGCGTCGACGTCGCCCGGGTACGGGTCACGGTGTTCCTGCTCTCCTCCCTGCTGGCCGGCCTCGGCGGCCTGTTCTACGCCTCCCAGCAGGGCTCGGCGGACAAGCAACTGGGCAGCGGCAACGTCCTGATGATGGCCATCGCCGCCGCCGTGATCGGCGGCACCAGCCTCTTCGGCGGCCGCGGCAACGCCTGGTCGGCGCTGCTGGGCATCCTGGTGATCCAGTCCATCACCACCGGCCTGGACATGGTCCACGCCGCCCAGGCCATCCAGTACATGATCACCGGCGCGGTGCTGCTGGCGGCCGTCGTCCTCGACTCCCTGACGCGGCGCACCCGGGCGGGCGCCGGCCGGACCTAGGACGGCCCGCCCCCGGGCCCCGCACCCGGCCCCCATTCCCGGGCCTCGTCACCCCACCGGGGCGGCGGGGACGGGGAGTTGGATCACCCCGCCCCCGGCGGGACCGTCGATCGGGCCGCGCGCCCGGGCTCCAGGGGCGGCTAGATCCTGCCGGAGAAGGTGTCGCACCGGGTGAGGTCGCCGCTGCGGTAGCCGGTGGTGAACCAGGCCTTGCGCTGGTCGGAGGAGCCGTGCGTCCACGCCTCCGGGTCGATCTTCCCGGTGGCCTGCTTCTGGATCCGGTCGTCACCGACGGCCGCGGCCGCGTCCAGGCCCTGGGCGATGTCCTGGTCGGTGAGGACGGCGATCAGCGGACGGCCGGTGGAGGGCTGCGGGGTGGTGGTGGCATGGTGCGCCCACACCCCGGCGTAGCAGTCGGCCTGCAGTTCCAGGCGCACCGAGGCGCTGTTGGCGCCCTGGCGGTCGCCTCCGACCTTCTGCATCGCGCCGGTGAGGGTCTGGATGTGGTGACCGTACTCGTGGGCGACCACGTAGGACTCGGCGAAGGGGCCGCCCTTGGCGCCGAAGCGGGTGGAGAGCTCGTCGAAGAAGCCGAGGTCGAAGTAGGCCCGCTGGTCGCCGGGGCAGTAGAACGGGCCCACCGCCGAGGTCGCCGGCCCGCAGGCGGTGGAGACCCGGTCGGTGAACAGCACGGTCTGGGCGGGCTTGTACGCCGCCTTGGTGCGCTGCGGCAGCTCGGTGCGCCAGAACTCCTGCAGGCTGTTGGTGACCGCCGTGATGCGGCAGTCCTGGCGCTTGTTGGCGTCCGCGCCGCTCTTGCAGGACTGCTCCACCTCGCCGCCGGTGCGGGCGCCGGAGGAGGAGGTGCCACCTCCCCCGGAGGACAGGCCCAGCAGCTTGGGGTCGACGCCGAGGAGGACCGCGACCAGCACCGCGACCAGGCCCACGGCCCCGCCGCCGATGGCGACCTTCCCGCCGGGCAAGCCGCGCCGGTCGTCCACCTGCGAGGTGTCGAGGTCGCCCTGGTCGTCGAACTGCATGCCCCTGCCTGCCCGCTTCTGTCGCTCTGTCGCTTCAGTGATGTTCTGTGCCGCCTACGGCCCGCCCAGCCTACGGGTAGCGGCCCCTGACGCGCCGCAGCCGCAGCGTCACGCGCGGGCGCCGCGGCCGGGGCGTCACACCGAGGCGCCGACCACCCGCAGCAGCTCCAGTCGCGAGGCGCACTCGCTGCCGGGCGGCGCGGTGTGCACCAGCAGCAGCTGGTCCTGCCCGCCCGCGGCCAGCACCTCGCACTCCAGCTCCAGCTCCCCCACCACCGGATGCAGCACCCGCTTGCGGCCGCTGCGCCGCACCGCCACCTCGTGGCGCTCCCAGTACGCGGCGAACTCCTCACCGGTGGCGAGGAGTTCGGTGAGCAGCTCGGCGGCCCGCCGGTCCCCGGGGCGGGCCGCGTGCGCCGCGCGCAGGCCCGCCACATGGGCGCGGGCCAGCGCGTCGTGGTCCTCGGACGGGAACAGGGCGCGGCCGGCCGGGTCGGTGAACCAGCGCAGCAGCAGGTTGCGCCGCTCGGGCGCCGGCGCGGTGAGGTCCCCGAACACGGCGGCGGCCATCGCGTTCTGCGCCAGCACGTCCCCGAGGTCGGAGACCACCTGGGCGGGCGCATCGTGCAGCCGGTCCAGGATCAGCAGCAGCCCCGGGCGCACATGCGTCAGCACGCCGTGGCGGCGCGGCGGCTCGTGCCCGGCCAGGTGGAACAGGTGGTCGCGCTCGTCCTCGCTCAGCCGCAGCGCCCGGGCCAGCGCGGCCAGCAGCTGCGGCGAGGGCTGCGGCCCGCGCCGTTGCTCCAGGCGCGTGTAGTAGTCGACGGACAGTCCCGCCAGCTGCGCCACCTCCTCCCGGCGCAGCCCGGGGGTGCGGCGCCGGGTCCCGGGCGCCAGGCCGACGTCGGCGGGGGCCAGGCGGGCGCGGGCGCGGCTGAGGAAGTCGGCGAGGGCGTCACGGTCGATCATGTGGCCCAGCATGGCGCGGCCGGGCCCGCCTCGGCCAGGGATCACCGGTGCCCGGGTCGGCCTGACGGACGGTGCGACGGATGGTCTAGGGTCGTCCCCCGTGTCCGAATCCCCGTCATCCTCGCCCTACCTGACCGAGACCGCCGACGCGTACGACGCCGTGGCCGTGCGCTACGCCGACCTCGTCCGCGGCGGGCTCGCCGGCCTGCCGCTGGACCGCTCGTTCGTCACCGCGTTCGCCGACCTCGTCCGGGCCGCCGGCCCCGCCGCGGTGGCGGACCTGGGCTGCGGGCCCGGCTACCTGAGCGCGGCCCTGCGGGAGGCGGGGCTGGACGTGTTCGGCGTCGACCTGTCGCCGGCGCTCATCGGCATCGCCCGCCGGACGTACCCGGGGCTGCGCTTCGAGGTGGGCTCGATGGGCGCGCTGGAGACGGCCGACGGCGAGCTGGGCGGGGTGGTGTCCTGGTACTCGCTCATCCACACCCCGCCGGCCGAACTGCCCGCCTACCTGGCCGAGTTCCGCCGGGTGCTGGCGCCGGGCGGGCACGCGCTGCTGGCCTTCTTCGAGTCCGAGGGCGCCCCGGTGACGGTCTTCGACCACAAGGTGGCACCCGCCTACCGCTGGCCGATCGACGCCCTCGCCGAACTCGCGGGCGGGGCCGGGTTCGCCGAGGTCGGCCGCATGCTGCGTGAGCCCGGCGACGGCGAGCGCCACCGGCGCGGGCACCTGCTGCTGCGCGCGCGGTAGCCGGCGGCCCCGTGGTCGCCCTCGCGCCCGGGCGGGGCGGTACCCGCCTGCGGCGGGCCCGCCGCGGGCGGATAGCGTACGGCCGTGATCAACTCGACGCCTCCCGGGTGGTACCCGGTCCCCGGTGCGGACGGCACCCCCGGGTACGAGCGCTGGTGGGACGGCAACGCCTGGACCAGTGAGGTCCGCCCGCTCCAGGGCGGCGCCGGACAGAGCGCCGGCGCGCCGGCCCCGGCCTGGCAGCCGCAGGCCCCGCAGGGCGGCTACGGCTACCCGGGGCAGGACGGCGCCCAGGCCCCCGGCTACGGCTACCCCGGCCCGCAGGCCTACCTCGGTGCGCAGGCCTACCCCGGTGCGGGCTACGGCCGTCCCGGCCCGGGGTACCCGCCTGCGCCGCCGCCCCGGCGCGGCAGGACCGGTGTGATCGTCGGCACCGCGGTCGGCGTGCTGGCCGTGGGCGGGATCATCGCCGCGTTCGCGTTCGGCCACGGCGGCGACCCGCAGGCCGGCCCGACCCCTGGCCCCACCGTCCCGGCCAGCCGGAG
This sequence comes from Kitasatospora sp. NPDC004669, assembly GCF_040609455.1. Lineage (NCBI taxonomy): Bacteria > Bacillati > Actinomycetota > Actinomycetes > Kitasatosporales > Streptomycetaceae > Kitasatospora > Kitasatospora sp. NPDC004669. The sequence continues at coordinate 54,263 of NZ_JBEXKB010000045.1, forward strand.
CGAGAGCCCCTCGCCGGCTCCCACCCCCGCCCCGACCACCCCGGTGGCCAAGCCCGTGCCGGCCGTCACGGGGATCGTGCCGGACGCGCAGCACGCGATCACCCTGCCGATCCTGGAGGGCTGGTCCACGGAGACCGGCCGCCCGAACACCTCGGTCTACCTCGGCAGCGGCACGTACACCTGCCCCGACGGCCGGTCCTGCATCCGGGGCATGTTCGCGGTCGCGAAGAACCCCCTCCAGGGCGCCACGGCCAAGGACGCCGCCGACGCCGCGATGCCCGCCTGGGCGGAGGGCCTCTACCCCGGGCTCACCCAGCACACCGACTACGGTTCCGGCCCCATGAGTGTGGACGGCGTGCCCGGCTACGCCGAGCGCTGGCACGTGCGCAACTCGGCCGGCCTCCAGGGCTACGTCCTGCTCGCCACCTTCCGGGCCGAGGGCGGCGGCTACGTCGCGTTCCAGGGCGCGGTGGACGACGACGCGCTCTCGCCCGACAAGGACGCGCTGGAGCAGATCCTCAGCGGCGTCAAGCAGTCCGGCTCCTCCGGCAGCGGCACCTGACGGGCTGCGGCCCTCCTCGACGCGCCGCAGCCGCGTCCGGTGACCGGGATCGCGTCGGCCCCCGCTCGCCGGGCGCGGCCCGCCCGCAGGCGGCCGGCGGCGGGTGAGCGCCACCGGTGGTGCGCGGATGAGGGGCGGGGCCCGGCCTCAGCCAGGGATCGGCGGTCCCCGGTTCGACGGGTCTCTGCCGTCCCCGCCCCGGCGCGGGCAGGCTGGTGGACGTCGAAGAGGGCGACCCGGGAAGGGGACGGGGACATGACGCGGATTCTGGTGACGGGCGCGACCGGTTCGGTGGGGCGGCGGCTGGTGCCGCGCCTGGTGCGGTGGGCCGGGGCCGAGGGCGGTTCGGTGCGGGTGCTGGTGCGCGACCGGGCGAAGGCGCAGGGCCTGGGCGATGTCGAGACGGTGGTCGGTGACCTGTGCGAACAGGCGGACCGGGCGAGGGCGCTGGACGGCGCCGAGGTGGTCCTCAACGTGGCGGCGGCGCTGCGCGGGGTGCCGGACGAGCAGGCCTGGGCGGTGAACCGGGACGCGGCCGTGGCGTTGGGCCGTGAGGCGGCGAAGGCCGGGGTGGCCAGGTTCGTGCACACCAGCACCAACCTGGTGTACGGGCGGGGCCTGGGCCGCCCGGCGGTGGAGCGGGACCGGCTCGCGCCGCACGAGGCGTGGGGCGTGTACGCGGCGTCCAAGGCGCGGGCCGAGGCGGGCCTGCGCGACATCGGGGACGAACTGCCGCTGGTCATCGCCCGGTTGGCGTTCGTGTACGGCGAGGGAGATCCGCATCTGGCGCAGTCGCTGCACTGGGCCGGGAACTGGCCCGCGCACCAGCGTCTGGCGGTGGTGCACCACGCGGATGTGGCGCAGGCGCTGTGGCGGGCGGTGGTGACCCCGGGTATCGAGGGCCGTACCTACAACGTGTCGGACGACGCCCCGCTGACCGCCTGGGACCTGCACGCGCTCAACGGCCGGGCGCACCCGGGTGGTTCGCAGCAGGTGGAGTTCGACCCGTGGGAGGGGCAGGTGTCCACCGCCGCCGCGCGCCGGGACCTGGGCTGGCGCCCGCTGTACCCGTCGGCGTGGGCGGCGGCCGAGGCCGGCGCGCTGTAGGGCGGGCCTTGTGGTGCCCGGCCCCGCCGCCGCAAGGACGGCGGGGCCGGGCGGGTCGGCTCACCCGAGTGACGGTGCGGGCGCGTAGCCGGCCGGGCGGGTGGTGAAGGTGCCGCGGCCCTTGGTGCGGCCGCGCAGGCGGCCCGCGTAGCCGAACAGTTCGGCCAGCGGCACCAGCGCGCTCACCTGCGCCGCGCCGTCACGCCCCGAGGCGGTGCCCTGCACCTGGCCGCGGCGCGCGGCCAGGTCCCCCAGCACCGCGCCGAGGGTGTCCTCGGGCACGGTGGCGCTCACCTCGGCGAGCGGCTCCAGCAGGTGCAGCCGCGCCGAGCGCAGCGCCTCGCGCAGGCCCTGGCGGGCGGCGGTGCGGAAGGCGAGTTCCGAGGAGTCCTTGGGGTGGGTGATGCCGTCGGTGAGGGTGACGGCGACGCCGACGACGGGGTGGCCGCCCAGCGGCCCCTCGGCGAGCGCGTCGCGGCAGCCGGCCTCGACGGCCTGCACGTACTCGCGCGGCACCCGCCCGCCGGTGACGGTGGAGGCGAACGCGAAGCCGTCACCGGCCGGCCTGACGTCGAGGACGATGTGGGCGAACTGGCCCGCGCCGCCCTCCTGTTTGGCGTGCCGGAAGACGAAGCCGCTCACACCCTCCACCAGGGCCTCGCGCAGCGCGACCTGGGGGCGGCCCACCACCGCCTCCACGCCGGCCTCGCGGCGCACCTTCTCCACCGCCACCTCCAGGTGCAGCTCCCCCAGCCCCGACAGGGTGCGCTGCCCGGTCTGCGGGTCGGTGGCCAGGCGCAGCGAGGGGTCCTCCTCGGCGAGGCGGGTGAGGGCGGCGGTGAGCTTGTCGGTGTCGGCGGCGCGGCGGGCCTCGACGGCGACGGTGACGACAGGTTCGGCGCTCACGGCTGCCTCCAGCAGGATCGGGTGGTCGGGGTCGCACAGGGTGGCGCCGACGCGGGCGGCCTTGGGGCCGATGACGGCGACGATGTCGCCGGCCAGGGCGTGGTCGATCTCGGTGTGGCGGTCGGCCATCACGCGCAGGATGCGGGCGATGCGCTCGGTGCGGCCGGTGGCGGCGTCGAGCACGGTGTCGCCCTTGCGCAGGGTGCCGGTGTACAGGCGCAGGTAGGTGAGGCGGCCGGTGGGGGCCGCGGTCACCTTGAACGCCAGGGCGGTCAGGGGCCGGCGGGGGTCGGCGCCGTGCTGCCCGGCCCGCTCGCCGTGGTCGTCCGCCCGGTCTTGATCGGCGGCCCGGCCCTGGTCGGCGGCCCGTACGGGTGGGGCGTCGAGGGGTGAGGGCAGGTAGGCGACGGCGGCGTCCAGCAGCGGTTCGATGCCGCGGTTGCGGTAGGCGGAGCCGCACAGCACCACCACGGCCTCGCCGGTGCGGGTGAGTTCGCGCAGGGCGGCGGTGAGGGTGGCGGCGTCGAGGGCGCCGTGGGTGCAGAACTCCTCCAGGGCTTCGGGGTGCAGTTCGGCCACCGCCTCCTCCAGGGCGCGGCGGCGTGCGGTGGTGTCGGCGCTGAGGTGGTCGGGCACCGGGCCGTGCGTCAGGGTGCCGTCGTCGTCCCAGGTGAGGGCGCGCAGGTGGACGAGGTCGATGACGCCGGTGAAGGACTCCTCGGTGCCCACGGGCAGTTGGACGGCGAGCGGGCGCGGGTGCAGGCGTTCGCGGATGGAGGCGAGCGCGGTGTCCAGGTCGGCTCCGGCGCGGTCGAGTTTGTTGACGAAGGCGATCCGGGGCACGCCGTGGCGTTCGGCCTGGCGCCACACCGATTCGCTCTGCGGCTCGACGCCGGCGACCGCGTCGAACACCGCGACGGCGCCGTCCAGGACGCGCAGCGAGCGTTCGACCTCGTCGGCGAAGTCGACGTGGCCGGGGGTGTCGATGAGGTTGATCCGGTGCCCGGCCCAGGCGCAGCTGACGGCGGCGGCGAAGATGGTGATGCCGCGGTCGCGTTCCTGGGGGTCGAAGTCGGTGACGGTGGTGCCGTTGTGGACTTCGCCGCGCTTGTGGGTGGTGCCGGTGAGGTAGAGGATCCGCTCGGTGACGGTGGTCTTGCCGGCGTCGACGTGGGCGAGGATGCCGAGGTTGCGGACGGCGGCGATGGCGGCGGCAGCGGTGGTGGTGCGGGTGCGGGCGGTGGTGGTGCGGGTGGTGGTGTCGGTGCGCATGGCCCGGTTGCCTTTCGGGGGCGGTGGTGACGGGTGGGCGCGCGATTGACACAGTGCCGCTTGGTTCTGAGGTCTCGTCGGATTGCTGGCGAGGAAAGGCCCGTACGAAGGGTGCGGACAGGTTCAGACGGTGGCGGCACTGTTCCGGTGCCGGCCGCGCAGCGGGCACCGGAAGGGCGGGGACACCAGGATCACCTCGTACCGCGACGCGGGAGAGGGGGCGGCGGCGCTGTGCTTCGGCATGGCCGCCCTCCCCCTCTCGCCTTGCTGTCGTCGTCACGGTCGTCCGCGCGTCGGGGCGCGGCTGCGTGGCGAGTGTAGGGAAGGCGGGTCCGGCTCCGCGAAGGGTTTTACGGCGACGGCTTCGACGGCGCGCGCAAGCGCAGTACCGGCTCCGACCAGTGGTCCTGGTCGCGCACCCCGGCATCCAGGGCGGCGCCGATGGCGCGTTCCTCGTAGCGGAAGTGGGACTCCATGATGGCGGCCAGTCCGTCGAGTTCGCGGCCGATCGCCTCCAGGTCGGCGCCCGGTGTCGCGGCGCCCTGTTCGGCGAGTTCGCGCACTCGGGTGAGGATGCGGGAGATGAAGCCGTGGTCCTCGACGAGTGTGGCCACGGTCGGTGCGAGGTCGGGCCGTTCGCGCACCAGGGCGGTGAACAGGCCTTCGTCCTCGCCCTGGTGATGGTTGGTCAGGGCGGTGCAGAAGGCAAGGCAGTGGGTGAGCAGGACGTCGTCGTCCAGGCGGCGCCGGCCGAGTCCGGTGCGGACGTCGGCAAGGCGGCGGCGCAGTTCCCGGTGGGCTTGGGCGAGTTGGAGACCGAGGGCGGCCGTTCGGCCGTTGACGGGGGAGGCCACGAGTGGGCGGTCCCTTCGGTTTGGCACCTCCATGCCTGGCGCGGTCCGCCACCGGCACGCGATGCTGCCCGCCATCGGATCACGGCACCCACCGCCGCGGCAAGCCCGGCCGCGCCGGGTGCCGCGGGCGGGCGGGGCGCGGGCACCCGCGCGGGAAGGCCGGCAGGGTGGGACCGTCCGGCAGGGGCGGCGGGCCCGCCGCAGCGGGCGGGTGGAGTGGCCCGACGTGGACGTGCGCTTTGGCGCGGTCCTCGACTACCGGCGGCGGACCAGCAGAATGTGACCCATGACCAGCGACGCTCCCCCGCCCGGCCCCGACCCCGACCACCTGGGCCAGTCCGCCCCCCTGCCACCCGGCTGGGAGAACCCGGCGGTGCGGGCGGACCGGCGCCTGGTGGAGCTGCTGCAGGAGCTGCGGGTGCTGCAGACCGGCGTGCAGATCGTCTTCGCCTTCCTGCTCGGCGTCGCCTTCACCCCGCGCTTCGCCGAACTCAGCGACGCCCAGCAGGACATCTACATCGCCACCCTGCTGCTGGCCGTCATCGCCGCCGCCGTCCTGGCCACGCCCGTCGCCCTGCACCGCGGCCTGTTCCACCATCCCGGCAAGGCCCGCATCGTCGACGTGTCCACCCGCATCGCCCAGGTCGGCCTGCTGCTGCTCGCCTCCGCCCTGACCGGGGCCGTGCTGCTGGTCCTGGACGTCGTCCTCGGCACGCCGCTGGCCGTCACGATCGCCTGCGTCATCGGCCTGATCTTCACCGCCCTGTGGTTCGTCCTGCCCTGGGCGGTGCGCCGCGCCACCACCCGCGACCGGCCCTGACAGCCCTGCCCCCCTTCGCCGCCGCCCGCGAATCGTTGCGGGCGGCGGCGCGGGGACCGAGCCCGGGGCCGGACCGGGCCGGCGCCTACCCTTCGTCAAGGCCGGGGCGCGCTGTTCGGCCCCGGTAGTCGTTCGCCCCGCACGGGACAACGAGCCGCCGCCTCCGGAGGTTTCGCTCACTCCGCCAACTGCCTTAGTTTTCAGGTGAGTTGCCTGCCTCGGCAAACGCCCCGTCGATGAGGACCGGGACCACCTCGCTCGCGTCCAGCTCGACGGCGATCGCCACGTCCGCGCCGAAGCCACCCTCGGCCAACTCCCGCCCCGAGACGCTCTGCCCGACCTCCCGGGCGACGTCCGCACACGACGCGTGCGCCGTAGCCGCCATCGCCGCCTCCGGCGACAACGGCCCGCACCCCCGGCCTCGCAGGGCCGCGATCACCGCGCCCGCGCCGAGCAGGTCCTCCAGCGCCGGGCGCAGGGAGCCGTCCGGCCAGCGCTCCCCCGCCGCGACCACGCCCACCGGCCGCTCCCGCCTCCCGTAGCCGCGCTCGGCCAGCCACCGCCCCACCGCGCCGCCGTTGCGCAGGCAGCCCGCCACCACCTGCGCGCCGGCGCCGTGCGCCGGCGCCGCGATCGCCGAGCCGTTGGGCGAGGGCAGCACCAGGCGCGGCGTGGCCGGCGCGCGGCGCAGCGCCGCCGGCGAGAGCGACCAGGGTGTCCGCACGCTGACGGCGCTTCGCCCGACGGCGAGTTCGGCGTCACGGCTGCGGGCGAAGGTCTCGGCGCTCTCGTCGCGCCAGGCGTAGGGGAAGACCCGCGCCCCGGTCTCGACCGCGACCGACACGGAGGTGGTGAAGGACAGCACGTCGACGACCACCAGGGCGGCGACCTCGGGGGCGAGGTGCCGGGCGCCGGCCGGCCCCCATTCGAAGCGCACGCCGTAGCCCGCCTGGACGAAGTACTCACGCATGGCCGACGATCCTGCCACGGCGGCGTAGCGTCGTGGGGGTTCGGAGTGGGACGGGAGGCGGGCGGTGCTGATCGTGGTCAGCGGCGGGCCGGGCAGCGGGAAGACGACGCTGGCGCACGCGCTGGCCGGGGAGATCGGCTGCCCGGCGGTGTGCCGGGACGAGCTGAAGGAGGGCCTGGTGCACGCGGGCGCGGGCGCCCCGGCCCCCGGGGCCGACGAGGCGGTGCGCGCGGTCTTCTTCGAGGTGCTGGGGGTGCTGGTGCGCGCCGGGGTGAGCGTGGTCGCCGAAGCCGCGTTCCAGCACCGGGTCTGGCGCCCGGGCCTGGAGCCGCTGGCCGCGCACACCGGGCTGCGGGTGGTGCACTGCCGGGTGGAGGCGGCGCTGGCCCGGCGGCGGATCGCCGAGCGCCTGGCCACCGGCGGGCACCGCGCCGCGCACGCCGACCGCGAGCTGCTCGCGGCCCCGCCGGGGGCGGGCAACCTGCTGGACGACTTCACTCCGCTGTCCCTGCCCGGCGTGCCGCGCCTGTGCGTGGACACCGCGCACGGGTACGACCCGCCGCTGGCGGACGTCGTCGCCTTCGCCCGGCGCTGACGGGGCCACACCGCCGAGGGGCCGCCATCGCGGCCGCCGTGCCGGATCTGCAAGGGCCCTGCGGGCGGGCCCTGAGGGCTCCGGCCGGCCTGCCGGGGGCCGCCGGATCCGCGCCCCCTCCGGGTCGGCCGACCCGGACGGGGCGCGATGGGCCCGAAGGTCGTCGCATCCGGTGCCGCTGATCGGCAACGCACGCCGAACGGCGGGTCCGTCCTCATGGACGGACCCGCCGTCAGGCGCGGGCCGGTCGGGTCACCAGTGGTCGTGGCGCTCGCAGCGCTCGTCGTGCTCGTGGCGCTTGATCTTGGTGGGGTCGGTGGCGGTGTGGCTGGTGGTGTCGCCACCTCCGAGGGCGGTGGCGCGGTTCGTCACCTCGTCGCGGGCCTCGCAGGAGACGTCGACCTTCAGGGTGATGGGAGGGTAGCTGCTCCCGGCGGGCAGGACGTCGCTACGGGTGCAGGTGAGGATGTCCAGGGTGCAGTTCCATCCCGTGCCGCTGATGCTGTCGGCGCGGAGCCCGGGGGGCAGGGTGTCGTACACGGTGACCGTGGTGCCGTCGGTCGGGGCGGCCCCGGCGGCGTTGCCCACGGTGATGGTGTAGGTGCCGTCCCGTCCCTGGGTGAAGTGCTTGGTGTGGGTCTTGGTGATGGTCAAGGACGGGAGCGTGTAGGAGATGATCACCTGGCCGTTGTGGTTCGCCGTCCCGATCGTCGACGGCGCGAAGCTCGTGCCGGTACCCGTGGGGGTGGCGAAGCTGCTGCCCCCGCCGCCGCCACCGCCACCCGCCGAGGTGCCATTGCTGTTGACGGCGGCGCTGCCGCCGCCCCCGCCGCCGAAGTAGCCGCCCCCGCCGCCGCCACCAGCACCGATGGCAGTGGCGGCGCAGCCGCCGCCGAACCTGCCCCCGGTGCCGCCGGTGCCGACCGTGGCACCGGAGAACCCGGTCCCCGGTCCGCCGTTGGTGACCGCACAGGGCGGGGCGCTGCCGGAGGTCCCGCCGGCACCCCCGGCACTGGTGGTGGTGCTGCCGCCGCCCCCGCCCTGCCCCGGCGCGGCCCCGGGGCCGGTGGCACTTCCCGCGGTACCGCCGGTGGCATCCGGCGTCGTCCCGCCGTTGCCTCCGTTGCCTCCCGTGGAGCCCGCTCCGGTGCCGCCGGAGGCACCGCCGCCGCCGGCGACCACCAGCAGGGAGCCGCCCGTGCTGACGCTGGAGGCCCCGCCCCCGCCCGGACCTTCGAAATGGAAGCCGGTGAGCGGAAAGCCCCCGCCCGGGGCGCCGCCGTTGAACCCGCCGGCACCCGCCGTGCCGGTGCCGTTGCAGCCCTTGCCGCCGGTGCCGCCGACGTTGACGGTGAAGGTCGTCGGTGCGGTGGTCTGCGGCAGGGTGGTCACCACCCGCGCCCCCGTCCCACCGGTCCCGGTGACGGAACAGGGGGTGCCGGTGTTGTCGGCGCCGCCCGCGCCGTCCGCGGTGATCGTCACCACCGCCGCCGCCGGAACGGTCAGGGTCTGCGAAGCGCCGGTGAAGGTGAAGGTCTGCGACGGGTCGGCCCCTTGCGCCCGCACCGGCACGTCCTCCACCGGCGCGGCGGCCACCGGCGCGGCCGTGGCCGCCAGCAGCGCCATTCCGGACAGCAGCGCGCCCCCCACCGACACCACCCCCACGCCGCGCTCCCCACGCCGTCCACCCGGGCCGTCCGGATCGGACGCGACGACGTCACGAGCCGGGGTCGTCCCACCGACCGGGGCCCTGTCGAACACGGCCGTGGGCCACTGACGGCTGACCCGGTACCACGGCAGATCGCCCTGTGCACGCGTACGAGCACTCATCCGCGGGTTCACCTCTCCTCACAGCAAAGCGCCCCGCACCCCTCACGCGACAAGGCGTAAGTGCGACAGGGCACCTGACGGGAAATCATGACAAACCACAGTAGATACCGCGATCCGATCACTTCGAGGTAGCGAGGTGATGGGAAGCCTCGTGTGTCGCAACACCCCGCGCGAGCCGGCGGGGAACCGGCGTCCGACCAGGTCACCGCCTGATCCCGGCACCCTTCCCGGCCCCGCCCCACACCTCCACCAGCGCACCGCCGACCGCGTCGGCGCCCTCGCCCGCCTCATCCGCGAAGCCGCCCTCACAGCGGTCCTCGACGGCACCGAACGCATGCGCCCCGGTGGAGGGAGGGACAACACCGGCGTCGCCGTCTTCACCCGAGGAAACCGCGCCGCAGCCGGCTGGGCCGGCGTGTACGGGGGCGTGGTCCGACTCCTCACCGGGTACCGTGCGGGAAACCTGAGTCGGGGCTGAGTCGGGGGCAGAGCCGGGGCCTTCCCGGCCTTCCCGGCAGGGGGCGTTCCCAGTGCCGGACCAGGGTGTCGGTGAGTGTGGAGAACAACCCGGCCTGCCCGGCCGGGCACGGCGTCAGCGCCTCACCGGGCTCCGACGATCCGGGCGCGAGATCCGGATTCGTGCCGCCGACGTCCTCGGGGCCGAGGATCAGCAGTCCCAGGGCGGCCTGATCACCCGGTTGAGTTTCCATGACCACGTTGCTAGCGTCCGAGAAGGTCTCACATGAGATGATCTCAACTCGGGGTTGCATCATGCGTGTTCTGATCGTCGGCGCCGGCCTGGCCGGCCCGTGCCTCGCCCACGGCCTGCTCCGACACGGCCACGACGTACGGCTCTTCGAGCGTGATCGCGCCATCGACGCCCGCGCGCAGGGATACCGGATCCACATCAACGGCGACGGGGACGCGGCACTGCGCACGTGGCTGCCCGCCGCGGCCTACGACCAGTCCGTCGCCACCTCCTGCCTGGCCACCGGCGGCGTCAGCATGACCGGCCCCGACCTGCGGGACTTCACCGAGATCGCGCTCGCCCCGGATGCCGCCGGCATCACCGTCGACCGGCTCACGCTGCGTCGGATCATGCTGCGGGAGCTGACGGACTCGATCCGCTTCGGTGCCGGCTTCCGTCACTACGAGCTGCTGGACGACGACACCGTACGGGTCCACCTCAGCGACGGCTCCACCGCCGAGGGCGACCTGCTGGTCGCCGCCGACGGGGCCAACTCCGGCATCCGGCGCCAACTGCTGCCCGACTTCCCGGTGACCGTGCAGGACACCCTGCTGATCTACGGCCGTACGCCACTGACCGACCAGGTACGGGATCTGACCCCGGAGCCGGCGCTCAACGGTTTCCTGGGCGTGTCCGGCCCCAACGGCCGCCGTCTCGCGCCGGCCGCGCAGCGGTTCCGCCGCAGCCCGGCCGACTTCGCACTCCCGGCGGCCGACGACTACGTGATGTGGAGCGTGGCCGCCCCGGCCGCCGCCTACGGCCCCGGGCTCTTCGGGCTGGGCGCGGCGCAGCTGTTGACGAAGGCGGCGGGCACCGTCGCCGACTGGCACCCCTCGCTGAGCGCGCTGGTCCGGCTGGCGGACCTGCGGTACCTCGTGCCCGCGAGCGTCCAGATCTCCGAGCGCCCCGCGCTGTGGCCGCCGGCACCGGTGACCCTGGTCGGTGACGCGGCGCACCCGATGGCCCCGGCCGGGATCAGCGCGGGAGCCGCGCTCCACGACGCGGGCCTGCTCGCCTCCCGACTCGTCTCGAACGCGCCCCTGCTCGACGCCGTCCGCTCCTACGAGAGGGACATGCTCGACTACGGCTTCGCCGCGGTCGCCGCCGCCAGCCGCGTGGTTGCGGGCGATGCCTCGGCCGAGTCCGCGTGAGCGCACCGAACCGGCGCAGGCTCAGGCGGTGCGCTGGCCGTGGAGGAGGACGGGCAGCGTGCGGTTGGCGAGCGCCTCGGCGAGGCGGGCGTACTGGGCGGGGGCCGTGACGTCGGGCAGTTCGCGCACGGGGACGAAGCGGGCGCCGAGCAGGCCGCTGCGGTGTTGGGGCGGGACAGTGAGAGGGGTGTCGTCACGGACGGTGCCGCCGTCGAAGACGAGGTTGAGGCGCTCCAGGTAGCGGTCGGCGGGGGTGAAGTCGACGGCGAGGAGGTGGGTCAGGCGCAGGTTCAGGCCGGTCTCGGCGTGCAGGTGGCGGGCGGCGGCGCGGTGCGGGGGCTCGTTGGTGTTCGCGGCGCCGCCGGGCAGGATCATCCCGTCCATGTAGTCCGGGTCGACGAGCAGGACCTCGCCGCGCCGGTTGCGCACGAGGACGAGGCAGCCGAGCCGGGTCACGGGCGGCTTGGCCAGGAGGCGGGGGTCGCGCATCGGGATGGTTCTACTTTCTGAGGACGACGAGGAGGAGGAGGGCGAAGCCCGCCCACCAGAGAAGGCGGGCGAGGAGGTCAGTGGTCGTGCGTGAGGCGCTCGTGGCGCAGTCCCTTGCGCAGCAGGTCGACGATCCGCAGGAGGTCCACCGGGCGGGCGGTGACGTGGAGCAGGTACTCGCACGTCAAACGTCCGCCCGCCCAGTCGACTTCTAGGGTCGGGAGCGTGACGCCGCCGAGGGCAAGGACGGTGGTCAGGTCGTCCAGGACGACGGCGGCCTGCCGGCGCTGCTCGGCGGTGACGCGGGAGAGGGTCGAGGACATCACTGCTCCCCCGGCCGCTTGTGCACCTCGAAGACCTTCCACGCGCTCCAGGCGTCGGAGAAGAAGGTGAAGGAGGCCAACTCACCGGTGGCGGCGCTGCGCAGCCACTGGCCGGTCATCTCGTTACGGACCCGGTAGCACCGGGCCTCGGTGTCCCAACGGACACCGTAGCCATGGAGTTTGGCAGGCTGGGGTGACTTCATGGTCATGACTGATCGCCTTCCACGCGAATCTGCGGTCACGCGAGTCGATTCACGATCGACATCACTTTCCGTGCTTCAAGCGTTGCTCATTGCAGCTAGGCTGACCAGCGTGGACGTGTGCCACATCATGGTTGGACACACTGGAGGGGCGGCATGGCCTTCAGACCCAAGGAGTTGGATCCGGGACGTTCGGCCCGCGACCTGTTCGGCTGGGAGATGCGCAATCACCGAAAGCTGGCCGAATCCATGTCGCTTGACCAGCTGACCGAGATCCTGGGCTGCTTCTCGAAGGGGCACCTTGCCCGGATCGAACGGGCCGAGTCGATGCCGCCGCCGGAGCTTCCGGCCAAGCTCGATGCCGCGTTCGGCACCGACGGGCGCTTCGGCCGCGTCTACGTACTCGCCAGGAAGGAGAGGTTCCCTGGCAAATACCGCCAATGGTCCGAGATCGAGGCCAAGGCGGAAGCCATCGAGGAATTCTCGGCCGCCACCATTCCAGAGCTCCTGCAGACCCCCGAGGTCGCGTACCGCTCATTGCTCGCGGGCCATCCGCATGCAACCCCGCAAGAACTCGAACAGCTGGTGTCGACACGTCTC
>NZ_JBEXKB010000045.1:66786-77844 GCF_040609455.1 Kitasatospora sp. NPDC004669
GGCTCCTGCAGACCCCCGAGGTCGCGTACCGCTCATTGCTCGCGGGCCATCCGCATGCAACCCCGCAAGAACTCGAACAGCTGGTGTCGACACGTCTCGACCGCCAGAAGCGGTTGGCCTCGTCAGCTCCTCCGCATTGCTGGTTCATCCTTGACGAGTCGACTCTCCGTAGGCCGGTCGGGAACCCTGCGGTGATGAGGCAACAACTCGATGCCATCGCATCCGACCAGAGATCACACATCACCGTGCAGGTCTTGCCATTCGCTGCGGGAGTTCACGCCGAGATGGGAGGGTCACTCTTTCTCTATTCGGTGCCGGGCTGTCCGATGGTCGCCTGGGAAGAAGGTGCCCGCAATGGCGAACTCATCGAAGATGCCGAGGGTGTAGCCGCTCGCCGGAGGTCATACGATCTGCTCAGGGCTATGGCCCTGTCGCCCAGGGACTCTCGGGCGATGATCAGGCGCATCTCGAAGGAGTACGGCCGTGCAAGCGAACCAGCATGAGAGCTGGCGAAAGAGCAGCCACAGCAACAACGACGGCGGCGCCTGCATCGAAGTGGATGACTCGCACCCAGGCCGCGTACGGGACAGCAAGGACCCCGACGGCCCTCGTCTCAACTTCTCGCCAACCGCCTGGCAGTCCTTCATCACCGCCGTCCACTCAGGCGAGTTCGACACCCACTGACACCAACACCCGGACCCGCCGCCCCGGACTCGGAGCGGCGGGGCTTTCTGCGCTTCTCCGACAAGGCCAACTCCCCCGGCCCGCGCACAGGAAGTCGGCCCCGCCGACTTCCCACTCCACCGCCCAAGCAGGAGGGAACCACATGAACAGCAGCACCCCCATCACCTGGCGCAAGAGCACCTACAGCGGCAGTGGCGGTGTGTGCGTCGAGGTCGCCGACGGCTTCGCCGGCGTCATGCCCGTTCGCGACTCCAAGGACCCGGGCGGCCCCGCCCTCCTCTTCCTCGCCGACGCCTGGCAGTCCTTCATCAACGCGGTCCGGGCAGGCGAGTTCGGCACCAACTGACGTCTCATGTGGCGCCGTCGCCCTCCACAGGGGCGACGGCGCACAGCACGTCCCTCCACAGGGGCGGCGGCGCGGGGGCTGTCGACGTGGCGAGCTGCTTCCTATCCCCATGCCCATGAGCCCCGACGCCGACGAACCTGCCCCGGTGCCGCTCCACTCCGCGTCCGTCACCGGGGCGATCGTCCGCGAGGACGAGCGCGCGCCGGCGATCCGCCGGGCCGACAACGGCACCTGGGAGCGCCGCCGGGCGGCGTCCTCGAACTCACCGAGACCATCCAGGACGGCCTGCGCCGCGAGATCCACGAAGAGACCGACCTCAAAGTCGGAGTCGACCAACTGACCGGCGTCTACGGAAACATGGCGCGAGGCATCGCCGCCCTGGTCTTCCGCTGCCACCCCGAGGACGGCGCCGAACAGCTCTCCCCCGAGTCCACCGCCATCGCCTGGCTGACCCCCGACGAAGTCGCCGACCGCATGGGCGAGGTCTACGCCGTCCGCATCCTCGACGCCCTTCGGCCCGGCCCTACCCGCATCCGCGCCCACCACGGCCGGCGCCTCACCTCCCCCCGAACACCTTGCATGGGAAGTCGACCCCGCCGACTTCCCACTCCAGCGAGGAGACCGCCATGGACATCGGCACCCCCACCACCTGGCGAAAGAGCAACCACAGCAACAACAACGGCGGCGCCCGCGTCGAAGTGGACGATGCGCACCCGGGCCGCGTGCGGGACAGCAAAGACCCCGACGGCCCCCGCCTCAACTTCTCGCCAACCACTTGGCAGTCCTTCGTCACCGCCGTCCGCACCGGCGAGTTCGACGCCCGCTGACACCAACGCCCGGCCCCGCCGCCCCGGCACCCGGGGCGGCGGGGAGTCGGCCGATGGCCCTCAGGCGCAGGCCAGTTCGGCGTTGGCGCGCTCGGTGATCAGCGCGAGCACGCGGCCGGCGACGGCGAGGTCCTCGGCCGGGATACCGGCGTACAGGCGGGCGGAGACCGGGGCGATCTCGGCGGTGGTGCGCTCGTAGAGCTGCCGTCCGGCGGCGGTGAGGCGCAGGGCCTCGCCGTGCTGCGGGTCGGCCTCCAGCAGAGCGGCGGCGGTCGTCTCCTCGATGACGGCGCGCACGCGCGCCTCGTCGGCTTTCAGCGAGCCGGTGACGTCGGCGACGAGCGCCTCGCGGCCGAGGCTGCCGCCGGCGGCGGCGGTGGCCCGCAGGGTGACGTTCTGCTCGAAGGTGGCGCCGTGGCGGGCCAGGACGCCTTCCAGCAGGGAGCGTGAGGCGTAGTGCGCCAGGGCGATGGCGCGGGGGTCGAGGGGGGCGGGTGCGGTGGTCGTGACGGCGGTGGTCATGGCTGGTGCTCCTCGTCGTTCTCGGTGGGCGGATCAAGAGGTGCGTCGAGCAGGATCGCCAGCTCGCGGGTGAACTCCCGGGCACGCTCGCCGCGTTGGCCGCCGAGCGGCTCCAGCAGCTGGTCCAGCAGGCCCTGGACGAGCGTGATCGCGCGGGCGGTGACGTCGTGTCCGTGCTCGGTGAGGGTCAGCTGCATGGCGCGCGGGTCGTCCGGGTCCCGGGTGCGGGCCACCAGGGCGGCGCCCTCCAGGGCGCGGGCGAGCTTGGAGACGTACAGCGGCTCCAGCCCCGTGTGGTCGGCGAGCCGGCGCTGGCTGGGCCGCAGCCCGGAGCGTGCCATGCCGTACAGCGACCCCAGCAGCGCGTACTGCGCGTGGGTCAGCCCCAGCGGCGCGAGGGCCCGGTCGACGGCGACCCGCCACTTCATCGACAGGCGCCAGACCAGGAAACCGGCGGTCGCGTCCTCGGCTGCTGAACTCATGGCAAATACAGTACATGGCTACTATGTCCATGGCTACGGTTTTCCGGGGTGCCCGGGCCGGGGCGGGGGCGCCGCCGTGGCCGCCGGGGCGGCGGCCCTCGGGAATCCCGGTGCGGCGGCCGCGGGGCTCCGGCACACTGTCCCGGTGATCACCGACCACTGGCCGCTGCGGGGCCTGCGCGTCACCACGCCCCGCCTGGAGCTGCGCCTGCCCTGCGAGGAGGAGCTCGCCGGCCTCGCGGACGTGGCCGCGCGCGGCGTCCATCCCCCGCACGTGCGCCCCTTCCTCACCCCGTGGACGACCCTGCCGCCCGCCGAACGCGCCCGGCACGTCCTGCAGTTGCACTGGAAGCGGCTGGGACGCTGGAGTCCGCGGCACTGGGCGCTGGACCTGGCGGTCTTCCACGAGGGACGCCCGGTCGGCTTCCAGGACATGCGCGCCCAGGACTTCGCCGTCCGCCGCGAGATCGCCTCCGGCTCCTGGCTCGGCCTGGAGCACCAGGGCCTGGGCATCGGCACCGAGATGCGCGCCGCGATGCTCCACCTGGCCTTCGCCGAACTCGGCGCGCTCTCGGCGACCTCGGCGTCCTTCAGCGACAACCACTCCTCCCTCGCCGTCTCCCGCAAACTCGGCTACCGCCCCGACGGCATCACCCGTGACACCCTCGACGGCCGCGTCGTGGAATCCCGGCGCCTGCGCCTGTCCCGCGACAACTGGCAAGGCCCGCCCGTCCCGGTCACGGTCACCGGCCTGACCGCGGCCTGCCGCGAACTCCTCGGCGCCGACCGCGCGCCGCAGCAGCCGGTGTAGCCGGGGCAGGAACCCCTGCGGACCGCGCCGGTGGCGCCGGCCGCCGTGTCCGGGCGGCCGGCGCCCCTTCACCGGTCAGGCGGCGGGCTGCGGCAAGTACCGGTCCGGGCCCACCGGTTCGGCTCAGTGCCGGTAGTGGTCGGGCCACGTGCCGCACGGCCACCGGATGACATGGGCGCCGGGGCCGGTGCGGGCGCCCGGGACGGCCAGGCACTGGCCGCCGTTGTCGTTGACGACGTGATACGAGGTCAGCTTCTCGGCCGTGAACGGCCTCGCACGTGGCGCCCGACCGGCTGTTGGGTGGGCTCCCGCGTCCAGCCGCCGCTACGCGGTGGCAGGGGCGGATGACTGCCGCCCCGCATCCCATGCAGCAGCGGCCCGGTGGGCGATGTCGCGGGAAGCGCTGCGGCCGGCGTGCGCGACGACGCCGCACGACCGGCATGCGAAGGCGGCCCGATCGGGCCGGTTCCTCTCGCCGATGTGACCGCAGTCGGCGCAGGCCTGGCTGGTGTACGCCGGATCGACGTACACCGGCGGGACGCCTGCCCACTTGGCCTTGTAGGCCACGAAGGAGCCGAGCCGGGCGAAGGCCCAGGTGTGCAGCGCGACCCTCCCCCGGCCTTCGGCCGGGGGTACCCCCACGGGCCTTCTCGGCCGTGCCCTCCGCCGGATGCCGGACAGGTCTTCCACTCCGATCCCGGCACAGGTGCGTTCGGCCTCGGTCACGATGCGCTCGGAGATGACGTGGTTGGCGTCCTCGGCACGGCGGGACTCCTTGCGGGAGAGGCGCTTCAACACGCGCCCGGCGGACTTGGTGCCCTTCTTCCGGAGCTTCGCGCGCGGGTCCCGCAGACGCTTGCGGTGCCGGTTCAGACCGCGCCCGGCAGCACGGTAGCCGGTGGAAGCGGTGGCGATGTCGGCGATACCGAAGTCCACGCCGATCCACCCGGTCGGCCCGAAGATCTCGGGTCCGGGAATGTCGCACGCGGCGATCAGGAAGAACTCACCGCCACGCGCCACCGGATCGCTCTCGCCCTTGCGATGCTTTCGAAGCGCCTTGAGCGCGTCCGGCGAACAGACGAACCGAACGCCCTTCAGCCGTCCGGCGATGGTCCGGATCGAGACGCCCTGCGCGTCCAACTGCCAGGACAGACAACGGTCGTCATACGGCTGGGCGGCGCCGAAGCGGAAGACGACCGGCCTGGACCCGGCCTTGGTACGCCGCGTGCTGCCCGGCATGCCGAGGTCCCCGGCCCGGATGTTCGCCGTCAGCGTCGAGTAGGCGTCCGCCACCTCGCGTATGACGTGCAGCGCGGGCCGAGCCGACAGACCAGCGGCTTTCAGCTCCTGACAGGCCGCACCCTGCAAGGTCTTCCGGGACCTCGCACCGGTGCGGAACGCCGACTCAAAGACGCGATCGGCCTGACCGTTGCAGGCGGACAGGGTGTCGGCGATCGCCGCCGCCACCTCGGGCGACGGCATCAGCTCGACCCGAACGACCGTCAACACACGAACGACCGCAGCGTGTGTCCGTGCCACCGCGGCGGGAAACCAGATCCTGCTGTACGCAGGGGTGGAAGCGTCGTTCACACGGCCCGTGGAGTCCCGCACGCCAGGGCGGTGCGGCCACCGCCCACGGGCCACCCCCGGTACCTGCCGCCGCACCCGGGCCGCCGAGCGCCTGACCGACCGGAGCGGGACGCCGGGCCAGCCGACTTCCCGCACGCCGTACGCGCCGCGGGCGGCTCAGGCGGCTCAGGTGGCTCGGGCGGCCAGGGCGCCGGCCAGGGCGTCCAGGGAGTGCAGGACGTGGATGCCCTCGGCCACCGGGGTGTCGCAGGCGGTGCGGTCGAGCCAGAAGGCGTGCAGGCCGGCGTGGTGGGCGCCTTCGGCGTCGAGGGTGTAGTTGTCGCCGACGTAGGCGACCTCGTCGGGGGCCAGGCCCAGGGCGGCGCAGCCGGCGTGGAAGATGCCGGGGGCGGGTTTGGCCTCGCCGTGCTGGTCGGAGCAGATGAGGGCGTCGGCGACGTGGTCGAGCAGGCCGACGGTGTGGAGTTTGCGGCGCTGGTGGTCGGCGTCGGAGTTGGAGACGACGCCGAGGCGGTAGTGGGGGGCGAGGGCGGCGAGGGTGGGGGCGGCGTCGGGGAAGGCGGCCTGGGCGGCGTCGCGGTGGGCGGCGTAGCCGGCGAACCAGGCGGCGGTCTGCTCGTCGGTGAGGTGTCGGGCGTCGTCCTCGCCGAGGTGGGTGAGGAAGTGGCGGGTGCGTTCGTGCTGTTGGGCGCGGAAGGTGAGTTCGCCGGCGAGGAAGCGTGCGTAGTGGGTCTGCGTGACGGTGCGCCACAGGGTCAGCGCCGCCTGTGGGGAGGGGAGGCGGTCGAGCAGGCCCGTGTGCCGTAGGTGGGCGAGGATGCCGGTCTGCTCGGAGCCGGAGTAGTCGAACAGGGTGTCGTCGACGTCGAAGAGCACGCCTCTGATCGGCATGGTGCGGTCCTTTTCGTGTGTGCGTCCGGTACGGACCCTACGCGCGGGGCCCGGGCGGTTGCCGGTGGGGCCGGGTGGGGTCCCGGCCCGGCGCTCTCGCAAGGGGGGGCTGCCGTGGGCGGCGGCGCCGGCGGCACGCGCGGGGGATTCCCGGCCGAGGAGCGGGCCGCGGTGAAGGGGTGCGCGCGGGAGTTGAGGCATTCCGGGCGCAAGGCCTTTGGGGAGGAGTGGGCGGGCGAGGCGGTGCGGGAGGTGCCGGCCGGGATCGCCGGGGCGCCGCAGCCGGACCGGGTGACGGCCCGGCGTGTGCACGCCGCCGTCACAGTGGCGGCGCCGGTGGCGGCGCCGGGGCCGTGGTGCGCGATGCCTGCCTGCGCGCCGGACGGCGAGGTGAGGTGGTGTGTTTCTTCCAGAGCGCGGAGACGTTGGAGTCCCGCTGCGCGGCGTTCGGTTTCGACGATCCGGCGGGTCCGGGCGAGGGCGCGGTGCGGCCGGTGGCGTTCGCCCTGGCCGAGGTCCCGCCCGCGGTGGAGGAGCGGATCGGCGAGGTGGTCGAGCGCGCGGTGGGATGAACGTTTCGGCGTCGAGGGTGGCGTCGGGCCGGCGCGGCGGGGCGCGTCGCACGACGGGGTGGCGCGCCCGCGCAGGTGCGGGTCGACGTGGGCGGCCGGGTGGGCGCGTTGGGCCCAGGCGGCACGGTTGTGGCCGGAGCGGGCGGGGGTGGGGCCGGCGCGGGCCCCTCGGGTGCGGCCGGGGCGCCTGGCGCATGGCGCCGCGTGCGGGGCCGTTGCGGGCGCAGGCCGTCGGCGCCGGGCGCGTCCGCTCGGCGGTGGGGCCGGCGCCCGGGGCCCGCGCTCGCGGGGCGGGCACCCGGCGCGGCGCCCGCCCGCCCGCTGTGAGGCTCAGGCCGCGGCCGGGACCGCCGCCCCCGCCGATGCCAGCAGGGCGTCGAGCAGGCCCGGGAAGCGGGCGTCCAGGTCGGTGCGGCGCAGGCTGACGAAGCGGTTGCGGCCGGCGACGCGGGTGGTGGTGACGCCGGCTTCGCGCAGGACGCGCATGTGGTGGGAGACGGTCGACTTGTGGAGGTGGTCCAGGCCCAGGTCGCGGGGGCCGCAGGAGTGTTCGGCGCCGTCGGCGTAGCTGAGCAGCAGGCGCATGCGGACGGGGTCGCCGAGGGCGTGCAGGAGCGTGACGAGGTCGATGTCGGCGGTGGCGGGCTGGGGAAGCCGCTCGTCTTCGGTCATGGGCTCGGCTCCGGTCCTCGGGTCTCGGCGGAGCGAGACGGCGGGCGACAGCAGGGATGGTTTGACGATCATCCACCGATCCCCGATTGTTTGGCGAGTATCAAACTGTTTCATGTTCGTCCAACAATAGCCCCGGAGGGCTTTCCCGTGCCCGTACGCCTGCTCCTGCTCGCCCTGGGGACCTTCGCCATGGGCACCGACTCGATGGCCGTGGCCGGCATCCTCGGCCCGGTCTCCGCCGACCTGCAGGTCTCGGTGGGCGCCGCCGGCCAGCTGGTCACCGTCTTCGCGCTCGGCTACGCGCTGCTGGCCCCGCCGCTGGCCGCCGCCACCGCCCGCTGGCCGCGCCGGCGCCTGCTGCTGACCGCGCTCGCGCTCTTCAGCGCCGCCAACGCGCTCAGCGCCCTCGCCCCCACCTACGGACTGCTGCTCGCCACCCGGGTCCTCGCCGCGGCCGGCGCCGCCCTCTACACGCCGACCGCCAACGCCGTGGCCACCACCCTGGTCGCCCCCGAACGGCGCGGCCGGGCGCCGGCCACCGTGCTCGGCGGCATGACGGTGGCCACCGCGCTCGGCGTGCCGCTGGGCACCTGGGTCGGACGCGCCGACTGGCGGATGACGATGTGGCTGGTCACCGCGCTCGGCCTGGCCGCACTGGCCGGACTCGCCGCCCTGCTGCGCGACCTGCCCGCCCCCACCGCCGCCCCCACCCTGGCGGCCCGCCTCGCCCCGCTCGGCCGGCCCCGGGTGCTCGGCGCCGCCGCCACCACCCTCGCCTTCTTCCTGGCCTTCCAGAGCGTCTACATCTACCTGGCCACCGCCGTCTCGGGCGCCACCGGCAAGAACCCGGACCGGCTGAGCCTGATCCTGCTCACCACCGGCGTGACGTCGGTGGCCGGCAGCTGGCTGGGCGGACGCCTGGTCGACCGCACCGGCGTGCGCAGGGTGCTGCTGGGCGGCTCCGCCCTCGCCGCCGCCGCCTTCGCCGCACTGCCCCGGCTGGGGCGCAGCATGCCGGGGTCGCTGGCGTACGCGACGGTGGTGCCGCTGGCGGGGTGGGCGGTGTCGGTGGCGCTGGCGCACCGGCTGGCGTCGATCGACCCGGGATCCGCGCCGCTGCTGATCTCGCTGAACAGCAGCGCGCTGTACCTGGGAGCGGCGGCGGGGGGTGTGGCGGGGTCGGCGGCGATCGCGGTGCTGGGAGGGCGGTGGTTCCCGCTGGCGGCGGCGGCGTGGGCGCTCCTCGCGTGCGCGACGGCGGCGGCCACCATCCGCGACCAGCGCGCGGGTGCCGCGGTGGCGGCCGCGGCGCCGGCCCGCGGCTGAGCGCCGTACGGGGCCGGGGGCCCCGGGGACGAAGAGGCCGTACAGGGCCGGGCCCCGGGGACGAAGAGGCCGTACAGGGCCGGGGGCCCCGGGGACGAAGAGGCCGTACAGGGCCGGGGGCCCCGGGGACGAAGAGGCCGTACAGGGCCGGGCCCCGGGGGACGAAGAGGCCGTACAGGGCCGGGCCCCGGCCCCGTACGGCGCGGCGTCAGGCGCCCAGCACCTCGCCGACCAGCGCCCGGGCCTCGTCCTGCACCCTCGCCAGGTGCTCGGTGCCAAGGAACGACTCGGCGTAGATCTTGTACACGTCCTCGGTGCCCGAGGGACGGGCGGCGAACCAGGCGTTGTCCGTGCACACCTTCAGGCCGCCGATCGCGGCCCCGTTGCCGGGCGCGTTCGAGAGCACGGCGGTGATCTTCTCCCCCGCCAGCTGCCCGGCCGTGACCTGCTCGGGCGCCAGGCGGGCCAGGCGGGCCTTCTGCTCGCGGTCGGCGCCGGCGTCCACGCGGGCGTAGGCGGGCTCGCCGTGGCGGGCGGTCAGTTCGCGGTAGTAGGCGCTGGGGGTGGTGCCGGTGACGGCGGTGATCTCGCAGGCGAGCAGGGCCAGCAGGATGCCGTCCTTGTCGGTGGTCCACACCCCGCCGTCGCGGCGCAGGAAGGAGGCGCCGGCGCTCTCCTCCCCACCGAAGGCGATCGAGCCCTCCAACAGGCCGTCGACGAACCACTTGAAGCCGACCGGGACCTCCAGCAGCCGGCGGCCCAGGTCGGCGGCGACACGGTCCAGCATCGAGGAGGACACCAGCGTCTTGCCCACCGCGGCGTCGGTGGGCCAGTCGGCACGGTGGCGGTAGAGGTAGTCCACGGCCACCGCCAGATAGTGGTTGGGGTTCATCAGCGCGCCGTCGGGGGTGACGATGCCGTGCCGGTCGGCGTCCGCGTCGTTGCCGGTGGCGATCGCGTACTCCTGCCGACGGCCGATGAGAGAGGCCATCGCGGCCGGCGAGGAGCAGTCCATGCGGATCCTGCCGTCCCAGTCCAGCGTCATGAACCGCCAGGTCGGGTCGATGACCGGGTTGACCACCGTCAGGTCCAGGCGGTGCGACTCGGCGATGCGCCCCCAATACGCCACCGACGCCCCGCCCAGCGGATCCGCGCCGATACGAAGCCCCGCCGCCCGCACCGCGTCCAGGTCCACCGCCGAGGGCAGGTCCTCGACATAGGCGGTGAGAAAGTCGTGGCGGCCGGTGGTGGCCGCGGCCAGCGCCCGCGCGTAGGGGACCTTGCGCACCCCCCGCAGGCCCTCACGGATCAGCTCGTTGGCGCGGTCCTGGACCCAGCCGGTCGCCCCGGACCCGGCCGGCCCCCCGCTGGGCGGGTTGTACTTGAAGCCGCCGTCACGCGGCGGGTTGTGCGAGGGCGTCACCACGATGCCGTCCGCCAGCGCCCGGGGGCTGCGCCGGTTGTGGGCCAGGATCGCGTGCGAGACCGCCGGGGTGGGGGTGTAGCCGTCGGCGGCGTCGATCAGCACCTGCACGCCGTTGGCCGCCAGCACCTCCAGCGCCGTCACCTTCGCCGGCTCGGACAGCGCATGGGTGTCCGCGCCCAGGAACAGCGGACCCGCCACCCCCTGCTGCGCCCGGTACTCACAGATCGCCTGCGTCGTCGCGGCGATGTGGTCCTCGTTGAACGCCGCGTCCAGCGAGGAGCCCCGGTGCCCCGAGGTCCCGAACGCCACCCGCTGCGCCACCTCCTGCGGATCCGGCTGCAGCGCGTAGTACGCCGTCACCAGCCGTGCCACGTCCACCAGGTCACCGGGCTGCGCCGGCTGCCCGGCCCGTGCGTGTGCCATCCGTCTTCTCCCGCCGAAAAATCCGAAACCCGCGTCGACGTCCTCGTCCCCGCGCTCACCGATCGTAGCCAGAACGCGACCGCGCCCCGAACCGCACGGGGCCACGCGGGGCACGTGTGGCCGTTTCGCTCCAGGTGGACGGCAGCTCGCGGTCGCCGTCAGGGGCCCGCGCGGTGACGACGGCCGCGAACCGCGCGAACCGCGCGAACCGGCACCCGGCCAGGCCCTCGCACACGAACGGACCGGTGGCCACCGACGCCTCGAACGCCACCCGGTCCTCACCCGCCACCGGGAACACCCCACCCACCCGCACCACCCCGCGCCCCACCGCCGGGACCACCCCCGCCCTCCCGCGCCGCCCGGCCACCGCCCGTGCCCCGCCGTCGCCCCGTCGATCCGCTCCGGCTCCGCAATGTCCGCCGGTCCCCCTACGAACATGCGACCGGGCCGGGCCCACACCGGGCGGGGCCTGCGACAGCGGTGGGC
>NZ_JBEXKB010000046.1:0-73433 GCF_040609455.1 Kitasatospora sp. NPDC004669
TGGCGTTGACTTTTGGCACGCTGTTGAGTTCTCAAGGAACGGACACTTCCTTCGGACCGCCTTCCAGCGGGCCCTCCGGGCGCTTCGTTCTTTCGCGTTTCCAGCTTATCAGACGTTTTCCGCTCCGTTTTTTCGGAGTTTCATTTATCCGATTTGGCTTTCGCCTTTCGGCGCTCCCGAACTCTATCAGAGTTTCTCGGTCCGTTTTCCCGGTCGTTCTCGAATTCAGATTCGAGGACTTCCTTGGGGCTCGTCCCGTGGGGCAACCCGGAGAACATTACGCACCGGGCCGCCCCACGTCAAACCAACCTCAGCAGGGGCCGGAGAAGGCTCAGACCTCGACCACGACCGGCAGGATCATCGGCCGGCGGCGGTAGTTGTCCGCGACCCACTTGCCGATGGTCCGGCGGACCAGCTGCTGCACCTGGCGGGGCTCCAGCACCCCGTCGCTGGCCGAGCGATCCAGGGCCTCCTGGAGCTTGGAGGCCACGGGGACGAAGGCGCTGTCCTCGATGCCGGAGCCGCGGGCCTGGATGGTCGGTCCACCGACGATCTTGCCGTTGGTCGAGTCGACCGCGACGAAGACCGAGATGAAGCCCTCCTCGCCGAGGATCTTGCGGTCCTTGAGCGAGGCCTCGGAGATGTCGCCGACCGAGGCGCCGTCCACGTAGACGTAGCCGGCCTGCACCTTGCCGACGATCCGGGCGACGCCGCCCTCCAGGTCCACGCAGACGCCGTCCTCGGCGATGACCACGCGGTTGCGCGGCACACCGGTGGCGACGCCCAGCTCGGCGGCGGCCCGCAGGTGGCGCCACTCGCCGTGGACCGGCATCAGGTTGCGCGGCTTGCAGATGTTGAAGAAGTAGAGCAACTCGCCGGCCGAGGCGTGGCCGGAGACGTGCACCTTGGCGTTGCCCTTGTGCACGACCTTGGCGCCCCAGCGGGTCAGGCCGTTGATCACGCGGTAGACGGCGTTCTCGTTGCCCGGGATGAGCGAGGACGCCAGGACGACGGTGTCGCCCTCGACGATGCGGATCTGGTGGTCGCGGTTGGCCATCCGGGACAGCGCCGCCATCGGCTCGCCCTGCGAACCGGTGCAGATCAGCACGACCTCCTTGTCCGGCAGGTCGTCGAGCTGCCGGACGTCGACGACCATGTTGCCGGGGACCTTCAGGTACCCGAGGTCGCGGGCGATGCCCATGTTGCGGACCATCGAGCGGCCGACGAAGGCGACCTTGCGCTTGTACTCGTGCGCGGCGTCGAGCACCTGCTGGATGCGGTGCACGTGGCTGGCGAAGGAGGCGACGATGATGCGCTTCTCGGCGTTCGCGAAAACGTTTCGCAGCGCGGCCGAGATGTCCCGCTCGTGCGGGATGAAGCCGGGGACCTCGGCATTGGTGGAGTCCACCAGCAGCAGGTCCATGCCCTCCTCCGCCAGCTTGGCGAAGGTCGGCAGGTCGGTCAGTCGACCGTCCAGCGGCAGCTGGTCCATCTTGAAGTCGCCGGTGGCCACGACCATGCCGGCGGGGGTGCGGACCGCCACCGCGAGGGCGTCCGGGATGGAGTGGTTGACCGCGATGAACTCGCAGTCGAAGGGGCCGATGCGCTCGCGCTCGCCCTCCTTGACCTCCAACACGTACGGCCGGATGCGGTGCTCGGCGAGCTTGGCCTCGATCAGGGCCAGGGTCAGCTTCGAACCGATCAGCGGGATGTCCGGGTTCTCCCGCAGGAGGAAGGGGACGGCGCCGATGTGATCCTCGTGCCCGTGGGTGAGGACGATGCCGTCGACCTTGTCGAGGCGGTCCCGGATGTAGCTGAAGTCCGGGAGGATCAGGTCCACGCCGGGCTGCTCGTCCTCGGGGAAGAGGACGCCGCAGTCGACGATCAGGATGCGGTCCCCGTACTCGAGGACCGTCATGTTGCGGCCGATCTCGCCGAGGCCGCCGAGCGGAGTGATGCGGAGGGCGCCCTCCTTCAGTGCCGGGGGCGCGCCGAGCTCGGGGTGCGGGTGGCTCAAAAGACTCTCCTCACGACGCACGCCATATGTCCGGGGTCCTCCCCCTGGAGACATATGGCGTGCGTACTCAGTGTCGTTTTCCTACTGGGTCTGTGCTCTCGCGCCTTCGGTCCGGTCCAGCGGCGGACCCGTGAGGGCCCGGCGAGCCGGGGCGCGCACGTCTGTGTCTGCTACAGGTGTACCCCGCCGGCGGCGAGATCCTGCTTCAATCGGTCGATCTCCTCGGGCGTCGCGCCGACCAGCGGCAGCCGCAGCGGGCCGGCCGGCAGGCCCTGGAGTTCCAGCGCGGCCTTGGAGAGGATCACGCCCTGGGTGCGGAACATACCCGTGAACACGGGCAGCAGGCTCTGGTGGACCGCGGTGGCCTTGGCCACATCGCCCGCCAGGTAGGCCTCGATCATCGCCTTCAGCTCACCGGCGACCACGTGCCCGACCACGCTGACCACGCCGACGGCTCCGACCGACAGCAGCGGCAGGTTGAGGATGTCGTCGCCGGAGTACCAGGCGAGGTCGGAGCGGGCGATCGCCCAGGCCGCGGCGCCGAGGTCGCCCTTGGCGTCCTTGTTGGCGACGATCCGCGGGTGCTCCCCGAGCCGGACCAGCGTCTCGTGGCTCAGCGCGACCCCGCTGCGGCCCGGGATGTCGTACGCCATGACCGGCAGGCCGGTGGCGTCGGCGACCTGCGTGAAGTGCCGGTACAGGCCCTCCTGCGGGGGCTTGTTGTAGTACGGCGTGACCACCAGCAGGCCGTGCGCCCCGGCGGCCTCCGCCTGGCGGGCCAGCTCGACGCTGTGGTGGGTGTCGTTGGTGCCGACGCCGGCCACCACGTGGGCCCGGTCCCCGACCGCCTCCACCACAGCGCGGACGAGCTGGGCCTTCTCGGCGTCGCTGGTGGTCGGGGACTCACCGGTGGTGCCGTTGACGACGAGGCCGTCGTTCCCGGAGTCGACGAGGTGCGTGGCGAGGCGCTGGGCGCCGTCGATGTCGAGTCCGCCGTCGGCGGTGAACGGGGTGACCATCGCGGTCAGCACCCGGCCGAACGGCGTCTGGGGGGTGGAGGTCGGAGCCATGCGTCCAAAGCTACTCGTAGGCGGTGGGGCGGTACCCATGCCGGTCCATGGTTCGGACAGGTGTAGCAGATCAAGGGTAAAGAGATGGGATTCCGGTGCTGCCCGCTCGGGGGTTCGGGTAGCACCGGAATCCGTGGTCACGAATGTATGGAGCGGCTAGAAAAGCCGCAATCCAGACATGCCCGACACTCTGCCCATATGCCTGTCGTCCCAGGTCAGGGGGCGACTCGGCCGTGCTTCTCGAAAGCCGCATGGGTGAGCGGCATGAGCCGGGCCCACTGCTCCTCCATCTGCTCGGCGACCATCTCGATCTCGCGCTGCGGGAAGGACGGAACCGCCGAGTTCTCCCGCCGGGTGCGCAGCGAGAGGAAGTGCATCAGCGAGCGAGCGTTGCAGGTCGCGTACATCGAGGAGAACAGGCCGACCGGCAGCACCGCACGGGCCACCTCGCGGGCCACGCCGGCCGCCAGCATCTCCTGGTAGCGGGCGTACGACTCGCGGTACGCGGCCTCCATCGCCTCGGCGGTGGTCTTGTGCTGCTCCGGGGTGCCCTCGGTGAACTCGTACTTGCCCGGGCGGCCCTCCTGGACCAGCTTGCGGTCCTCGCCGGGGACGTAGAAGACCGGCTGCAGCTCGCGGTAGCGACCGGACTCCTCGTTGTACGACCAGCCGCTGCGGTGCCGGTGGAACTCGCGGAACACGAAGATCGGCGCACTGATGAAGAAGGTCATCGAGTTGTGCTCGAACGGCGTGCCGTGCCGGTCCCGCATCAGGAAGTTGATCAGGCCCTTGGACTTCTCCGGGTCCTGCTGGAGCGCCTCCAGGGACTGCTCCCCCGCGGTCGAGACCCGGGCCGCCCAGATGACGTCCGAGTCGGCGGCGGCGCTGCGGACCAGCTCCACCGTCACGTCGCTGCGGAAGCTGGGGGCCGTCGGTTCGTCGCTCACGCGTTACTCCTTGCGGGTTCGGTGCTGTGCAGCTTGATGGCGTGCTGCATGGTCTTACGGGCGCGCGGGGTGTCGCCGGCGTCGGCGTAGGCCACGGCGAGGCGGAACCAGACCCGCCAGTCGCCCGGCGAGGCCTCCGCCTCGGCCTGGCGGCGGGCGAACACCGCGTCGGCCGAGGCCCGGTCGATCCGCCCGCCGGTGGTGCGCTTCAGCTCGTCCACCGGCAGGCCGCCCTCGGCCTCCAGCTCGCGGGCGAGCTGCTCGCTGGACCGGCCGAAGCGGACGGTCTGGCGCAGGAACCAGACGCCGATCACCGGGATGACGAAGGCGCAGACGCCGATGCCGATGCCGAGCGGCTTGCCGGTGGCGACCAGCTGGACGCCTTCGCCCACGCAGAGCAGGGCGACCACCAGCAGCACGCCGGACAGGACGAAGAAACCGGTACGAGAGGTCATCGCGGGCTCACAGGTCCAGGAAGTGTTCGAGGCCGAAGGTCAGCCCCGGCGTCTCGACGACCTTGCGCGCGCCCAGCAGGATGCCCGGCATGAAGCTGCTGTGGTGCAGCGAGTCGTGCCGGATGGTGAGCGTCTCGCCGGTGTCGCCGAACATCACCTGCTGGTGGGCGAGCAGGCCGCGCAGCCGTACCGCGTGCACCGGCACCCCGTCCACGTCGGCGCCGCGGGCGCCGGGCAGGCTGTGGGTGGTCGGGTCCTGCTGCGGGGGGCGGCCGGCCTCGGCGCGGGCTGCGGCGATCAGCTGGGCGGTGCGGGTGGCGGTGCCGCTGGGGGCGTCGGCCTTGCGGTCGTGGTGCAGCTCGACCACCTCGACCGACTCGAAGTACCGGGCGGCGATCTGCGAGAACTTCATCCCGAGGATCGCGCCGATGGAGAAGTTCGGCGCGATCAGCAGGCCGAGCTCCGGGGCCTGGTCCAGCCAGCCGCGGACGGTGGCGAGCCGCTCGTCCGTCCAGCCGGTGGTGCCGGTGACCACGTGGATGCCGTGGTGCAGGCAGTAGTCCAGGTTGCCCATCACCGAGTCCGGGTGGGTCAGCTCGACGGCGACCTGGGCCCCGGCCCCGGTCAGCTCCTCCAGCTTGGAATCGCGGCCGAGGGTGGCCACCAGCTCCAGGTCCGGCGCGGCCTCGACGGCCTTGACCGCCTCGGAGCCGATCCGGCCCTTGGCGCCGATCACGGCGACACGCAGCGTCATAGCGAAAGTCCTCTCACCGGCAAACTCAGGCCGGGCAATCTCAGACCAGCAGATCGGCGAGCTTGGCGGCCCGCTTGTCGTTGACCGGGCCGATCAGCGCCAGCGACGGCCGGTACGCGCCCAGCACATCACGGGCGACCGTGTGGACGTCGTCCAGGGTCACGGCCGCGATCCGCTCCAGCATGTCGTCCACCGACAGGTGGTGCCCGTAGCTGAGCTCGGCCTTGCCGATCCGGTTCATCAGCGAGCCGGTGTCCTCCATGCCGAGCACGGTGGAGCCGGAGATCTGGCCGATCGCACGGTGCAGCTCCTCCTCGGTGATGCCCTCGGCGACCACCTTGGCCAGCTCGGCGCGGCAGATCCTGAGCACCTCCTCGACCCGCTTGGGCTGGCAGCCGGCGTAGATGCCGAACAGGCCGCTGTCCGCGTACGAGGACGAGTACGAGTAGACCGAGTACGCCAGGCCGCGCTTCTCCCGGATCTCCTGGAACAGCCGGGAGCTCATCCCGCCGCCCAGGGCCGCGTTGAGCACGCCCATCGCCCAGCGGCGCTCGTCGTGCCGGGGCACCCCGGGCACGCCCAGCACCAGGTGGGCCTGCTCGGTGGAGCGGTTGAGCACCTCGACCTTGCCGGCCGTGCGCAGCGCCTTGACGCCGCGGCGGGCCTCGGCGGGGGCGGCCGCCGAGCGGGCCAGCACCGGGGCGAAGGCCTGCTCGACCTGCTTGACCACCTTGCGGTGGTCCAGGTTGCCGGCCGCGGCGACGACCAGGTGCTCCGGGCGGTAGCGGCGGTGGTAGAAGCCGGCGATCTGGTCCCGGGTGAGCGCCTTGATGGTCTCCTGGGTGCCGAGGATCGGGCGGCCGAGCGGGCCGCTGCCGTAGATCACCTTGGCGAACAGGTCGTGGACCACGTCGCCCGGGTCGTCCTCGGCCATCGCCATCTCTTCCAGGATGACGCCGCGCTCGGCCTCCACGTCCTCGGTGCGGATCAGCGAGCCGGTGAGCATGTCGCAGACCACGTCGATGGCCAGCGGCAGGTCGGTGTCCAGGACCCGGGCGTAGTAGCAGGTGTTCTCCTTCGCGGTGAAGGCGTTCATCTCGCCGCCGACCGCGTCCAGGGCGGCCGAGATGTCCAGCGCGCTGCGCCGCTCGGTGCCCTTGAAGAGCAGGTGCTCCAGGTAGTGGGTCGCGCCGTTGAGCTGCGGGGTCTCGTCCCGCGAGCCGACGCCGACCCAGATGCCGAAGGTCGCGGAGCGCAC
This sequence comes from Kitasatospora sp. NPDC004669, assembly GCF_040609455.1. Classification (NCBI taxonomy): domain Bacteria; kingdom Bacillati; phylum Actinomycetota; class Actinomycetes; order Kitasatosporales; family Streptomycetaceae; genus Kitasatospora; species Kitasatospora sp. NPDC004669. Next base: position 6,502 of record NZ_JBEXKB010000046.1, read on the forward strand.
CGTCGGCAGGGTCTCGGTGACGACCCGCAGGCCGCCGGGCAGGACGGTTCGGCGCACCGTGCCGACGCCGTCGACGCCCTTGAGCAGGGTCCGGGTGGTGCCGGGTCGCTGCTTTACCGCCGGGGCCTGGGCCACGGTGGGTACCTCCAGACAAAACGTACGTGGAATAGGCACGTACGGACGAACGCGTGGACAACAGGGTGCGGCCCGCACGCCGGGAGGCGTACGGGCCGCAAGGGTCAGCTAGCGGCGCTTCACTCGGAAGCGGCCTCGCCGCCTTCCTCGCCCTCGACGACCGGGATCAGGGAGAGCTTGCCGCGCGGGTCGATCTCGGCGATCTCGACCTGCACCTTGGCGCCGACGCCGAGGACGTCCTCGACGTTCTCCACGCGCTTGCCGCCGGCCAGCTTGCGGATCTGCGAGATGTGCAGCAGGCCGTCCTTGCCCGGCATGAGCGAGACGAACGCGCCGAACGTCGTGGTCTTGACCACGGTGCCCAGGTAGCGCTCGCCGACCTCCGGCATGGTCGGGTTGGCGATCTGGTTGATCGTGGTGCGGGCGGCCTCGGCGGCCGGGCCGCCGGCGGCACCGATGTAGATGGTGCCGTCGTCCTCGATCGTGATCTCGGCGCCGGTGTCCTCCTGGATCTGGTTGATCATCTTGCCCTTGGGGCCGATGACCTCGCCGATCTTGTCCACCGGGATCTTGATGGTGATGATGCGCGGCGCGTTCGGGGACATCTCGTCCGGGGAGTCGATGGCCTCGTTCATCACGTCGAGGATGTGCAGGCGGGCGTCGCGGGCCTGCTTCAGCGCGGCGGCCAGCACCGAGGCCGGGATGCCGTTGAGCTTGGTGTCCAGCTGCAGCGCGGTGATGAAGTTGCGGGTACCGGCGACCTTGAAGTCCATGTCGCCGTACGCGTCCTCGGCACCCAGGATGTCGGTCAGCGCGACGTAGTGGGTCTCACCGTCGATCTCCTGCGAGATCAGGCCCATGGCGATGCCGGCGACGGCGGCCTTCAGCGGCACACCGGCGTTCAGCAGCGACATGGTCGAGGCGCAGACCGAGCCCATCGAGGTGGAGCCGTTGGAGCCGAGCGCCTCGGAGACCTGGCGGATGGCGTACGGGAACTCCTCGCGGGTCGGCAGGACCGGGAGGATGGCACGCTCGGCCAGGGCGCCGTGGCCGATCTCGCGGCGCTTGGGCGAGCCCACGCGGCCGGTCTCGCCGACCGAGTACGGCGGGAAGTTGTAGTTGTGCATGTAGCGGCGACGCGTCTCCGGGGAGAGCGTGTCCAGCTGCTGCTCCATGCGCAGCATGTTCAGCGTGGTGACACCCAGGATCTGGGTCTCGCCGCGCTCGAACAGGGCCGAGCCGTGGACGCGCGGGATGGCCTCGACCTCGGCGGCCAGGGTGCGGATGTCGGTGACGCCGCGGCCGTCGATGCGGACCTTGTCCTTGATGACGCGCTCGCGGACGATCTTCTTGGTCAGCGCGTTGTAGGCGGCGCTGATCTCCTTCTCGCGACCCTCGAACTCGGGGAGCAGCTTCTCGGCCGCGACCGCCTTGACACGGTCCAGCTCGTTGTTGCGCTCCTGCTTGCCCGGGATGGTGAGGGCCTGGGCCAGCTCGTCCTTGACGGCGGCGGACAGCGCGGCGAGGACGTCGTCCTGGTAGTCCAGGAAGACCGGGAACTCGGCGGTCGGCTTGGCGGCCTGGGCGGCCAGCTGCGACTGCGCGGCGCACAGCACCTTGATGAACGGCTTGGCGGCATCGAGACCGGCGGCCACGACCTCCTCGGTCGGCGCCTCGGCGCCGCCCTCGACCAGCTTGATGGTCTTGTCGGTGGCCTCGGCCTCGACCATCATGATCGCGACGTCGCCGTCCGGCAGGACGCGACCGGCGACGACCATGTCGAAGACGGCCGACTCCAGCTCGGAGTGGGTCGGGAAGGCCACCCACTGGCCCTTGATCAGCGCGACGCGCACGCCACCGATCGGGCCGGAGAACGGCAGGCCCGCCAGCTGGGTGGAGGCGGAGGCGGCGTTGATGGCGACCACGTCGTACAGGTGGTCGGGGTTGAGCGCCATCACGGTGCAGACGACCTGGACCTCGTTGCGCAGGCCCTTGACGAAGGACGGGCGCAGCGGGCGGTCGATCAGGCGGCAGGTGAGGATCGCGTCCTCGGAGGGCCGGCCCTCGCGACGGAAGAACGAGCCGGGGATGCGGCCCGCGGCGTACATCCGCTCCTCGACGTCCACCGTCAGCGGGAAGAAGTCGAAGTGCTCCTTCGGCTGCTTGGAGGCGCTGGTGGCCGACAGCACCATGGTGTCGTCGTCCAGGTAGGCCACGGCGGAGCCGGCGGCCTGACGGGCCAGACGGCCGGTCTCGAAGCGGATGGTACGGGTGCCGAAGGAACCGTTGTCGATCACGGCCTCGGCGTAGAACACGTTCTCTTCCACCTGGAAGATCTCCTCTTTCGTACGTCTCCGGGAGAGCGTCCCCGCGCACTGCCTCGGGTTGGCCCCTGGGCCCTCCTGCCAGGGAGGGCGGCAGTCGGGCCGGTCTTCGATCGAAGCCTCCGGGGTGCCCCGCTCGGCTGCGGGGGTTCCGGGGGCCACTACCGAGGACCGGCGCCTCACGGCTGCCGGGCCGGGACGGGCGGTCCGCGTCTGGACGCTCTCTCGGATGCGGGCGGCTTCCGTTTGAAGCCTTCGTCCCGCGGGGGTTCGGGTCTCTCTGCCCGGGTGGCGCGCTGGTGCGCCATCACCCGGCATGCCCACAACCCTACGGTGCAATCCTCGGCCACCTGGGGAGGTGCGCGCGAGTTGTTATGTCCGGGCGCCGCGGGCAGCGAATTGTCGCTGGCCGCCGCGGCATACGCGCGAGGGGCGGCTCCCCGGTGTGGGGAGCCGCCCCGAGCGGCGTTCTCAGCGGGCGCCGCCGGCGGCACCGCGGCGGATGCCCAGGCGGTCGACGAGCGTACGGAAGCGCTCGATGTCCTTCTTGGCCAGGTACTGGAGCAGGCGGCGACGCTGGCCGACCAGGATCAGCAGGCCACGACGCGAGTGGTGGTCGTGCTTGTGGGTCTTGAGGTGCTCGGTCAGGTCCGAGATGCGACGGGACAGCATGGCCACCTGGACCTCGGGGGAGCCGGTGTCGCCCTCCTTGGTGCCGAACTCGGCCATGATCTGCTTCTTGACGTCAGAGGCGAGAGCCACTGCAACTCCTTCAAGGTCTTACCGAGCGGTCCTGGTCGACAACACAGGACCCTGTGAGAACTCGGTGTCGTGACGGAGCGCGGCCGACGGTCTGCGCCCTACCCGGGGGGAGGGCACACGGCTGCGCTCGGAGGGCAAGCGTACCAGTGCCTCCCACCCGGCCGGTCGGCGGGCCTGATGGGAGGCACTGTCGGGCGGTACGGGCCCGGCTCAGCCGGTGGCGCCGCGGACCAGCCGGTAGATGTTCAGGACGGCGAGCGCCAGCGGGACCAGGGACATCAGGGTGAGGCTGTCGATCAGGTCCAGGATGCGCCCCCAGAACGGGGAGACGCCGAGCCGGGGCACCACCAGGGCGATCGCGGTGAGCAGTGCCGCGCCGAAGGCGATCGAGGCACCCAGCCAGATGGTGCGCAGGTCGAGCTCGGTGGTGGAGCCGGCCGCGCGCAGGAAGAACTGCGGGGTGTGCAGGGACAGTCCGACGATCAGCAGGCACAGGCCCAGCAGGCCGGCGACGGTGAGGCTGAGGACCTGCGCGGTGTAGCGGAACAGCCGGGCGCGCAGCATGGTGGCGATGCCCAGGGCGAGCGCGAGCAGCTCGGGGAAGCTCCGGTCGGTGAAGGCCAGGACGGCGCAGGCGCCGACCACGACCGCGGCGCAGCCGCCGACCAGGCCGACCAGCACCTCGTGGCCGCGGCGGGCCTGGTGGGCGATCTTCTCGTACTGGACCGCCTCGGCGCGCTCGGCGTCCTCGTCGTAGTCCCGACTGCGGGTTCGGGTCTGACCGGGGGCACTGAAGCCGACCGGCAGCCGGGCGAAGCGGGCGGAGAGGCTGGGCAGGAAGCCGACCACGGCGACGGCCGCGACACCGGTGACGGCGGCGATGTTCCCGGCCGCGGTGTCCGGCATCAGCACAGCGGTGAAGGTGGCGAGCGAGCCGGCGACGGCGACGAAGGCGGCGGCGACGAAGGCGGCGTCCTTCTCCGGCAGCAGTCCGGCCAGCAGCACGGAGACCACCAGCACGGCGACGCAGCCGGTCAGGAACTGGAGCCGGCCGGGGCCGTCCCACTTGTGGGCGACGGCGAGGATGCCACTGCCGCCGATCATGGCGTGCGGCAGGGCGCCGAGGCCGAGTGCGAGGGCGCAGTGGGCGTCCTGGTAGACCCGGGCGCGCACCCCGGCGAGCGCGGTGAGCACGACGGCGGTGACGCCGGCCAGGATGCCGGGCAGGCCGTGCATGTCGTGGCGGACGTCGGAGAACCAGAGCGCGAAGCCGAGCAGGGTGAGCAGCACGCCGGCGCCGATCAGGCCGAAGCCGCGCATGAGGTCGACGGTCCAGAACCGGCGGTCGGCCTCGACGGCGCTGGCGATGGCGTCCGCGACGTCGTCGTAGACGGCCGGCGGGAGGGACTCGGCGAAGGGGCGCAGCGCGAGCAGGTCGCCGTCGCGGACCTGCTGGGCGCCCAGCGGCAGGCTGCTGTCGAGCACGGTGCCGTCGCGACGGACCAGGTGGAAGCCGGTGGGGGCGCCCTCGGGCTGGCTCTGCTTGGCCAGCCGCAGCACCTCGGGGTAGACGTCCGCGAGCGGGACGTCCTCGGGCAGGGCGACGTCGATCCTGCGGTCCGGGGCGACGACGGTCACCCGGCAGTAACCGGTGGCGGCCGCGGAACTCATCGCCGCACCTCGATCCTTCGACGCACTGGGCGCTCCCCCTTGTTGACGGTGCCGCGGCACGGCCGCGCGCGGTGTGACTGTGGAACCGGCCCGACCGGGCCGCGAGTTGGCGCGGCGTTACCCTACCCGTTCGGTTCGTGCCCGGCGCCGCTGCGGGGCGGTGCACGGCGCGGGGGCGGCCGGGGCCGGATCTCGCCCCTATGTAGGATCGGCGCCTGCGCAAGGTAGTACGGGGGCTGCGCTGTGTGGGGCGTCCTCAGCCACAACATCCCGTACGGGCCGTACGCAGTCGCGTGAGGGCTGATGCCGAAGTGATCGATCGACGCCGCGGGGTGGATGACGCATGGGTGTGATCACGGTCAAGCGACCGGCCAGGGCCTACCCGCCGACGGTGCCGGACGAGCCGGTGGAGCTGGTGACCCCGCCCGAACTGCCCCGGCAGGGCGGCGAGGACTGGCTGATGAGCATCCTGCCGATGCTCGGCATGGGCGGTTCGGCGGTGTTCTTCTTCTCGCCCGGTGCGGCCGCCCCGATGAAGGTCATGGGCGGTCTGATGATCGCCTCGACGGTCGGCATGGTGCTGGCCCAGATCGTGCGGGCCCGCAAGGGCGGCTCGACCGCGATGGCGGACGAGCGGCGCGACTACCTCAAGTACCTGCAGCAGACGCGCCGTCAGGTGCGCCGCACGGCGGAGAGCCAGCGCGGCGCGCTGCTGTTCCTGAACCCGGCGCCGGACCAGCTGTGGTCGATCGTCGAGGACGGCCGGCGGCTGTGGGAACGGCGGACCGCGGACGGCGACTTCGCGCAGATCCGGGTGGGCCTCGGGCCGGTGCAGCTGTCCACCCCGCTGGTGGCGCCGCAGACCGCGCCGATGGACGAGCTGGAGCCGCTGTCGGCGGCCGCGATGCACTCCTTCCTGAAGGCGCACGGCACCCTGCAGGACCTGCCGCTGGCGGTGTCGCTGCGGGCCTTCTACCACATCACGGTGTGCGGCGACCCGGACTCGGTGTACGGCAACGTGCGCGCGATGATCGCCCAGTTGACCACCCTGCACTCGCCGGACGACCTGATGGTCGCGGTCGCGGCGGCGCCCGGCGCGGCCGAGGAGTGGGGCTGGACCAAGTGGCTGCCGCACAACCAGCACCGCAAGGAGGCCGACGGCGCGGGCTCGCGCCGCCTGTTCGCCGCCGACCTGGGCGACCTGGAGTTCCTGCTGCAGGACGAGTTGGCCGGCCGCCAGCGGTTCGTCCGGGACGCCGCGCCCGCGGCGGACCAGCCGCACATCGTGGTGATCATGGATGGCGCCGGGGTGCCGCACGACTCGGTGCTGGCCGGCGCCGAGGGCGTCCAGGGGGTGACCGTCATCGAGGTCGTCCCGGGTGACGTGGACGAGCCCAGCGGGCACCTGATGGTGACGGTCAACTCCGAGGAGCTGGTGCTGCGTTCCGCCTCCGGTGCGACCTACACCGGCAAGCCGGACCTGCTCTCGGTCTGGCAGTCCGAGGCGCTGGCGCGGCAGTTGGCGCCGTACCGGATCTCGGCCGGCGGCGACGACGAGCCGCTGCTGTCCAACCTGGACTTCACCGACTTGATGAACTCGGGCGACCCGGGCTCCTTCGACGTGAGCCGCAGCTGGCGCACCCGCCCCCAGCACGAGCGGCTGCGGGTGCCGATCGGCGTCGGCGCCAACGGCGAGCAGGTCTACCTGGACATCAAGGAGGCCGCGCTGGAGGGTATGGGCCCGCACGGCCTGTGCGTCGGCGCGACCGGTTCCGGCAAGTCGGAGCTGCTGCGCACGCTGGTGCTGGCGCTGGCGATGACCCACTCCTCGGAGACGCTGAACTTCGTGCTCGCGGACTTCAAGGGTGGTGCCACCTTCTCCGGCATGGCGGACATGCCGCACACCTCCGCCGTGATCACCAACCTGGAGGGCGAGCTCACCCTGGTCGACCGCATGCGCGACGCGATCGAGGGCGAGCTGCAGCGCCGCCAGGAGCTGCTGCACCGCTCCGGCAACTACGCCAACCTCCACGAGTACGAGCGGGCCCGGGCCGCCGGCGCGGCGCTGGACCCGCTGCCCTCGCTGGTGCTGATCATCGACGAGTTCTCCGAACTGCTCACCGCCAAGCCGGACTTCATCGAGATGTTCATCCAGATCGGCCGCATCGGCCGATCGCTGGGTGTGCACCTGCTGCTGGCCTCGCAGCGTCTGGAGGAGGGCAAGCTGCGCGGCCTGGACACCTACCTCTCGTACCGGATCGGTCTGCGCACCTTCTCGGCGGCCGAGTCCCGGGCGGCGATCGGCGTGCCGGACGCGTACCACCTGCCGCCGGTGCCGGGTGTCGGCTACCTGAAGTTCGGCGAGGACGTGATGGACCGGTTCAAGGCCGCGTACGTCTCGGGGCCGTACCGGGCGCCGGGGCAGCAGCGGTCGACCGGCGGACGGCGGGTGAACGCCCACCCGGTGGAGTTCACCGCGGCCTACGTGGACCTGCCGGACCCGGTGGAGGAGGAGGCGCCGCAGGCGCCGGAGCAGGACGACGCGCTGGTGGACACCGTGCTGGACGTGTTCGTCCAGCGGATGACCGGCCAGGGCCCGGCCGCCCACCAGGTGTGGCTGCCGCCGCTGGACGAGGCGCCGAGCATCGACCACCTGCTGCCGCCGCTGCAGGTCGTCCCGGAGCGCGGGCTGACCGCGCCGGGCTACCCGGGCGGCCGGCTGCGGACACCGATCGGCGTCGTGGACAAGCCGCGCGAGCAGAAGACCGACATCCTGGAGGTCGACTACGCGGGGGCGGCCGGCCACGGTCTGATCGTGGGCGGCCCGCGCTCGGGCAAGTCGACCGTGGTGCGCACCGCGGTCGCCTCCTTCGGCGTCACCCACACCCCGCGCGAGGTGCAGTTCTACCTGCTGGACTTCGGCGCGGGCAGCTTCCAGTCGCTGACCGGGCTGCCACACGTCGGCGGGGTGGCCGGGCGTCTGGACGTGGACAAGGTGCGCCGGATGGTCTCCGAGGTGCACGGGGTGATGAACCGGCGCGAGGAGCTGTTCCGGACGGCCGGGATCGACACGATCGGAACGTACCGGGCCCGCCGGGCGGCCGGGCAGCTGCCCGACGAGGCCTTCGGCGACGTGTTCCTGATGATCGACGGCTGGAACACCTTCAAGCAGGAGTTCGAGGCGCTGGAGCCGGTCATCGGCGACATCGCCCAGCGCGGCCTCGGCTACGGCGTCCACCTGGTCATCACCGCGACCCGCTACGCGGAGGTCCGCCCGGCGCTGAAGGACCTGCTGCAGAACCGCATCGAGCTGAAGCTCGGTGACGCGATGGAGTCCGAGGTGGACCGCCGGGTGGCGCAGAACGTCCCGCCGCTGGCCGGTCGCGGAGTCACCGCGGAGCGGCTGCACTTCCTGTCCGGCCTGCCGCGCCTGGACGGCTCCTCCTCGGTCGAGGACCTGCAGGAGGGCGTGGCCGGGCTGGTCAGCGCGATCGACGGCGCCTGGACCGGCCCGCGCGCCCCGCAGGTGCGCATGCTGCCGGCCGTGCTGGACGGCGACTCGCTGCCGAAGGGCTTCGAACACCCCGAGCGCGGCGTCTCCTTCGGCGTGGACGAGGCCGAGCTGGCGCCGGTGTTCGTCAACTTCGAGACCGACCCGCTGTTCATCGTTTTCGGCGACACCGAGTCGGGGAAGTCGGCACTGCTGCGCATGCTGGTCAAGCAGATCACCGAGCGCTACACGCCGGAGCAGGCGGGCATCGTGGTCGGCGACTACCGGCGCGCGCTGCTGGGCACCGTGCCGCCGGAGTACCTGGTGGAGTACGCGGCTGCGCAGCCGGCCATGTCGGCCGTCGTGGACATGCTGCGCGGGGCCTGCGCCCGCCGCCTGCCCGGCCCGGACGTGACCGCCGAGCAGCTGCGCAACCGCAGCTGGTACAGCGGCAAGGACATGTTCGTCGTCGTCGACGACTACGAGCTGGTCGCGACCAGCTCCGGCAACCCGCTGGCGCCGCTGGCCGAGTTCCTGCCGTTCGCCCGGGACATCGGCCTGCGGGTGATCGTGGCCCGCAGCGCGGGCGGCGCCGGGCGCTCGCTGTACGAGCCGGTGCTGCAGCGGATGCGCGAGCTGGGCGGGCAGGGCGTGATCCTCTCCGGCAACCGGGACGAGGGCGCACTGCTGGGGACGGTCAGGCCGCAGGCGCTGCCGCCGGGCCGGGGCGTCTACGTGTCACGCCGTGCGACCAACGGGCAGATGGTCCAGACGGGCTGGCTGCCGGTGGCGTGACCGGGCCGCCCGCTACGGACGGTGATCGAAGGGGTCGGACTCCCGGGAGTCCGACCCCTTCGCCGTCCCAGGTGCTGAAACGTTACCTAGTTCTTTCCGGGCCGGGGCTGCGGTTCCCGTACCCGGCCCGGGAGTTGCCGTGCCCCTCGAAGGCGCCTGGGCGTCATGCCGTCCAACCGGATCACAACCTTCGAATGGTGGCCTGCAATGCGAAGTTCACCTTTGATTCATCCTCGATGCGGCCGAGGCAACAAGTCGGACAAACTGCGCGATGACCCTGTGTGATCACCAGATCGCATGTTTATGCGCTTCACCGCAACGGATTCCGAAGCAGTTCCGGCGTTGACGCGATCAATACGCCCAAGGTTCCATTGCGGCCCGGGAGCGACCGGAACAGACCCGAGCAACCAGCCGGCGGAGGCGATACCGCTCCCATTCCAAGGACCGCTAAGAGTCGATCGGAAGCCACATGACCGACACGCTTCGCCCGCCACAGACCGTAGCCGCCACGGCGGCCGAGGCAGCCGCGCCCCAGCAGCTCAAGCGCTCGATCGGCGTCGTGGGCGGCACACTGCTCACGCTGTCCTGCGTCACCCCGGCCTCGACTCTCTTCGTGATCGTGCCGCAGCTGTTCTCCAGCATCGGCAGCGCCACCGCCATGGCCATCGCCATCGGCTCGGTGCTCTGCATCGCGGTCGCGTTCTGCTACTCCGAGCTGGGCACCCTGATCCCCAGCGCCGGCGGCGAGTACGCGATGGTCGGCACCCTGGCCGGACGGCTCGCGGGCTGGCTGGTCTTCATCCAGTCGCTCATCGTGGTGATGATCGTCCCGTCCGTCATCGCCCTCGGCACCGCCGACTACCTGGCACCCGTCCTCCACGTCGACAAGCCGATCGCCGGCGCCGCGGTCATGCTGGCCGCCACCCTGGCCGGCCTGCTCGACCTGCGGGCCAACGCCTGGATCACCGGCATCTTCCTGGTCCTGGAGGTCGTCGCCGCCGGTGTCGTCTCGGTGCTCGGCTTCGCCCACAGCAACCCCGACCACCCCAGCCTGCTGCACGGCGTGGTCGCCGGTGACCACGGCGCCGTCAGCCCGGTCGGCATCGGCGCCATCATCGGCGCGCTCGGCATCGCCCTCTTCGTCACCCAGGGCTTCTCCACCGCCGTCTACCTGTCCGAGGAGCTGGAGAACCCGCGCCGCACCGTCTCGCGCACCGTGCTGTGGACGCTCGGCCTCTCCAGCGCCATCATCCTGATCCCGGTCGCCGCCATCACCGTGGGCGCCCCCGACCTGCAGACCCTGGCCTCCGGCGACATCTCCGCCATGGTCACCGCCTGGAGCAACTCCGCGGTCGGCACCTTCATCAGCCTGTGCATCGCGCTGGCCATCATCAACGCCGGCATCGTGATGGTCATCCAGAACTCCCGGGTGCTGTTCGCCTCCGCCCGTGACAAGGCCTGGCCCGAGCCGGTCAACAAGGCCTTCGGCACCCTCGGCCGCTTCGGCTCCCCGTGGATCGCCACCCTGGCGGTCGGCCTGCCCGGCGCCGCGCTCTGCTTCGTCAAGGGCGAGCTGCTCAGCAACATCACCGGTGTCGCCGTCACCGCGATGTACCTGCTGGTCGCGATCGCCTCGCTGCTCTCCCGGCGCGGCCACCACAAGCACGCCTCCGCCTGGCGGATGCCGCTGTGGCCGGTCGTCCCGGCGCTGCTGATCGTCGTGCTCGTCTACATCATGACCCAGCTGGACGCCGAGCCCCTGCTGTGGACCGGCGGCATCACCGCCGCCGCCACCCTCTACTGGCTGTTCTACCTGCGCCCCCGGCAGGCCACCCGCTGGGTGATCACCCTCCCCGAGGACCAGCAGGGCTGACCCCCGCTCCCCACATCCCTCCCCCACACGGCGGTGCCCCGGGCTCTCCCCAAGCCCGGGGCACCGCCGCGTCCGTACCGCTACCGCTACTTCTTCAGCTTCCAGACCGGGGCGGCGGCGATCGCCTGCATCTGGTCGTTCGTCAGCACCGGGGCCTTGCGGGTCGCCGGGGCCTGCTGGGTGCCGCTGTTGAACGAGCTGATCACCACCCGCAGGCCGTCCGGGTGCAGGGTGTCGACGGTCCACATGCCCACGCCCGGCTTGTCGCTCCCCTTGCTGACCACCACCTTGGTGCCGTCCGGCAGCGTCTGGGCGTTGCCGAACAGCTGCTCCTTGGTCTTGTCGTCGTGGGTCCAGTCCTGCAGGTTGAGCTGCACCAGGGACTTGCCCTTGCCGTCGTCGAGCACGAAGTTGGCGTAGCCGAAGCCGTCGCCGCCGGGCTCCGTCTCGGTCAGCCCGCTCGGCAGCAGCTTGGCGACGTTCTGCAGGATCTCCTGCGAGCCGTACTCCTTGGAGGTGTCGCGGACCGGGGCCGGCTTCGGCTCCGGGATCGCGGCGACGATCCGGTCCCACGACTTGTCGGTGACGATCGCCTTGAGCTGCTCCGGCGACAGCGGCGGAGTCGGGCGGCTGTCCGGCGAGCCCTTCTCGGCCGCGGAGTTCCACTCGGACAGCTCGATCTGACGGCCGTCCTGGCCGATCAGCCTGGCGTTCCACCGCTTGGTGGTGGCCCGCCCGTCCGGGTACTCGTAGCCCTGGAAGACGGTCACCGAACCGCCGCCCGGCAGGCTGGTGGTGGTGCAGGCTTCGTACGGGACCATCTTCTTGTCCGGGCAGGCGTCCTGCGCCAGGTTGGGGTCGTTCGACGCCACGCGGCCGACCGAGATGTCCATCGCGGCCTTGCCCTTGCCGTCGTCGAACACCAGGGTGGCGCCGGCACCGCCGGGCTCGCCGGGCGTCTGCTCGGTGCCGGTGCCCTGACCGACGGTGACCTGGCCCTTGGGCAGCAGGGCCTGGAAGGTGGCCAGCACCTCGTCGCCGGAGACCGCCGCGGCCGTCGGCGAGGCGGTGGCGGAGGCAGCGGAGGCCGGGGTCACCAAGGCGGTGGAGGAGCTCGCGGCCCCGGAACTCGCGGCGGCCACCGTGCCCGAGCCGGAGGAGGCGGAGGTGGACCCGGTCAGGTACACCGCGCCGGTGCCGACCAGGGCCAGCGCGGCGGCGGCGCCCACCACCGCGGCGGTCGAGCGCCGGCGCCAACGGCGGCGGCCGCGCTGGTACCCGCCCGCGACCAGGCCGACCTGATCGGCCTGCTCCGGGCGGAACCCCTCACCGGTACGGGTGATGGCATAAAGAAGATCGTCCTCGAACTCGTCCGGTTCGGGCATGGCTGATCACCGTCTCCTTGCGTCACGAATCTGGTCGGATGGCCGTGCAAAAGCGTTCAGTGGGCGGCGAGTTCGGCCAGCGAGTCGCCGAGCAGGGAGCGCAGCCGGGCCAGTGCCCGGGTGGTCCGGGTGCGGACCGCACCGGAGGAGACCCGCAGCACCTCGGCGGTCTCCTCGACACTGCGGTCCTCCCAGTAGCGCAGCACCAGCACGGCACGGTCCTTGGCCGGCATCTGCCCGAGCGCGTCGAGCAGGGTCAGCCGCAGACTGCTGTCCGCGTCGCGCCCCTCCGGCTCCGGCAGCGCCTCCGTCGGGCGCTCGCCGCTGGACCGGCGGCGCTGCTGAGCGATGAAGGTGCGCACCATGACGGTGTGGGTGTAGGCCGCGGGGTTGTCGATCCGGCCCCGGCCGCCGGTGAAGGCGCTGCGCCGCCAGAGCACGTACATCCGGCTGAGGGCCTCCTGGACGAGATCCTCGGCGTAGTGGGTGTCCCCGCTGGTGAGCAGGCAGGCCGAGCGGTACAGGTGTCCGGTGCGGCTGGAAACGAGTTCCAGGAACTCGGCGTCCTTGGCCTCCCGGCCGCCCCCGATCCACCCCATGCCTGCCGCTCCCCCTCGTCCGCGTTCCCTGACACTTCTTGGATGCGGTGAGCGACTGACGGTGTTACAGACGTTTCACAGGATTTTTCCGAGCAGTCGCGGGGCGCGGATCAGTCGGCGGACTTGCGGCGCTGGTCGCGCAGCACGACACCGCCGCCGATCAGCAGCGCGACCAGCAGCGCCCCGACGGCGACCACGTACGTCGCGGTGCGGCCGTCCCGGTCGGCCTGGGTCTCACCGAGGCCGACCGGCTGCGGCACGATCGGGGCGGCGGCCAGCTGCACCGGGGCGTCCGGGGTGGGGGCGAGCGGCGCGGCCTCGGGGGCCGTGGTGACGGCCTTGACCGGGTCCACCACGCCCCAGCCGGTGAACCGGTTCGGGTCGCGCTCGGTGCGCTGGGCGGTCTGCTCGATCCAGGCCCGCACCTGGGCCGGCGTCCACTTCGGGTGGGCGCCGACCAGCAGCGCGGCCAGCCCGGCGACGTACGGGGCGGCGAAGCTGGTGCCGTTGTCCACGCACTGGCCACCCCCGGGCACGGTGGAGAGCATCTCGACACCGGGCGCGGCGACCTTCACGAAGGAGCCGTACTGGGAGAACGGCGCGCGCTCGTTGTTGCGGTCGGAGGCGCCCACGGCCAGCACGGTCGGGAAGGCGCCCGGGTAGGTGTCGCCCTCCTTGCCGTCGTTGCCGGTGGAGGCGACCACCACGATGCCGGCCTGCTCGGCGGACTCGATCGCGGTCTTCAGCTCCTGGTATCCGCCGAAGTGGGCGTCGCCCGCGCCGCGCACGTCCTGGGAGATGTTGATGACCCGGATCGGGGGTTTTTGCGAGTCGCCGTTGTTCTTGACGACCTCCGTGATGGCCGCGACGAGGCTGGAGACGTCGCCGTTGCCCTCGCTGTCGTTCTGTCGGATCGAGTAGATCTGGGCGTCCGGGGCCAGCCCGACGAAGCCGGTCTTGTCACCCTTACGGGCGGCGATGATGCCCGCCACCTTGGTGCCGTGGCCGACCGGGTCGATCTTGGAAGTGCCCTCGACCGGCTGCTTGGTCTCCTTGTTGACCAGCAGGTTGGAGCCCTGCAGCACCTTGCCGGCCAGCTGCGGGTTCTGCTCGTCCACCCCGGTGTCGATGACCGCGACCACCACGCCCGCACCGGTGCTCTTCCCGCCCTGCCACAGCTCGTCGAGCAGCAGCCGCTGCAACGACCACGGCACGGTCGGCACATCGGGCGCCGGCTTCGGGCAGTCGCCCGCGGCGGCCAGCCCGGGCCCGCCGTCCGCGTACGCCGGGGCGGTCAGCGGGCCGCCCAGCACCACGAGCGCGGCCAGCACCGCGGCCGTCCTACGGAACCCGCGTCCGGACACCCTGCCACCCCTCATGTTCTCCACCCGTGCCACGCGCCGAAGGGCGGGTGCCCGGAATCCGGGTACCCGCCCCTGTCGTTCCCGTCCGGGAACGTCCGGTCAGTGGTTGGCCCACATCTTGGAGTTCTGGTCCTCGGTCGCCTTGTAGCTCTGCGCGGCGTTCTCCAGCGAGCCGGCGATCTTCCCGCAGGTGTCGTGCAGGTTGGAGGCGGCGTTGTCCCACTTGGCCTGCTGGGCGTTGTAGCCCTCCTGGGCCGCACCCTGCCAGCTCTGCGAGATGCGGGTGACGTCCTTCTTCAGGTCGTTCAGCAGCGCTTCGATGCGGGCGGTGGAAGCCTTGACCTCCTCGGCCGCGTTGTGAACGGTCTGGAAGTTGACGAGGATGTGGTCGGACACAATGTCTCCCTTGACGAGTATGCGGAGCGCCCCGCGCTCAACCGCGGGCGCCCCATCGGGCGGAAGGTCGGAACAGGGTGGCGATCAGCTCGGGTACGGCGATCAGCCCTGGTTGCCGAACAGCGCCTTCTGCTCCTCTTCGGTGCTCGCGTAGTGCTTGGTGGTCAGCTCGATCGCGTGCTGGATCTTGCCCAGCGACTCCTTGAGATCGGCGATGTCCTTGTTGACCTGGGTCTGCAGGGTCGTGTAGGCGCTCGCCGCCTGGCCCTTCCAGCCGCTGGTGATGTTGGTGACCGTGCTCTCAAGCTTCACGCGCTCGGCCTCGATCTTGCCGATCGCGTCCTCGATGCGCTTCGCGAAAGCGTTCATCTCCTGAGCGGTCATCGTGAACTGACCCTGAGCCATGCTCTACCGTCCCCCATGAGACACATTGTGTGTACGGAGGGCCTCACGGCCCCCCGCCGCATCACTCGTGTGATGTCCAGCAGCACTGTAGTCGGCACACGCAACTCACCCAACATCGCGCACTGAGCAGTTACCAGACCATGACACTGGTGCCAATTCCGTTGCCCGGCTTGGTCGGTCAGGCGTTCTGCGGCTGCGCTGCGCTCTTCGCGGTCAGCGGCGGACCGGCCGGAACCAGGTTCGACCACTCCTTGGGCACCGGCAGCGGCTGGACGTTCTGGTAGCCCAATCGCGCCTGGTTGCCGCCGGGTTGGTCGTCCGGGTTCTGGGTCGGCTGGTCCCCTGAAGCAGGGTTCGGGGTGCTCGGCGGCGGGGTCGTCGCCTTCGCGGCGCCGCTGGCGCCGGCCGACGGGGTGGGGCCGTGGCCGCCGTCGCCGTTGGCCGGGACGGAGTAGCGCAGGCCGGTCTCGGTGATCAGGAAATCCGTGCCGGAGCCACCGGCCGCGGCGTTGGCACTGTTGCCGCCGGTCGCGTTGTCCATCGCGCGGTAGAACAGGCCGTGACCGGGCGTCACGTACGCCGCGCCCGCGCCGTTGTTGTACGGCGCCGGGTACGCCGTACCGGCCCAGACGCTGCGCTTGGGCGTGCGCCCGTCCTCGGCCAGGCCGTCGAAGGTGCTGCAGACGACCAGGCGGGCGTCCTGGCGGTCCTGCCAGTTGTTCACCGGCGCACCGGACTTCAGCGGCCAGTCGTCGACGGTGCCCGGCAGCCGGGTGTCGGTGTTGAGCTTGGACTGCTCGTCCGGGGTCATGTCGTCGCTGCGCGGCTTCTTGTCCTGGTCGTACTTGTAGAGCATCTGGTTGGCGGGGTTCTGCCGGATCAACTCCTCCTGGAACGGGGTGATCAGGTAGAGCCTGTCCTTGCCGACCACGTAGCGGCGGTCCTGGTAGTGCACCAGCCGGCCGACCCGGCGGTCCGCCTGGTTCCCCATCTCCACCTGGGAGTTGGGGCCCTGGGAGTCGGCCGTCCCCTTGACCTCCGGGAAGGTGATCGGGGTGGCGGCCACCAGGGTGTCCAGCCACTCCCGCTTGACCCGCTGCGGCACCGCGTTGGGCCCGAAGACCGCGGTGATCAGCGCCTTGCGCTCCTTGTCGTCCGACTGCGGCGAGCCGATCTCGTGCTTGCGGCCCTGCGCGTCGACCAGGTACACCTTCGCGCCGCCCGCGGCCGGCTGCCCCGCCACCGGAGCGGTGGAGACCTGCTGGTCGTCCGCCTGCTGCACCAGCATCAGCTGGTCCTGACCGAGCATCCGGTCCTTGGCCGACAGGGTCGCCGCGTCCTGGCCCGCCGCCACGAACAGCGCCTGGTTGACGGTCTCCTGCTTGTCGTCCGATCCCGGGCGGTCGCAGACCGCCCACTTCATCGGCTGGCTCGCGTTGTCCTTGCTCGGCAACTTGTCCGGGGCGTACGGGATGCCGATCGTCGGGCCGTGGTTGGGGTAGCGGTCGAGCACCCCGTCGTCCACCACCACGACCTTGGCCTCGGCCGGCAGCACCAGCCGCGCCGAGGACATGTTCAGCACCTGGTGCAGCCGCTTGGTCTTGCCGTCCGGGTCGGTCAGCACCACGTACCGGGTGGTCGACTGCTTGCCCTGGATGATGTTCTTGCCGTTGTCCCACTGCAGCGGGGCGGCCGGCTTGAACACCCCCCAGAGCCCGAAGCCGGCCACGACCAACGTTCCGACCAGCACACTCGGCAACACCGCCTTCACCGGTCGCGGCGCGTCCTCGTCACTGCCGCCGCCGGCGGGCAGCAGGAACGCCCCCACCGTGCGCTTGCGGGCGAAGGTGTACGCGTTCAGCTCGTCCCGGCGCGATGCCATCCTCGTCGTCCCCCTTGTCAGACGTGTGCCAGGCGTGGTCGGTCCCCGTCGGCCCGACCTGCCCCGTGGTCCGCACCCGCCGGGCGGGATCCGGCTCGAACCCTCTACGATGCGGCAGCAGACGGTGAGTACGGTACGGGTACGGTCCGCGAACCAGCCAGCCGGGCCGCGACAACGGATCAGAGAGGGCCACCGGGGGATGCCAAGCCAGACCGCTCCAGGACGCCGCGGCACCGCAGGCGGCGGGAGGTCACGCCGGTCCGGACGGGCCCGCGGCGGCCCTTCCGCCCCGGCCGCCGCCGTCCACCCGCCGACAGCCACCACGGCCGGCGGCCCCGTCCAGGTGCGCGTCAACCCCCGCCCCGGGCTGCTCGGTGGGCGCCTGAGACTCCAACAGCTCGTGCTGGTCGAGGTCGCGGCCGCCCTGGTCGCGGTGGGCTGGACGATCAGCCGCCCGGTCGCGGCCGGCTTCGGCGCGGTCTCGCTGGTCCTGCTGGTGCTCGCGGTCGTCCCGCTGCGCGGGCGCACCATCCCGGAGCTGCTCCGGGTCCGCTCCGCCCTCAAGTCCCGCCGCAAGCAGGCGAAGTCACTGCTGCCGCCGCCCGGCACCGACCCGGCCCTGGCGCCCGCGCTGGAGCTCGAACCGGGGCTGCGCACCTGCACCCACGCCACCGAGGCCGAGTTCGGCGGCCGCCCGATCCGCCGGGAGACCGGCATGGTCGGCGACGGCACCTTCCTCAGCTCCGTGCTGCTCGTCCAGGCCAAGGACCAGCCGCTGCGCCCGGTGCGCACCGCGCTGCCGCTGCCGCTGGACGTGATCTGCTCGGCGCTCACCGTGGACGACATCACCCTGGAGTCGGTGCAGCTGGTCCAGCACACCCAGCCCGCCCCGGCCCCGCACCTGCCCGAACAGTCGCTGGCCGCCCGCGCCTACCGCGAACTGCCCGACGGCACCTCCACCCCCGGTCTGCGACTCACCTGGATCGCCCTCAAGCTCGACCCGGAGCGCGCGGCCACCGCCGTCCGGGCCCGCGGCGGCGGCGAGGAGGGCGCCCGCAAGGCACTGCAGCGGGTCACCGACCAGCTGGCCGGGCGGCTCAACAACGCCGGGTTCAACGCGACCGTGCTGGACGAGCGCGAGCTGATCTCCGCCCTGGCCATCGCCACCTGCGCCAACCCGATCGCGGTGGCCGGGCGTCAGGGCACCGGCAGCGGCGGCGGCACCACCCGCCGCACCCAGGAGGGCAACCGCTTCTGGCGGATCGACGACCGCTGGCACAGCACCTACTGGATCTCCCGCTGGCCGCAGCTGACCCGCCCCGACGGCGCCCCCGGCCGGATCGCCGCCCCGGACCTGGTCAACCTGATCACCGGATCCCCGGCGCTGGCCAGCACCTTCAGCCTGACCGCCGCGCACGGCACCGGCGACTCGGTGACCGTCAGCGGACACCTGCGGGTGACCGGGCGCAGCGAGAGCGAGGTCGGCCAGGTCGGCCGCCAGGTGGAGGCGCGGGCGCAGAGCACCGGACTCGGCCTGGTCCGACTCGACCTGGAGCAGGCCCCCGGCATGCTCGCCACCCTGCCGCTGGGAGGAGCGTCCTGATGGCGTACCAGACCTACCCCGCCCCCGGCCCGACGCCCGGCGCCGAGCAGCGACGGGTCCGGCCGCGGATCCTGCCCGGCTTCGGACTGCGCGGCCCGCGCCGGGAGAAGCACGTGCTGGAGGCCGCCGACCTCTCGGCGCTGGCCTTCCCGGTCGGCGACGACGGCGTGGTCATCGGCGTCGACCCGCAGGGACTGCCCGCGGTACTCGGCCTGTTCCGCCCCACCGCGTACGACCTGGTGCTGGTCGGCGGCATGTGGACGGCGCAGATCATCGCGCTGCGCGCGGCCGCGATCGGCGCCCGGGTCGCCGTGGAGACCGCCCGCGCGCAGCTCTGGGGCCCGATGGCGCAGGCCGCCGGCGGCGGACAGCCGTGCGTGACGATCCACCAGGTCGGCCGACTCGGCCCGCAGGGCGCCTCGGTGGCCTCGCCGGTGCTGGTGGTGCGCGACCTCGGCGCCCGCCCGCCGCGCACCCGGCTCTCCGCCGCACCCTGGCAGACCACCCTGACCCTGCTGCCCTACCTGGGCCCGAACGCCTCCCGGGTGCTCAACGCGGCCGACCTGGTCGGCGTGCAGCGGATCATGCCCCAGGAGGCGGAGGTGGTCGGCCGGGTGCTGTCCCTCCCGCCGGAGGACGTGGCCTCGCTCCCGACCCTCGGCGACGACCTCACCCTGTGGGCCACCCGGATGCGGCGCCAGTACGTCCGGGCCGTGGCCGGACAGGCCGAACAGCAGGTGCTCGGCGGCCCGCGCCGGATGGACTGAGCCGACCGTTCCGGACCGGTCGGTCCCGGTCCGGGACGAAGCCGCCTTCAACGGGGGTAGCCGCACGGCCTAGTCTTTGTTACGGCAACGGCACCGCTGAACAAGCGGCGGCGAACACGAGGGAGCCCTAGTGAGCAGCGATCGGGACGGCGTCTACGTCGGCGACAACGCGGCGGAGGACGACGACGACTGGTCCGACGCGCCCGACTACACTCCCCCGTCCTGGTACGTGCAGTCGGACGCCCCGGCGACTCCGAGCGGTGCCCCGGCCGGCACTCCCGCCACCGCTCCGGCGGCTGCCGCACCGGCTGTCGCGCCCGCCCCGGGGACCGACGCGGCCGCCCAGGCGCCCGCGACCGCACCGGTGCCGCCGGCGCCGTCCGTCCAGGCCGAGGCGCAGCACGTCCCGTTCCCGCTGCCGGCCCCGGCCGCGGCGCCCGAGCAGCAGGCACCCGCCGCGGCCTGGCCGACGGCGGAGGCGCCGGCCCAGCCGGGCACGCCGCAGCCGTACCCGGCCCCGATGCCCGCGGCGGGCCCGCAGCCTGGACCGCCCGCCCCGCCGCAGAACTTCGCGCAGCCGCCGGCCCAGCCGGTGCCCGCGCAGCCTCAGCCGGTCCAGCCGCAGCCTCCGGCGGTCCCGCAGAACCCCCAGGCGCCTCAGGCTCCGCAGGCACCACAGGACCCGCAGGTCACCTGGGATCCGCAGGCCGCCTGGGCCGCCCAGCCGCCCGCAGCCGCGCAGCCGCAGCCGGTCCAGCCGCAGCCCGCGCAGCCGGTCCAGCCCCAGGCCGGCCCGGCGGACCCGCGCCAGGGCGGCTGGCCGCAGCCCGGTGCCTACCAGCAGCCGGCCGCCGCCCAGCCGCAGCCCGGTCAGCCCGGTCAGCCGGTCCAGCCGCAGCAGCCGGGCCCCGGGCAGCCCTGGCCGCCGCAGGGCGCCGCCGCGCCGCAGCCCGCCGCGTTCCAGCAGGCGGCCACCCCGCAGCAGACCGCCCACGGCGCGCCGCTCGGCTACACCGCCGCCGTCGAGCTGTCCTCGGACCGGCTGCTGCGCAGCCAGCCCAAGCAGCAGCGCCAGCAGCCGCGGTTCCAGTTCGGCGGCAAGGCCGCGGCAGCCGAGAAGGCCCGCAAGCTGGAGATCATCCGCACCCCGGTGCTGAGCTGCTACCGGATCGCCGTGATCAGCCTCAAGGGCGGCGTCGGCAAGACCACGACCACGACCGCGCTCGGCGCGACCCTGGCGAGCGAGCGCCAGGACAAGGTGATCGCGATCGACGCCAACCCGGACGCCGGCACCCTGGGCCGCCGGGTCAAGCGCCAGACCGGCGCGACCATCCGCGACCTGGTGACGGCCATCCCGCACCTGCGCAGCTACATGGACATCCGTCAGTTCACCTCGCAGGACCTGAACTCGGGCCTGGAGATCCTGGCGAACGACGTCGACCCGGCCGTCTCGACCACCTTCAACGACTCGGACTACCGCCAGGTCATCGAGGTGCTGGGCCGCCAGTACCCGATCATCCTGACCGACTCCGGCACCGGCCTGCTGTACAGCGCGATGCGCGGGGTGCTGGACCTCGCCGACCAGCTGATCATCGTCTCCACCCCCAGTGTGGACGGCGCCTCCAGCGCCTCGACCACACTGGACTGGCTCTCCGCACACGGCTACGCGGACCTGGTCCAGCGCAGCATCACGGTGGTCTCCGGGGTGCGCGAGACCAGCAAGATGATCAAGGTCGAGGACATCGTCGCGCACTTCCAGACCCGCTGCCGCGGCGTCATCGTGGTGCCCTTCGACGAGAGCCTGGCGGCCGGTGCCGAGGTCAACCTCGACATGATGCGGCCCAAGGTCCGCGAGGCGTACTTCGAGCTGGCCACCCTGGTCGGCGAGGACATCGTCCGGGCCCAGCAGGCCGCCGCCCAGCAGGCCGCCTGGCAGCAGCCGCAGGCCCCGCAGCCGCAGCCCTACCAGGGCCAGGCCGCGCAGGCCCCGCAGCCCGCCCCCGGTGCGCCGTGGGCGCCGCAGCAGGGCACTCCACGGCCGGGCTACGACTACGACTGCTACCAGGTCGGCCAGGGCCAGCCCCCGGTGCCCGCGCCGGACGGCTACCAGCCCCCACCGCCCGGCTACGGCTACCCGCCCGCCCAGGGCCAGCCGCCGGCTCCCGCCCCGCCGGCCACCCCGGACGGCTACCAGCCCCCGCCACCCGGCTACGGCTACCCGCCCGCCCAGGGCCAGCCGCCGGCTCCCGCCCCGCCGGCCACCCCGGACGGCTACCAGCCCCCACCGCCCGGCTACGGCTACCCGCCGCAGGCGCCCCAGCAGTGACGAAGCCGCGAGGGCCCGCCGACTCCGTGTCGGCGGGCCCTCGCGTCGCTCCGGGAGGGATCAGGCCCCGTCGGTCAGCTCACGCGCGCGCTTGACGTCGTCGGCCATCCGGTCCAGCAGCGCGTCGATGGAGTCGAACTTCTCCATCCCGCGCAGGTAGGTCAGGAAGTCCACGGCCACGTGCAGCCCGTACAGGTCCAGGCCGACCCGGTCGATGGCGTACGCCTCGACGGTGCGGGCGGTGCCGTCGAAGGTCGGGTTGGTGCCGACCGAGATCGCCGCCGGCATCCGCTCGCCCCCGGCGGTCAGCCAGCCCGCGTACACCCCGTCGGCCGGGATCGCGCTGTGCGGCACGGTCTCCACGTTGGCGGTCGGGTAGCCCAGCTCGCGGCCGCGCTGCGCGCCGCGCACCACCTCGCCCTCGACCCGGTGCGGGCGGCCCAGCACCTCGTTCGCCCCGGCCATGTCGCCGGTCTCGACCAGCCGGCGGGTCAGGCTGGAGGAGAACGGCTCACCGTCCCCGGCGGTGCCGCACACCTGCAGGTCCACCACCTCGACCTCGAAGTCGTCCGCCCGGCCCAGCTCGGTGAGCAGCGCGACGTCCCCGGCGGCCCGGTGCCCGAAGCGGAAGTTGGGGCCCTCGATGACGACCCGGGCGTGCAGCGCTTCGACCAGCACCTGCTGGACGAAGGTCTCCGGGGACTCCCGGGAGAACTCGGTGGTGAACGGCAGCACCAGCACCGCGTCCACGCCGAGTTCGGCGATCAGCTCGGCCCGGCGCGGGTGCGGCGCGAGCAGCGGCGGGTGGCTGCCCGGGCGGATCACCTCGCGCGGGTGCGGGTCGAAGGTCACCACGACCGCGGGGATGCCGAGTTCGCGGGCCCGCTCGACCGCCCGCCCGATGATCAGCTGATGTCCACGGTGCACCCCGTCGAACGAGCCGATGGTGACGACGCTGCGTCCCCAGTCACCGGGGATCTCCTCCAGGCCACGCCAGCGCTGCACCCGACCGCTCCTTGTTCCGTACGGTGCGTACCCTCGGTACGCTCAAACGCTCAAAACCCGAACCCCTATAGCGTGCCATGCGCCTGCCCCGGCTCAGGCACCGGAATGGAGGTTGAGCGCACCGGCGCGCACAGAGCCCGTGCGGGTACGGTCCGCTCGGCCTCGGCGGCGGCGTACTGCGGGTCGCGCCCGGCCGTCACCAGGGCCCGCATCCGGGCCAGTCGGGGGCCGTCCGGGGCGGTCGGCGCGGCGTCCCGCGGCCACTGGGCGAGCAACCGGGCGAAGGCCGCCGAGCGCCCGGCGCAGCGCACCAGCAGTTCGTCCGCGTCCGCCAGCCCGGGGGTCACCCGGGCCAGCACCGCGCGGGCCCGGGCGGGCTTCTCGGCCGCGCAGTGCTCGGCCAGGTGCTCGACGGCGGCGGTCAGCACCGCCGGGGCGGTCTCGGCGGCGAGCAGGGTGTCCAGCAGCTCGCAGCGCAGCGCGTCCGCCGCCGGATCGACCACCGGGACGGACAGCACCTCGGCGAAGGGCCGGCGGACCACCGCCGTACGGGCCGCCAGCGCGGCGCCCAGCAGCACCCGCAGCTCCAGCCGGGCGGCCGGACCGTCGATCGCGGCCTGCGCGAGCTTGCGGCCCAGGTAGTCGACGGCGACCGGCCCGGCCAGCGCCGGGTGCCCGCGCAGCAGCCGGGCGGCCAGTTCGGCGCCGCGCCGGGCGGCCACCGGGGTACGGGCGTCGGCGAGCACCCGCAGGGTCTCGGCGGGGGCCGCGCCGGGGGCCGCCAGCCGGTCGGCGAGCGCGGCCAGTACGGGCTCCGGGTCGCTCTCCAGGACCGGCGCCAGCGCCCGCGGGGTGAGGAAGACGTCCCCGCCGGCCCGGTGCAGGGCGAGCGCGGCGTCCAGGTGCGCGGCCCTGGTCGACGGGTCCCCGACCAGCAGGGCCAGGGCGGCGCCGTGCAGGCCCGGTTCGTCCTCGCGGGCGAGCAGGGTCAGCGCGGTGAACCGCAGCAGTTCGGCCCCGGCACCGGCCGCGTACGGGGCGGTCCGCAGCGCGTGCACCGCGGCCGCGACGTGCCGCTCGGGCCGCCGGTCGTGGCCCCAGCGGTCCACCGCGCGGCACAGCGCGGACGGCTCCTCGGCGGCGAGCACGGTGAGCAGCGCGTCCGCCCTCGGGTGCGCGGCGTCGGCCAGCGAGTCGGCCAACTCGTCCAGGGCGAGCCGCCGGTGGGCGTACAGCAGGTCGTGGGCGAGGTCGGCGACGGTCCGTCCGGGGCGGCCCGGCGGACCGTCCGGGTCGTCGAACCAGGCGCAGAGCAGCGGGAAGACCGCGACCGGGTCGGCGCACAGCCGCCCGGCCACCGCGCGGAGGAAGCGCTGCTGCGGTCCGTCGGCGGCCACCAGGCGGCGCAGCAGGGCGAGTTCGGCCTCGACGGGCAGGCCGAGGCCGGTCCAGAACGCCGGGCCGAAGCGGGCTCCCCAGTCCAGCGCCTCCCAGCCGCCCGCGTCCGCGACCCGTTCGGCGATGCGGCCGGCCAACTGGTCCAGCAGCGCCAGGTGTTCGGCGGGGTCGGGACTGGCGGCCAGTCCGGCGGCGAGCAACCGGGCCGCCCACCAGGCGGGTTCGCTGCCCGACGGGCGCAGGTCCAGCGCGCGCCAGATCCGGTGCAGCCACGGGTCCAGGGCGGGCGCGCCCCAGGTCTCGGCGACCCGGCGCAGTGCGGCGGCGACCGGGCCGCTCCGGTGCCGGGGGACGGAGTTCACCACGGCGGGCGGGGCCGGGGTGTCCTCGGCCTCGCCGAGCAGCAGCCGCAGCGCCGCGTCCAGGTCCAGGTGCAGGCCCTGCAGCCAGTCGGCGAACTCCCCGTGCGCGAAGCGGAAGCCGGGCCCGGCGGGGACGAACAGCCCCTCGGCGAGCACCGCCGTGGCCCAGCCGCCGTCGACCGGGAACAGCTCCTCGAACGCCTCCCGGGCCAGGCCCCCCGGCTCCTCGCCGAGCATCCGCCGGGCCGCCTCGTGCACCCGCCCGGCCACCGCCGCCGCGAGTCGGCGCACCCGCGCCTGACGCGGTCCCGCGGGCCGGGCGACGTCCCGGCGGTGCGCGCCCGGGCGGCGCGGTCGGCCGTCCTCGGCCAGCCGCTGGGCCACCCGCAGGCAGCGCAGGTCCAGGTAGGCGCCGAACAGCTCGCTGCGGCGCGCCGGTTCGTCGTGCAGGCCCTGCGTCCACAGTTCCCCGGCCAGCCGGACGGCCAGCGGGTGCCGGGCGTCCTCGGCGGCGGGCGGACGGCCCGGCGGCAGCCCGTACCGGCGGCGCACCCGCTCGGCCGCCTCGGCGGGCAGCGGGCCGAGCCGGTGCCCGGCCAGGCTGGGCCCGCCGGGGCCGCCGCCGTCCATCCGGACGGTGGGGGCGCTGGCCAGGTCGCCGTCCGGGCCGGGCTCCGCCAGGTGCCGCGGGCCGTCGGCGCCGTTCCCCCAGGGCTCGGCGGCCAGTCGCTCCCAGAGTTCCTCGCCGCAGGCGGTCAGCAGCCGCGCCCCGCAGCCGGTCAGCCACTGCCCGGCGCCGCGCAGCCAGCGCGGGTCCAGCTCGGCCGGGGCCTCCTCGGGGCCGTCCAGGACCACCAGCAGTGGGCGTCCGGCCGCCGCGCAGAGCGCCGCGACCGGCTCGGGCGCGGGCGCCGGGGTGCCGAGTTCGGCCGCCGCGGCGGCGAGCGCCCGCTCCACGGCTTCAGCCAGCGAGCGGTCCTCGGCGCGCAGGTCGGCGCCGCGCAGCCAGAGGGTGGGCAGCGGCCGGGCGCCGCCACGGCGACGGGCGGCCAGCGCGGCCAGTTCGGTGGAGCGCCCACTGCCCGGGGCGCCGACCAGGGCGGTGACGGTCGCCGTCGGCTCGTCCCCGGCCAGGCCGTCCGACCGGTCCACCCGGTCCGCGGCGAGCCCGGCCACCCGGTCCGGCCCGGCCCCGGCGGCGGCCAGCTGGGCGCCGGTCAGCCGCAGCACCCCGGCCAGGTTGAGCGCCGGACCGTACGCGGGCACCGCCGCCGCGTTGCGTACCAGCAGCCCCGCCAGCGCCTCCGCGACCACCGTCCCGCCCCCGGCGGGGACGGCCGGCAGCGCCCCGCCGTGCTGCGGGCCGCGCAGACAGGGTGCGGCCACCGCGACCACGGCGCCGCTACGGGCATCCAGCACCGGCGAGCCGGCCGGCACCGCGACCCCGCCGACCACCGGCACGTCCAGCAGCAGCACCCCGGCCGGCAGGTGCCCTCCGTACCCCGCACCGCCGACTCCCAGCAGCCCGCAGCGCAGCGCGACCGCCGGTTCCTCCTCCCCGGTGAGCGCGGGCACCAGCACCTCGTGCCCGGCCCCCACGGCGGCCACCGGCAGCGGCGGCACCGGCAGTCCGCCGACCGCGTCGGTGCGCAGCAGGGCGAGCCCGTGCTCGGGCAGCGGCAGCACGGCGTCCGGGCCGAGCACCCGGGTCTGCCCGCCGGGGGTGTGCAGGACGACCCGGTCCAGGCCCGCCACGGTCTCGTGCGCGGTCAGCACGCCGCCCTGCGGGTCGGCGACGAACCCTAAGCCGTGCAGCCGGCCGTTGAGGTCCCGGATCCGCAGCAGGTACCGCCCCGGATCGCCCTCCAGAAACCCCGGCATGAATGCCCCCTCGACCGTCGCTCGCTCGCCGCCGGGAGCCTGCCCGCCGAGGCGGCGGCCCGACCGCTCCCGCGCCGCTCACCACGGTCTTTCACCTCGCGCGCTCCCCCGCAGGGGTGACCCCCCTGTTCGAGTGAAGGTGCCCCCAAAGGTGAAACCCCCGCAAAGGTGAAACCCCCGCCGGGAGGACGGGGGTTTCACGAGGCCTGAAGTCGACTCAGCCGACGAACACCGCCACCGGCTTCGCCTGCCCGCCCTTCTCCTCGACCAGGGCGAGGAAGCGCCCGTCCGGTCCGAACACCGCGATAGGCCCGTCCACGCCCAGCCCGGGCGCCTTCAGCCGCGCGCCGTGCGAGAGCTTCTCCGCCGAGGCCTCGTCCAGGTCCCAGCGCGGGAAGGCGGCCGCCGCGGCCGCCGCGATCGGCAGCACCTCCAGCCCGTCGGCGGAGTCGCCGGTGACTGCGGCCTCGAGCTGCTCCAGGGTGCGCGCCGACTCCACCGAGTACGGCCCGACCCTGGTGCGCCGCAGCGCGGTGAGGTGCCCGCCGACACCCAGGTCGGCGCCCAGGTCACGGGCCAGCGCCCGGATGTAGGTGCCGGAGGAGCACTCCACGGTCACGTCCAGGTCGATCACCGGGGTGCCGTCCTCGGCGACCGCCGCACGCTGCTCGTGCACGGTGAAGGAGTGGATCGTGGTCGGCCGGGCCTCCAGCTCGAAGTCCTCGCCCTCGCGCACCCGCGCGTACGACCGCTTGCCGTCGATCTTGATCGCGCTGACCTTGGACGGCACCTGCATGATCTCGCCGGTGAGCGTCGCGATCCCGGCGTCGATCGCCTCCCGGGTGACGGCGTCGGCCGGGGTCGAGGAGGTGACCTCGCCCTCCCGGTCGTCCGTGATGGTGGTCTGGCCGAGCCGGATGGTCGCCTCGTACGTCTTGGCGGTCAGCATCAGGTGGCCGAGCAGCCGGGTGGCCCGCTCGACACCGATCACCAGGACGCCGGTGGCCATCGGGTCCAGCGTGCCGGCGTGCCCGACCTTCCGGGTCCCGGCCAGCCACCGCAGCTTGGCGACGACCCCGTGGGAGGTGATGCCCTCGGGCTTGTCGACGATCACCAGGCCGTCCGGGCCGGTGCCTTTGCGCTTCATCGAGTTCTTTCTCTAAACCAGCGATTGCCGGCGATTGATTCTGGTGGGCGACGCGCAGAAAGATCAACGCGGGATGATCAACGAGGGGGTCGCAGCGCGCTCCGGAACCGCTCGACCACCGCGGCCACGTCCTCCCGGGCGCTGAACCCGGCCGCGAAGACGTGCCCCCCGCCGCCCAGTTCGGCGCAGGCCGCGGCGACGTCCACCGCGCCCTTGGAGCGCGAGGAGCCGCGCAGGGTGCCGTCCGGGTCCTGCTTGAGCACCAGCGCCACCTCGGCCTCGGCCGGTCGACGCAGGATGTCGATCAGCCCCTCGATCTCCTCGACCGTGACGCTGAACAGCGCCAGGTCCTGGTACGGCACCCAGGTCCACACCAGGCCCAGCCCGTCGGCCGCGTCCGGCTCGTAGACGGCCCGGTCCAGCGCGGCCGCGAGCACCTTGAGGTAGCCGAAGGAGGAGGTGTCCCACAGCTGCCGGGAGATCAGGTCGTGCCGGATGCCGGTGGCCAGCAGCCGCCCGGCGAGCTCGTGGGTCGCGGGCGTGGTGGCCCGGTACTTGAAGGAGCCGGTGTCGGTGGCGACCCCGGTGTACAGGCAGGTGGCCAGGTCCTGGTCGAGCTCGACGCCCAGCCGGCGCAGCAGTTCGTCGACCAGCACGGCGGTGGCCGGCGCCGTCGGGTCGATCAGCTGGTGGGTGCCGAAGCCCGGGTTGGAGGCGTGGTGGTCGAACACCACCAGGACGGGCGCGGCGAAGGCCTTGTCGTGCAGCAGCCCCAGTCGGCTCTGCGCGGCCACGTCGAAGCAGAGCACCAGCTCGGGCACGTCCGGCACCTCGGCGGCCGGCACGATCAGCTCCTGGCCGGGCAGGAACGCCAGCGACTCGGGCACGATCTGCGGGTCGTCGCCGAAGGAGACCCGCACCTGCTTGCCGAGCGCTCGCAGCGCCAGCGCCGCCGCCAGCGAGGAGCCCAGCGCGTCGCCGTCCGGGCAGATGTGGCAGATCAGATCGATCGAACGGGCCCGCCCGATCTCCGCGACCACCTGCTGCCAGAGCAGCTCGAAGCCGCTCTCCTCGGCGCGCGGCCCCGGGAGCGCCACGGGGGCACCCTCCACCGTGCTGGTGGAGGACGCCCCCGTGGTCGATCCGGCTCGCGAGGCGGCCTGAGCCGACTCACCCGCCATGACTACTCGTCCTCGTCGTCACGCTCGGACGCCGGCACCCGGTACGGGTCCGCGTCGCCGGCGTAGGCCGCCCCCGCGGCCTGGGTGCGCACGGCGGCGTCGGAGGTCCGGGCCCGGTCGAGCAGGTCGTCGATGTTCCGAGCGTTCTCCGGCAGCGCGTCCGCGACGAAGGTCAGCGACGGGGTGAAGCGCACCCCGGTCTGCTTGCCGACCTCGGAACGGAGCACACCCTTGGCGCTCTCCAGCGCGGCCGCGGTGGCCTGGCGCTCGGTGTCGTCACCGAAGACGGTGTAGAAGACGGTGGCCTCGCGCAGGTCGCCGGTCACCCGGGTGTCGGTGATGGTCACGAACCCCAGACGCGGGTCCTTGATCCGCCGCTCCAGGGTCTGGGCGACGACCACCTGGATGCGGTCGGCGAGCTTGCGCGCCCTTGCGGTGTCGGTCACGTTGCCTCCTCGTGCAGTGGGCCCGGCACCCGGGTGAGCTGCGCACCCGTCGGGGCCCACGCCCCAAAGTACCGGCCCGCGCCCGGCCTTGCGGGCGCTCTGGGTCCTGATCTGTGTGAGAACGGCGACTTCCGTCGACGGCCTCCACAGCGGTCATTCGTCGTCGTCGTTGTGGTACCTCCTCCTCGCGGAGAGGAGCTGCACCTCGGGGCGGCCGGCGACCAACCGCTCACAGCTGTCCAGGATCTCGGTGACGTATCCGGCGTCGCCGGACACCACCGCGAGGCCGATCTCGGCCCGGCGGTGCAGATCCTGGTTCCCGGTCTCGGCAGCGCACACGCTGTACTTGCGCTGCAGTTCGGCCACGATGGGCCGCACGATCGAACGCTTCTCCTTGAGCGAGTGGACGTCGCCCAGGAGCAGGTCGAAGGTGAGTGTTCCCACGAACATGTATGACAGGTCTCGCCGACCTGGAAGGCCTCGGGGGCGTACGGCCCGGAACCGGGCTGACGCCGCGACATCTGACTACCCCGGACCCTACACAGCGAGACCGGGGCCGGTCGACGGAAATACCACCCGTCGACCGGCCCCGGTGACCAGCGACTACGCGCGCGGCTTCTCGCGCATCTCGTAGGTCTCGATGATGTCCTCGACCTTGATGTCGTTGAACGACCCCAGGGTCACACCGGCCTCGAAGCCCTCGCGGACCTCGGTCGCGTCGTCCTTGAAGCGGCGCAGACCCTCGATGGTGAGGCTCTCCGCCACGACCTTGCCGTCGCGCAGCAGGCGGGCCTTGGCGTTGCGGCGGATGATGCCGTCGCGGACCAGGACACCGGCGATGTTGCCGAACTTGGAGGAACGGAAGACCTCGCGGATCTCCGCGGCGCCGAGGCGCACCTCCTCGTACTCCGGCTTGAGCATGCCCTTGAGGGCGTTCTCGATCTCCTCGATCGCCTGGTAGATGACCGAGTAGTACCGGACGTCCACGCCTTCCTTGTCGGCCGCGGTACGCGCACGGCCTTCGGCGCGCACGTTGAAGCCGATGATGATGGCGTCCGAGCCCATCGCCAGGTCCACGTCGGACTCGGTGATGGCGCCCACACCGCGGTGCAGGACCCGGAGCTCGACCTCCTCGCCCACGTCCAGCTTGACCAGGGCGTCCTCAAGGGCCTCGACCGAACCGGAGACGTCACCCTTGATGATGAGGTTGAGCTGCTCGATGGAGCCGGCGGCGATGGCCTTGTCCAGGTCCTCCAGGGACACCCGGACCCGACGCTGCGCGAAGGCGGCGTTGCGGTCGCGGGCCGAGCGCTTCTCGGCGATCTGGCGCGCGGTGCGGTCCTCGTCGACGACGATGAAGCTGTCGCCGGCGCGGGGCACCGAGGTCAGACCGAGCAGCAGCACCGGGCGGGACGGGCCGGCCTCGGTGAGGTTGTTGCCGTTCTCGTCCAGCATCGCGCGGACGCGGCCGTAGGCGTCGCCCACGACGATCGAGTCGCCGACGCGGAGCGTACCGCGCTGCACCAGCACGGTCGCCATGGCGCCGCGGCCCTTGTCCAGGTGCGCCTCGATGGCGATACCCTGCGCGTCCTGCTCGGGGTTGGCCCGCAGGTCCAGCGAGGCGTCCGCGGTCAGGACCACGGCCTCCAGCAGCTGGTCGATGTGCAGACCCTGGCGCGCGGAGATGTCGACGAACATGGTGTCGCCGCCGTACTCCTCGGCCACCAGGCCGAACTCGGTCAGCTGACCGCGGACCTTGGTCGGGTCGGCGCCCTCGACGTCGATCTTGTTGACGGCGACCACGATCGGCACACCGGCGGCCTTGGCGTGGTTGAGCGCCTCGACCGTCTGCGGCATGACACCGTCGTTGGCCGCGACCACCAGGATCGCGATGTCGGTGGACTTGGCACCACGGGCACGCATGGCGGAGAACGCCTCGTGACCCGGGGTGTCGAGGAAGGTGATCGGGCGCTCTTCGCCGTTCACCATCGTCGCCACCTGGTAGGCACCGATGTGCTGGGTGATGCCACCGGCCTCGCCGGCCACCACGTTGGACTTGCGGATCGCGTCCAGCAGGCGGGTCTTACCGTGGTCGACGTGGCCCATGACGGTGACGACCGGCGGGCGCGGGGCCAGCTGGTCCTCGTCGCCCTCGTTCGCACCGAAGTCGATGTCGAACGACTCCAGCAGCTCGCGGTCCTCGTCGTCCCGGCTGACGATCTCCAGCTGGAAGCCCATCTCGCCGGCCAGCAGCTCAAGGGTCGCGTCGGAGACCGACTGGGTCGCGGTGACCATCTCACCGAGGTTGAACATGACGGAGACGAGCGCGGCCGGGTTGGCGTTGATCTTCTCCGCGAAGTCCATCAGCGAGGCGCCGCTCGACAGGCGAACGGTCTGGCCGTTGCCGCGAGGCAGCATCACACCGCCGACGGACGGGGCCTGCATGGCCTCGTACTCCTGGCGCTTCGCCCGCTTCGACTTGCGACCGCGAGCCGGGCGACCACCCGGACCACGACCGAAGGCACCCTGCGTGCCACCACGGGCACCCGGGCCGCCGGGACGACCGCCGAAGCCACCGGGACGCGGGCCGCCGAAGCCGCCGCCGCCACCGGGAGCACCGCCACCCGGACGCGGACCGCCGAAGCCGCCGCCACCGGCCGGACGCGAGCCCGGACCGGCCGGACGACCCTGGAAGCCCGGACGCGCGCCGCCGCCACCGGGACCGGCCGGACGGCCACCGGGGCCACCCGGACCACGGCCACCCGGACCCGGACGCGGGCCGGCCGGACGCTGCGGCATCATGCCCGGGTTCGGGCGCGGCATGCCGGACGGGGACGGGGCGCCGGGGCGCGGACCGGCCGGACGCGGCATGCCGTCGGGGCGCGGAGCACCACCGGGACGCGGCGCACCGGCACCCGGGGCACCGGCGGGACGCGGACGGTCGCCACCGGGACGCGGGGCGCCACGGTCGGCACCCGGCGCACCACCCGGACGCGGACGGTCGCCACCGGGACGCGGGGCGCCACGGTCGGCACCCGGCGCACCACCCGGACGCGGACGGTCGCCACCGGGACGCGGACGGTCGCCGCCCTGCGCACCCGGAGCACCCGGAGCACCCGGACGGGCGCCCGGCGCGCCCGCACGGCGGTCGCCGGGGCGGGCCATGCCGGTCGCGCTACCCGAGGTGAAGGGGTTGTTACCCGGACGCGGGCCGGCCGGACGCGGGCCCGGACGGGCACCGCCACCGGCGGCCTGGCTGCTCGGACGCGGGGCCTGGGCGGCCGGACGCGGGGCGTCGGCACCGGCCGGAGCCGGCGAGGAGAACTCGGCCGCGGGCGCGGCCGGAGCCGCCGGGGCGGCGGGACGCGCGGCCGGGCGCGGGCCCGGAGTCGGCGCACCCGGGCGCGAGGCGGCGGGAGCGGCCGGAGCCGCGGGGGCGGCCGGGGCGGCGGGAGCCGCGGCAGCCGCAGGGGTCGGACGGGGACCAGGGGTCGCGCCAGGGCGCGGACCCGGGGTCGGGGCACCCGGCTTGGGTGCACCCGCGGCACCTGCCGCGGGCTGGGGCGCCGCGGGCTTCCGCGGGCCCGGCTTGGCAGCGCCACCACCGGTGGGGGCCACACCAAGCGCGTCAGTCAGCTTGCGCACGACCGGCGCCTCGATCGTCGAGGACGCCGAACGGACGAACTCACCGAGCTCGGTGAGCTTGGCCATGACGGCCTTGCTCTCCAAGCCAAGCTCCTTGGCAAGTTCGTAAACCCGGACCTTAGCCACTTCACTCCTGTCTATGAGTCCGGGGGTCTCGTCCGCCGGACTGTCGCTACTTCATGGGCGTACCCATCGCGTACTCATCGCGTACTCATCGAGTGCTCATCGCAATCTCGACCTACTTCCACATCGCGAGGTACCTGACTGGTGGCACGGCGCGCGGCTGCCCGAACGCTGTGCTTGTTGCGGTGGTTCCCCGCCGCGGGTGAGCGGCGGCCGTCACGGAAGGTGGCCCGCCTGAGAGGCTCCGCCTGCCCGCTCCTCGATGAACTCGCGGAGCCGCTCCGTGTCGAGCGCTCCCTGGAGCCGGAAGGCCCGGGGAAACGCCCGACGGCGGACCGCGAGGTCGAGGCAGGCCGAATCGGGATGCAGGTGTGCGCCCCGGCCCGGCAGTGCACCACGGGGATCAGGGACGCAGACGCCCTCGACCGCCGTGACACGCAACAGCTGGTGCTTGGCCGCGCGCTTGCGGCAGCCCACGCAGGTGCGTTCCGGGCGTGCACGGACGTGCGTCCGGCCAGACGAAGGCAAGTCTACCCCTCCGAAGCGACATGGCGCCGCCCCACAGATCCCGGAGGACCGACGGGACGGCTACGACAACACCAACCACTGGGCGTACGCCACCCGTTTTCCTATTCGGGGCGCCCGCTGTCCTCGGTCTGGCCCTCGGTGTCCGGCCGGATGTCGATCCGCCAGCCGGTGAGGCGCGCGGCCAGGCGGGCGTTCTGCCCCTCCTTGCCGATCGCCAGCGACAGCTGGTAGTCCGGCACGATCACCCGTGCGGAGCGCTGGGCGGCGTCCACGATCTCCACGCTGGTCACCCGTGCGGGGGACAGCGCCGCGGCGACCATCTCGCGCGGGTCCTCGGACCAGTCGACGATGTCGATCTTCTCGCCGTGCAGCTCGCCCATCACGGCGCGCACCCGGGAACCCATCGGACCGATGCAGGCGCCCTTGGCGTTCAGCCCGGCGCGGCGCGACCAGACCGCGATCTTGGTCCGGTGGCCGGCCTCACGGGCGATCGCGGCGATCTCCACGCTGCCGTCCGCGATCTCCGGGACCTCCAGCGCGAACAGCTTCTTCACCAGGCTCGGGTGGGTGCGCGACAGCGTCACCGACGGCCCGCGGACGCCGCGGCGCACCGCCACCACGTAGCACTTCAGCCGGGTGCCGTGCCGGTAGTCCTCGCCCGGGACCTGCTCCTGCGGCGGCAGGATGGCCTCCAGCTTGCCGATGTCGACCAGCACGTTCTTCGGGTCGTTGCCCTGCTGGACGACACCGGTGACGATGTCGCCCTCCTTGCCCGCGTACTCACCGAAGGTCTGGTCGTCGGCGGCGTCGCGCAGGCGCTGCATCATCACCTGGATGCCGATGCTGGACGCGATCCGGCCGAAGCCGTTCGGGGTGTCGTCGAACTCCTTCGGCTCGACGCCCTCGTCCAGCTCCGCCGGGTCCTCCATCGCCCACACGGTCACGTGGCCGCTCTTGCGGTCCAGGTGCACCCGGGCCCGGCGGCGCGAGCCCTCAGTGCGGTGGTACGCGGTGAGGAGGGCGGACTCGATGGACTCGACCAGCAGGTCGAAGGGGATGTTCTTCTCGTTGACCAGCGTGCGCAGGGCACTCATGTCGATGTCCACGGCTACGCCTCCTCGTCTTTCGTCACGTTCATCATGGTCGTACGGCGGCCGGCTCACTCGGCGCCGTCGTCCCCCTCGTCGAAGTCGGCGGCCTCGTCCAGGAGCTTCTCGTCGTCCTTGCGGTTGAACTCCACCTGGACCCGCGCCCCGGCCACCTCGCCGTACTCCAGCCGGCGCTCCTTCGGACGGCCGCGCCCCTTCACCGGCTGCACCTCGACCAGCGCGCCGTCCTCGTCCGCCTCCAGCACCCGGGCGACGATCTCCCCGCCGTCGACCAGGTGGATCTTGGCGAGCCGGCCCTCGGCACGCTGCCAGTGCCGGGGCAGGACCAGCGGACGCTCCGCACCCGGCGAGCCGACCTCCAGCAGGTAGGGCTCCTCGCCCATCAGATCCGACGCGTCCAGGGCCTCACCGACCACCCGACTGAACTCGGCGATGGCGTCCATGTCCACGCCGCCGTCCGTGTCGACGTCGATCTGCACCTGCCGACGACTGCCCGCCTTGGTGACCTTGACGTCCTCCAGGTCCAGTCCGGCCTGCACGGCCAGCGGCTCGAGCAACGCGCGCAGCCGGTCGGTGTGGGTGGTGCTCATCCGGGTGGACTCCTCGGCCGCGTCTGCTGTTGTCAGAAGGTCGCCCCGCGCCCTCCGCGCCCCACGGGCGCACACCGGGTCACGGCAGCTCGGCCCAAAGCCTAGCCGGTGAAGCCGCGAACCACCGATTCCGGACCTCCCCCGACCAGCCGGACGCCACCCACTGCGAGCAAGCTCACACCGCCCCACCTGCCACACCCCACCCCCGTTCCCCACCCGCAATCGTGGGGGTTCTGCGAAGATTCAGGCCAACGAGGGCAGGCGGGGAGGCCGTCCTCCCGTACACGCCCCGGAGTGACCCCGATGCAGCCGCACAGCCGACGGACCTTCCTGGCCCTCGGACTGATCACCCTCACCACCGCCTGCACCAGCTCCCCGGAGTCCGACCCCCGCAGCGACGTGATGCCCGGCAACAAGGGACCCGGCCCCGACCCGGACGACCCCGCCCGCCTGCGCGCCATCGCCGCCACCGACACCCTGCTGGCCGCGTACGACACCGCCCTCGCCACCGCCGGCGCCCAGACCGCCCTGCTCCGACCCCTCCGCGCCGACACCGCCCAGCACCGCGCCGCCCTCGCCTACGGCATACCCGCCGCCTCCGTCCCCCCGGCCCCCACCACCCCGGCGGCAACCCCCACCCACACCCCCGCCACCCTGGCCGCCCTGGAACGCCAGACCGCCCAGGCCCACCTCACCGACCTCGGCGCCGTCCAGCCGCCCCTCGCCCGCCTGCTCGCCTCCGTCGCCACCTCCAACACCCTGCACGCGGCCGTCCTCGGCGCCCCCCTCGACGACCAGCCCACCCCGACCACTCCCCCACCCCCCTCCGCCACCCCCGCCCCTGCCACCTCCACCCCCGGCACCTCCCTCCCCGCCCTCCAGAACGCCCTCAGCGCGGAACACGCCGCCGTCTACGGCTACGGCGTCGTCGGCGCCCACCTCCCCGAAGACCAGCAGCGCGCCGACGCCCGCACCTTCTACGCCGCCCACCAGTCCCAACGCGACGCCTGGCAGCGCCTCCTCATCACCCTCGGCGCCACCCCCACCCCCGCCGCCGGCGGCTACCAGCTCCCCTTCGCCGTCACCGACGCCCCCACGGCCACCAAACTCGCCGCCCACCTGGAAACCCGCCTCACCACCGTCTACGCCGACCTCGTCGCCGCCCTCCCCGCCCCCCAACGCCCCGCCGCCGCCACCGCCCTGCGCGACTGCGCCCTCCGCGCCCACCACTGGGGCGCCCCCGACACCCCCTTCCCGGGCATCCCGGAACCCGTCCCCACCCCGACGGTCACGCGCCAGAGCTGACACGGGAGAACGGGCGCGCAGGGCGAAGCCCGCGCGCCCGCGACGAAACCGTCCCGCCCCCGGAACCGCCCCGAACCCACCCTCCCGAGAGCCCACCCCCGCACAAACACCCCCACGCAAACACCCCCGCGCCACTGACCTGCGATTTCACCCCCATCCCCGACAATGGACAGGCCACCCCCAAGGGAGCATCAACCGGAAGGCCGGGCATGTCGGGAAACGCACCACACATCACCATCCCCACCTGGCTGACCAACAGCGTCACCGCCGCCCAAGGCGAGGAAGGCCGCCACTGGCTGGCCACCCTCCCCGAGACGGCGGCCACCTACCTGGTCCGCTGGAACCTCACCCTCGAACGCACCCTGGACCCCGGGGGCAGCCTCAGCCTGATCAGCTACGTCCACCGCGACGACCTCTCCCCCGCCGTCCTCAAGACCGGCCTGGTCACCCCCGAGACCGCCCACGAGCACACCGCCCTCACCCACTGGGCCGGCCGAGGCGCCGTCCTCCTCCTCGACGCCGACCCCGCCGAGGGCGTCCTCCTCCTGGAGCGCCTCCACGGCGAGATCCCGCTGCGCTCCCTCGCCGAGCCCAAGGCCATGCTGGAGGCCACCAGCCTGCTCCACCGCCTCTGGGTGGAGCTCCCCGACGGGCCGGCCCCG
Organism: Kitasatospora sp. NPDC004669; assembly: GCF_040609455.1. Taxonomy (NCBI): domain Bacteria; kingdom Bacillati; phylum Actinomycetota; class Actinomycetes; order Kitasatosporales; family Streptomycetaceae; genus Kitasatospora; species Kitasatospora sp. NPDC004669. The sequence goes on from NZ_JBEXKB010000046.1 coordinate 43,661, forward strand.
TACCCCACCCCCGCCGACCGGGTCACCGACACCGCCACCCGCCTCACCCGGCACCGCGACGACCCCGTCGCCACCGCCGCGCAGTCCCTGATCACCGAGGCCCTGGCCACCGCCGAAGCCCTGGCCGACTCCGCCACCGAGACCTTCCTCCTGCACGGCGACTTCCACCACGGCAACGTCCTCGCCGCCGACCGCGCCCCCTGGTTGGCCATCGACCCCCGCCCGCTGGCCGGCGAGCGCGCCTACGACCTGGCCCGCCTCGCCCTGGACCGCGCCGACACCCTGCTCGGCTCCCCCGGCGCCCCCGCAGCCGTCCGCCGCCGGCTCCACCAACTCGCCGACGCCCTCGACGTCGACCCGGACCGCCTCCGCGGCTGGACCCTCTTCCGCTCCGCCGACCTGGCCCTCCGCGCCCTCACCGCAGGCCGGCGCGTTGACGCCGAGCTCTACCTGGAGTTCGCCGGGCACCTCTAGAAAGCGCCCCCGTAGAAGACCCCCCCCCGTAAGAGCCCTCCGGGCCAGGGCCTGTCCGGCGGATGTTGTCGGGCCCGGCAAGATCCGCCGGGCAGGCCCTAAACCCACCCGTCCCCGAGCGCCCGCAGAGGCAGCCGCGCCCCCATCACCGCGTACAACCGGTCCGTCGCCGGAAACCGCACCGCCCGGGCCAAGTCCTGGTATCCCAAGGCCCGGTACAGCCGCCGGGCGGGCGTCTCCGCGTCGATCGCCGACAGGATGCTCCGGTCCAGCCCCGACGCCTCGCACAGCATCCGGATCAGCCGAGTCCCGACCCCCTGCCCCTGGAACTCCGGCAGCACGTGCAGCTCGGTGACCGCGAAGACCCCGTCCAGCCAGTCCCCGTACCCCCGGGCGGTCAGATAGGGCTCGATGACCGTGCTCCACCAGTGCTCCCGCTGGTTCGGCATCCCGTACCCGAACCCGACCAGCCGTCCCCCGCTCATCGCCCCGAACGCGATCACCCCGGGCTGCCGGGCGTGCCGTCCCACGATGTGCAGCCGTACCGCGACCTCCTCGGGCGTGAGGCCGAACGCCACCGCCTGGACCTCCAGCGCCTGCGGCGCCCAGTCCGCAAGGTCGATGGCCCCGATCGTCACCCCGGTCAGCTGATCCATGCTCCGGACGTTACTACCAGCGGCCCCGTGGCGCGGCCGAAGATCAGAACCCGACGCCCGGCGAACCGCGCCACAACAGTGCCCCCCACCGGAAGCGCTCGGAGAAGCACCCGCAGAGCGCTCGGAGAAGCATTCAGAACAGCACGCTCATGAACGCCCCGACCTCCTGGAACCCCACCCGCCGATAGGCAGCCCGCGCCCGCAGGTTGAAGTCGTTGACGTACAGCGAGACCACCGGCGCCACCTCCCGCAGCGCGACGTCCAGCACCGCCGCCATCCCGGTCTCGGACAGCCCCTGCCCCCGGTACTGCGGCGCCACCCAGACGCCCTGGATCTGGCAGGCTCCCTCCGTCACGGCCCCGATCTCCGCCTTGAACACCACCTGGCCGTCGTCCGTGAACCGCGCGAACGACCGCCCGGTGGAGACGAGTTCGGCCACCCGGGCCTGGTAGAGGAGCCCGCCGTCCCCCGCCAGCGGCGACACCCCCACCTCCTCGGTGAACATCGCCACGCACGCGGGCATCAGCGTCTCGACCTCGTCGCGCCGCACCCTCCGCACCAGCGGGTCGGGCGCGATCTCCGCCGACGGCGAGGAGGTCGCCAACAGCGGCTGGTGGCCCCGGACTTCACGGGCCGGCCCCCAACTGCGCTCCAGCAGCGCCCAGAAGGCGGCGGTCGCCTCGGCCGGCCCCACGATCGAGGAGCAGCGCCGCCCCTGCCGCCGGGCCCGCTCGGCGAAGGCCGCGACGGCCTCCGGTCCGGCGTTGACCAGGACGAGGTTCGCCCCCGCGTAGCACATGGCGTCCAGCACGCCGCCCCCGTCGTACCAGCCCCACATCTCCCCGCCCAACCGCCACGGGTCCAGCCCGACGGCCTCGACCCGGGTGGCGACGAAGGCGTTGCCGACCGGGTCGCGGTGGAGGATCTCCAGGGCGTCCGCGAGATCCGACGGCTCCAGCACGCGGGTGGTGGCCAGGGCCCGGACGGCCTGGAAGGAGCTGGGGAGAATCACACCTCGATCGAGCATCGAGACCGCACCTCACTGAGACGACTCTGGCCGCACCCTACTCCGTGGCCCCACCCGGCTACGGCTGCGGGGCCGTCCGCGAACGGACGGCCCCGCTTCCGGAAAACTGCGCTGCAGCTGCGTTCGGGCCGGACGTGTCCGGCCCGAACGGTCACTCCGCGGCGACGACGGTCGGCGAACCGGCCTCGACGCCCTCCTCCTGCATCTGCTCGGCGAGCTTGAGCGCCTCCTCGATCAGGGTCTCGACGATCTTCGACTCGGGAACGGTCTTGATCACCTGCCCCTTGACGAAGATCTGGCCCTTGCCGTTGCCGGAGGCGACCCCGAGGTCGGCCTCCCGCGCCTCGCCCGGGCCGTTCACGACGCAGCCCATGACGGCGACCCGCAGCGGCACCTCCATGCCCTCCAGCCCGGCGGTGACCTCCTCCGCGAGCTTGTAGACGTCGACCTGGGCGCGACCGCAGGACGGGCAGGAGACGATCTCCAGCCCGCGCTGGCGCAGCCCGAGGGACTCCAGGATCTGGGTGCCGACCTTGATCTCCTCGGCCGGCGGGGCCGACAGCGAGACCCGGATGGTGTCGCCGATGCCCTCGGCGAGCAGCGCGCCGAAGGCGACCGCGGACTTGATGGTGCCCTGGAAGGCCGGCCCGGCCTCGGTCACACCGAGGTGCAGCGGGTAGTCGCAGGCGGCGGCGAGCTGCCGGTAGGCCTGGATCATCACGACCGGGTCGTTGTGCTTGACCGAGATCTTGATGTCGCGGAAGTCGTGCTCCTCGAACAGCGAGCACTCCCACAGCGCGGACTCGACCAGCGCCTCCGGGGTGGCCTTGCCGTACTTCTCCAGCAGGCGCTTGTCGAGCGAGCCGGCGTTGACGCCGATCCGGATCGGTACCCCGGCGTCCTTGGCGGCCTTGGCGATCTCGCCGACCTTGTCGTCGAAGGCCTTGATGTTGCCCGGGTTGACGCGCACGGCCGCGCAGCCGGCGTCGATCGCCGCGAAGACGTACTTCGGCTGGAAGTGGATGTCGGCGATGACCGGGATCTGCGACTTCTTGGCGATGATCGGCAGCGCGTCGGCGTCGTCCTGGGAGGGGACGGCGACCCGGACGATCTGGCAGCCGGACGCGGTGAGCTGGGCGATCTGCTGCAGCGTCGCGTTGATGTCCGAGGTGACGGTGGTGGTCATCGACTGCACGGAGACGGGGGCGTCACCGCCGACCGGCACGTTGCCGACCATGATCTGCCGGGAGTAGCGGCGCTTGGCCAGCGGCTTGAGCGGCAGGGACGGAATACCGAGCGAGATCGCGGTCATGTGCGCAGGGTTCCCCGGGGTTGAGGTGTGGTCGACCGCCCGGCCGCTGGGACGGCCGAGGCCGGGCGCGCTGACGATCGCGCACCCGGCCTCAACGGTACGGCACGGTCCGGGCGCCCAGCACACCCGCCGTACCCGAAGGCCCTAGCCGATCTTCACCGGGTTCACCAGGTCGGCGACCATCACCAGCAGGGTGAAGCCGATGAAGATGCTGGCCACGACGTATGCGACCGGCATCAGCTTGGCGACGTCGAAGGGGCCCGGGTCGGGTCGGCGGAACATCCGTGCGAACCGGCGGCGGACGGCCTCCCAGGCGGCGCCGGCGATGTGGCCGCCGTCCAGCGGGAGCAGCGGCAGCATGTTGAACAGGAAGAGCGACAGGTTGATGCCGGCCAGCAGGTTCACGAAGATCGCGACCCGCTGGGTGGCCGACTCGTCGAGGGAGAAGACCTCACCGCTGACCCGGGCCGCGCCGACCATGCCGATCGGCGAGTCCGGGTCACGCGGGGCGTCGCCCACGACGGCGTTCCACAGGCCGGGGATCTTGCCGGGCAGGGCGGCCAGCGACTTCACGCCGTTCTCCGCCATGTCGGCCATCCGGTTCACGGACTGCCCGAAGGTCTGCTGGACGGTTTCCCTCTTGGGGGTGAACCCGAGGAACCCCGCCTGGACGGTCTGGCCCTTCACCGGCACGCCGTTGCCGTCGTACTTCTGCACGTCGTTGACGGCGATGGTGGGCGTGAAGGTGACCTGCTGGCCGCCGCGCTCAACGACGATCTCCACCTTCTTGCCGGCCGACTTCCGGATGTCCGCCTGGAGCTGGTCGTAGTCGCGGATCCGGTCGCCGTCGAAGGAGAGCACCTTGTCCCCCTGCCGCAGGCCCACCTCGTTGGCCGGGGTCTTGGGCGCGTCGGCGGGGCACACGTCGGTGGGCTGGCCGGCCTTGACGACGCACGCGGCGACCGAGCCGATGGTCGGCACCGGCATCGAGACGCCGAAGCCCATCATGACGGTCAGGAACAGCCCGAACGCCAGGATCAGGTTCATGAACGGCCCGGCGAACATGACGATGATCCGCTTCCATGGCTTGCGGGTGTAGAACAGCCGGTTCTCGTCACCCTCCTGGAGCTCCTCGTAGGAGGCCTCACGGGCGTCCTCGATCATGGTCCGCCAGGGCGAACTGCTGCGTTTGGTGATCCGGCCGTCCTCGCCCGGCGGGAACATCCCGATCATCCGGATGTACCCACCGAACGGGATCGCCTTGATGCCGTACTCGGTCTCGCCCTTCCGGCGGGACCAGAGGGTCGGGCCGAAGCCGACCATGTACTGCGGCACCCGGATGCCGAACAGCTTGGCCGTGGAGAGGTGGCCGAGCTCGTGCCAGGCGATCGAGATGAGCAGCCCGACCACGAAGACCAGGATGCCGACCACCGTCAAAACCGTTGCCACCGCTGGCCCTCCGTCATGCCGCTCCGCTCATCGTCTCGTCGTACCGCGTTTCGTGCCGCGACGGGAATGCCGCCGGTGCCACGGGCCGGTCCGTCAGCCCGCCGCCAGCTCGCGGGCCCGGGCGCGCGCCCAGTCCTCCGCGTGCAGGACGTCCTCCACCGTCAGGGAAGTTCCCGCCGCCGGCGCACCGTGCTCCGCCACGACCTTGGCAACAGTGTCCACGATCCCGGTGAAGGCGAGGCGGCCCTTCAGGAAGGCCTCCACACACTCCTCATTGGCCGCGTTGAACACCGCCGGCGCCGTACCGCCCAGCGTGCCCACCTCACGGGCCAGCTCGACCGCCGGGAAGGCCTCGTTGTCCAGCGGGAAGAACTCCCAGGTCGCGGCCTTGGTCCAGTCACAGGCCGGGGCGGCGTCCGGCACCCGGTCCGGCCAGCCGATCCCCAGCGCGATCGGCATCCGCATGTCCGGCGGGCTGGCCTGCGCCAGGGTCGAACCGTCGGTGAACTCCACCATCGAGTGCACCACCGACTGCGGATGGACCACAACCTCGATCCGGTCGAACGGCACGTCGTACAGCAGGTGCGCCTCGATCACCTCCAGGCCCTTGTTGACCAGGGTGGCCGAGTTGATCGTGACGACCGGGCCCATCGCCCAGGTCGGGTGCGCCAGCGCGTCCTGCGGGGTCACCCCGGCCAGCTGCTCCCGGGTCCGGGTGCGGAACGGGCCGCCGCTCGCGGTCACCACCAGCTTGCGGACCTCGGCCCGGGTGCCGCCGGCCAGCGCCTGGAACAGCGCCGCGTGCTCGGAGTCCACCGGCACGATCTGGCCCGGCTTCGCCACCGCCTTCACCAGCGGGCCGCCGACGATCAGCGACTCCTTGTTCGCCAGCACCAGCACCCGGCCCGCCTTCAGCGCGGCCAGCGTCGGCCGCAGGCCGATCGAACCGGTGATGCCGTTCAGCACCGAGTGGCACTCCATCCCGGCCAGCTCCGTCGCCGCGTCCGGCCCCACCAGCACGGCCGGCAGCGCACGGCCCGCCGCCTTCGCGGCCAGCGCCTCGCGCAGCGCCGACTCGGCCGCCGGATCGGCCACCGCCACGGTGTGCACGCCCAGCCGCAGCGCCTGCTCGGCGAGCAGCTCCACCCGGCCGCCGGCCGCCGACAGGGCGACCACCCGGAAGCGGTCCGGGTTGCGGAGCACCACGTCGATGGCCTGGGTGCCGATCGAACCGGTGGAACCGAGGATCACCAGCTCCCTGGGGCCGGAGGGGTCCGCCACGGTGGGCGTGAAACGCAGCTGCGGGTGGGCGAGCGAAGTCATGCGCCCATTGTGTCCTGTTCGCGGCACTCCCCAGGACGACCGCCGATCCTTCGGACTACCGTCGAGGCCATGCGTACCGTCATCGCCGGGGGCCACGGACAGATCGCGCTGAAGCTGGAACGGCTGCTCGCCGACCGCGGCGACCGCCCGGCCGGGATCATCCGCCGCCCCGAACAGGCCCAGGACCTCGTCGACGCCGGCGCCGAGCCGCTGCTGCTCGACCTGGAGTCCGCGACCGCCCCGCAACTCGCCGCCCTGCTCGCCGACACCGACGCGGTGGTCTTCGCCGCCGGCGCCGGACCGGGCAGCGGCGCCGCCCGCAAGAACACCGTCGACCGCGACGCGGCCGTCCTGCTCGCCGACGCCGCCGAGCTCGCGGGCGTACGGCGGTACCTGATGGTCTCCTCGATGGGCGCCGACGCGGCCGCCCACCACCCCGCCGACGCGGTCTTCGAGACCTACCTGCGGGCCAAGGGCGCCGCCGACGACGCCGTCCGCTCGCGCACCACCCTGGACTGGACGGTGCTGCGCCCCGGGCGGCTCACCGACGGCCCCGGCGCCGGGCTGGTCCGGCTCGCCCCCTCGGTGGCCCGCGGCGCGGTCGACCGGGCCGACGTGGCCGCCGTGCTGGCCGCGCTGCTGCGCGAGCCCGGCACCGCCGGGCAGACCCTGGAGCTGGTCGCCGGGAACGCCACGATCGCCGAGGCGGTCGCCGCCGCGGCCGGACACGACGGCTGACCACCACGGCTGAACGCGACGCGGGGCCCGGTCCGAGACGAACCGGGCCCTGCGTCGGTCGGCCCTGTCAGAGGCCGAGGCGGGTCAGAGGTCGAGGCCGGTCAGGACCATGACCTTCTCGACGGTGTAGTCGTCCATCGCGTACTTGACGCCCTCACGGCCGACGCCGGAGTCCTTGACGCCGCCGTACGGCATCTGGTCGGCGCGGTAGGACGGCGCGTCGCCGATGACCACGCCGCCGACCTCCAGCTCCCGGTGGGCGCGGAAGGCGGTCTGCAGGTCGTGCGTGAACACGCCCGCCTGCAGGCCGAACGGCGAGTCGTTGACGGCCGCGAAGGCCTCGGCCACGCCGTCCACCCTGTGCAGCGACAGCACCGGGCCGAACACCTCGGCCTTGGCCAGGATCGCGTCGGCGGGCAGCTCGGCCAGCACGGTCGGGGCGTAGGTCGCGCCCTCGCGGGCGCCGCCGGTGAGCACCTTGGCTCCCTTGGCGACCGCGTCCTCCACCCAGGACTCCACCCGCTTGGCGGCGTTCTCGTCGACCAGCGGGCCGACGTCCGTCGCGTCGTCGTTGGGGTCGCCGGTGACCTGGGCCTTGACCTTGGCCACGACCTTCTCCACCAGCGCGTCGTACACCGACGCGTCGGCGATCACCCGCTGCACCGAGATGCAGGACTGGCCGCCCTGGTAGTTGGCGAACATCGCGATCCGGGTGGCCGCCCAGTCCAGGTCCGCCTCCGAGGACCAGTCGGCGAGCACCACGGCCGCGGCGTTGCCGCCCAGCTCCAGGGTGGTGTGCTTGCGCGGCACCGAGTCCATGATCTGGTAGCCGACCTTGTCCGAACCGGTGAAGGAGATCACCGGCAGGCGCTTGTCCTGCACCAGGGCCGGCATCCGGTCGTTCGGCACGGTCAGGATCGACCAGGAGCCGACCGGCAGGTCGGTCTCGGCCAGGATCTCGCCCAGCACCATCGCCGACAGCGGGGTCGCCGGGGCCGGCTTGAGGATGATCGGGGCACCGACCGCGATCGCCGGGGCGACCTTGTGGGCGACCAGGTTCAGCGGGAAGTTGAACGGGGCGATCCCCAGCACCACACCGCGTGGGAAGCGGCGCACCAGCGCGAAACGGCCCACGCCGCCCGGGTCGGTGTCCAGCCGCATCGTCTCACCGTTGGTGCGGCGCGCCTCCTCGGCGGCCCAGCGGAAGACCGACACCGCGCGGCCGACCTCGCCGCGGGCCCACTTGATCGGCTTGCCGTTCTCGGCGGTGATCAGCTGGGCGAGCTCCTCGGTGCGCTCGGTCAGCCGCTTGGCCACGTGGTCCAGGGCGGCGGCCCGCTGGTGCGCCGGGGTCGCGGCGAACACCGGCAGCGCGGCGACGGCGGCGTCCAGCGCCTCCTCGACCTGTGCCTCGGTCGGGATGCTGACCTTGCCGACCAGACGTCCGTCCCAGCTGTTGTGCACCTCGAAGTCGGCGTCACCGCTCGCCCGGCGGCCGGCGAGCCAGAAATCGTACGTGGTGGTCACCGTGGTACCGGCCCTCTCCTCGTCGTCGTACGGCCCACGGGCGTGGGACCCGAACCCGAGGGTAGGTGCGAGGGCGCACCGATCGGATTGGCCGACTAGGAGCGTTCGACTCCGGGGCCACTCCACCACGTCCAGGCCGGTGTTCTATTCCTCCCCGGAGCGGAGCGCCAGCCACAGTTCCATCCGCACATCGGTGTCGTCCAGCGACCGGCCCAGCAGCTCCTCGACCCGGCGCATCCGGTAGCGCAGCGTGTGCCGGTGCACCCCGAGGTCGGCCGCCGCCGCGTCCCACTGACCGTGCCGGGACAGCCACGCCCGCAGCGAGGCCACCAGGTCACCGCGGGCCGTCCGGTCGTGCTCGCGCAGCGGCCGCAGCAGCCCCTCCGCGAACGCCGTCACCGCGTCCTCCCCGAGCAGCGGCAGCAGCGAACCCGCGCCGACCTCCTCGTGGTCCACCGACCGCCGACCACCGCGCAGCGCCACCGCCAACGCCCGCTCCGCCTGCGCGTGCGCCGTACCGGCCTCCTCCAGGGACGCCGGCGCCGAGACGCCCAGCGACAGGCCCTCGTGCTCCTCCACCGCGCCCAGGCACGCCCGGTGCACCGCGCCGTTGTCCAGCGCCAGCACCATCAACCGCGGCCCGTGCGCGCCGTCCTCCCGCGCCGCCAGCAGCTTCTCGCCCACCCGGGACCCCGCCTGCTCGGCCCGGTCACCCAGCTCCGCGAGCGCCTCCGCGGCGTCCGCGTTCGGCCCGGCCCCGGCCACCAGGACCCGTATCGTCCCCTCCGGCAGGCCGCCGAACAGCCCCACCGCCACCTGACGGGCCGTCGCCACCTCGCCCGCCAGCACCATCCGCAGCAGCGCCGCCCCCATCCGCTCCTCCGCCTGCCGCAGCTCGCGCGAGCGCTCCAGGGTGAGGGTCAGCAGCGCCACCGCCGCGTTCAGCACGTACCGCTCGGTCGGCGTGATCCGGTCCTCGGTCCCGACCGCCAGGAAACCCCGGGCCCGCCGGTCCGCCCCCAGCGACTGGACCACCACGTAGTCCTCGTCCGCCGTGTCTATCCCCGGCGCACGCCCCTGCAGCGCGGCACTCGACGGCGCCGGCCGCCGACGCAGCCGGTCCACCTCCGCCGCCAGCCGCCCCGCCCGGCGGGCCGCCCAGTCCGGCGCCACCACCGACAGCGCCCCCGACCCGTCGTACAGCGCCGCCCAGCCCCCCAGCCGCGCCGCCAAGCGGCGCACCACGGCCGTCGTACCGTCCTTGCCGAGCGCCGCCCGGGTCAGCTCCTCCTGCGCCTCGAAGCTCGTCGTCACCGCCTCGTACTGCTCCGCGGCCAGCGCCGCCGACACCACCTTGCTGATCGCGATGAACGGCGTCGGCTCCGGCACCCGCAGCAGCGGCAGCCCCCGCTGCGCCGCCGCATCCACCAGCGGCTGCGGCACCTCGGTGTGCGACAGCCCCACCCCCAGCCCCAGCCCGACCACCCCGGCGTCGGCCAGCCGGTGCACGTACGCCTGCAGCTGCGCCGCCGTCCGGCCCAGCTTGATACCGGTGGTGAGCAGCAGCTCGCCACCCTCCAGGAACGGCGTCGGGTCGTCCAGTTCACTGGTGTGCACCCAGCGGACCGGCCGCTCCAGGTGGTCCGCGCCGGCGAGCACCGTCAGATGGAGCGAACTGTTGCGGACGACGGAGGCGAGTGTGGGGGGCATGGCACCTTCGGGGGGTCGACCTGACCGCGCCGTTGCGGCCGGGCGAGGAGAGGGATGCGGGACTGGTGAGGGTCTCTCCCCTTCATTATGGACGCCCCGGACAACCAGCACTGCCGAATCCACCTCGAAGGCGACTTCCCTCCCGCCCCCTCCGCGGCCCCCGACTCACCCCCGCAAGTCCACCAACAACGGCGGCACCTGCTCCCCCGACACCGCCGTCAGCGACACCACCGCATGCCCCGCCGGCAACGCGTGCGCCAGATCCGACGGCGACCACCGCAACCGCTCCACATCCCGCGTCGTCACGGACTCGGTCTGCGCCGTCGTACCCGACAGGGCCCTCCGCCCGAAACGACCGGCGCGCCTTATCACTCCGCCGGAGGTGTCGGGGGTGTGGGTCACCGCGGTCTCCTGCACCAGGTGCGTCCCCCAGGCCTCCGAGAACAGCCGACCGTCCCACGGCGCGATGCCCGGGAAGGCCATCCGGCAGCCGACCGCACCGAACAGCGGCGCCCTCAGCGCCTCCGGCAGCTCCACCAGCGTCCGCAGCAACAGCACCGTGCCCGCGTTCGCACCGCGCATCCGCTGCAGGCCGCGAACGGAGCCGGCGTCCAGCGCGGCGGAGGCGTCGTCCACCACCAGCCCGGCGAACAGCGAGCGGTCCTCGCGGGAACCGGCCGCCTGCACGAACTGACCCACCACCAGCCGGGACAGCATCCGGGCCGCCTCCGGGTGGCTGCGCTCCGGCAGCTTCACCCGGACCCGCAGCGGGTGGTCCAGCACCCGCATCGCGAACGGGGGGCGGCCGGCGCCGTCGGTCGCGAAGGCGCCCTCGAAGGCGGGCCGGTCCAGCAGCGCCAGCCGGTCCGCGAGCAGCGCCCCGGGGTCGTCCGCCCGGCCGCGCTGGCGCTCCCGGTGCTCCAGGTCCCGCTCGTACACGGTCAGCCGACCGGCCACACCGAGCCCCTTCACCAGCCCCGCCAGCGCGTCCGGGTCACCGCTCAGCAGCGCCCGCAGCTCGCGCACCCCCGGGTAGCGGCGGAACGCGGCGTGGAACGGGCCGACCACCTGCTGCAGCGCCGTCCTGGCGTTCTCGGCGCGGGCCGTCAGCTCGTCCGGCAGCAGGGCGTCGGCCAATCGGGCGGCCGCCTCGTCCGGGTCCTGCGCCGCACCGTAGAGGTCCAGCCCGTACAAGGAGGCCGGGTCGCCGGGGGCGATCACCACGTCGTACCAGGCGTCCGGGCCGAGGTCGGCGTCCGCCGCCCCGACCACCACCGCGCACGCGGTGCCGGCCAGCGCCTGCAGGCACAGCGCCTCGGCCACCGGCCGGGCCAGCCGCGCGGTCTTCCCGGTGCCAGCCGGGCCGACCGCCAGCAGCGAGGTACCCAGCACCGCCGGATCCAACGCGAAGCCGGCCGCCCGGTGGCTCAGCGGGTTCTTCGGCACGTCCTGGGCGACGCCGAGGCAGACCTGACCGAGCAGCAGATCATGCCGCCGGGCCCGGCCGGGCAGCTCACGCGACTCCGAGGGGTGGGCGAACGCCGCCGCACCGCGGGCGGCCACCTGCTCGGTGAAGGCGGGCACGAACACCGGATCCGCCTGCGCGGACTCCCAGGCCCGCTGGATCCGCACGTAGTCGACGTCGCCGACCGCCTCGGCGTCCAGCCGCGCCGCCGCCTCGGTCGCCCCGCCCTGGCGCAGCCCGTCCCAGGGGTCCTGCCCGCCGGTGGCCTCCGCCGCCGCCCCGTCCTCCTCGCCGGGCGCCTCCTGGGTCACCGTGCGGGACAGCAGCGGGGCGACGTAGCGGCGCCACACCTCGGGCCAGCGGCCCATCCGGCCGAAGACCTTGATGACGGCCACGGCCACGACGAGATTCACCGACAACCCGACGACGGTCACCTGCGTCTCGGTGGGGTGCTCGACCCAGACGGTCATCACGATCAGGCGGAGTACCAGCTGGGTGCCGTAGACAAAGGCCAACCACCCCACCACCGCGTTGAGCCCCGCCCGCAGCAGCAGCGGCCAGGTCGGGACCTTGGCCGCCTCGGCGCGCTCCGGGTCGATGCGGCGGTAGCCGAGCCGGTAGACGCCGGGTCCGGCGTCGGGGCGCGGGGCGGTGGCCCAGTCGGCGAGGTCGAAGGCGGGCGCGCCGGGCCGCTGGTGGGGAAGGGGGGTGGGGGGTCTGGTGGTGGTGCGCTCGCCGTGGTGGTGTGACCCGTCCTGTGCCATGTACGGCCCCGCTCCCTCGCCCGCCCGGCCCGACCGCCGTCGGTGCCGCCATACCCATGCCGCCGTACCGGCGACACGCCCGCGCTCAGGGTAGTGGAGCGGGGCCTGCGAGTAGTCGCGCCACCCGCGCTGGCCGCGCCGGACAAGTCGGACGGCGCAGTGCTACCGAGTGGCGCATGCCTGGTCGGGGAGGGCGGCCGTAGCCTGCCAAGCACCGAGCCGAGAAGTCTGGAGATACCCATGAGCGCCGTAACGCCGCTCCCGCAGGAGCGCCGCCTGGTCACCGCGATCCCCGGTCCGAAGTCGCAGGAGCTGCAGGCCCGCAAGCTGGGTGCGGTGGCGGCCGGCGTCGGCACCACGCTGCCGGTGTACGTCACCCGTGCCAACGGCGGTGTGCTGGAGGACGTGGACGGCAACTCGCTGATCGACTTCGGCTCCGGCATCGCCGTGACCAACGTCGGCAACAGCGCCGAGGCCGTGGTGGCCAAGGCGAGCGAGCAGCTGGCCGCCTTCACCCACACCTGCTTCATGGTGACCCCGTACGAGGGTTACGTGGCCGTCGCCGAGCAGCTGAACGAGCTGACCCCGGGCGACCACGAGAAGCGCACGGCGCTGTTCAACTCGGGTGCCGAGGCGGTCGAGAACGCGGTGAAGATCGCCCGCGCCTACACCAAGCGCACCGCCGTCGTGGTGTTCGACCACGGCTACCACGGCCGCACCAACCTGACCATGGGCCTGACGGCGAAGAACATGCCGTACAAGCAGGGCTTCGGTCCGTTCGCCCCGGAGATCTACCGGGTGCCGGTGGCCTACCCGTACCGCTGGCTGACCGGTGCGGAGAACTGCGCCGCCGAGGCCGCCGCGCAGGCGATCGACATCATCGACAAGCAGATCGGCGCCGAGAACGTCGCGGCGATCATCATCGAGCCGATCCAGGGCGAGGGCGGCTTCATCGAGCCGGCCAAGGGCTTCCTGCCGGCCGTCGTGGAGTACGCGAAGGCGAACGGCATCGTGTTCGTCGCCGACGAGATCCAGACCGGCTTCTGCCGCACCGGCCAGTGGTTCGCCTGCGAGGACGAGGGCATCGTCCCGGACCTGATCACCACCGCCAAGGGCATCGCCGGCGGTCTGCCGCTGGCCGCGGTGACCGGCCGCGCCGAGATCATGGACGCCGCGCACGCGGGCGGCCTGGGCGGCACCTACGGCGGCAACCCGGTGGCCTGCGCCGCCGCGCTGGGCTCCATCGAGACCATGAAGGAGCAGGACCTCGTCGGCAAGGCGCAGCGGATCGGCGAGGTCATGCTGGGCCGCCTGCGCTCGATGCAGGAGAAGTTCGACATCATCGGGGACGTCCGCGGCCGCGGCGCGATGATCGCCGTCGAGCTGGTGAAGCCGGGCGGCAAGGAGCCGAACGCGGAGGCCACCGCGGCCATCGCCAAGGCCTGCCACGCCGAGGGCCTGGTCGTGCTGACCGCCGGCACCTACGGCAACGTGCTGCGTTTCCTGCCGCCGCTGGTGATGCCGGAGCACCTGCTGAACGAGGGCCTGGACATCATCGAGGGCGCGTTCGCGCTCCAGGGTGTCACCGCCGCCTGATCCAGGCGCCACCTGCCCGCCGGAGGGATGTCCGGACAGCGCTGAACGGCCCGTGGGGACCTCTGGTCCGCACGGGCCGTTCGGTTTGTACGGGGTAGGGGTTCGGCGGCCGGGCGTGATCGACGGGACGGCCCGGAGGCTTGCCCGGGGCGGGGTGAAGATGATGTGCGGAATCGCTGAAGGCGCTCGGCGCGGAAGGGCGGGTGACGTAGTGTCATCGCAGATGGACAGCGAGCCTCAGCCATTGGCGGAGCCGCCGGCGGAGCCACCCCCAGGGGCGGGTCCGCGTGGGCGCCGCGAGGACAACCAGGCCGCCCCGCGAGGGTCGGCGCATACCGAAGGCCGATCGACCGACCGTCCGACCCACACCCCCCGGGGCGCACGGAACGGCGATCATCAGAGCCGCCCCGGAGCTCTCCCCCCTGCTCCGGGGCGGCTGTCCGCCGTCCTGGGCCGGGCGGCCCGGGCGGTGGCGGTGCCGGTGGTGGCGGCGGTCGTGCTGCTGCTGGTGTCCTGGCAGGTGGCGGTGGACGGGCCGCTGCTGGGGCTGGACCGCTCGGTCCGCCGGGCGGTGCGGGCGGCCCACCCGAACTCGCTGCTCGACCCCCTCGGCCACCTGTTGTCGAACCTGGGCAGCGCCGTCCCCGCCGTCCCGGTGCTACTGGCGGCCGGGGCGCTGGCCGCCTGGTGGTGGCGTCGGGCGGGGGCGGCGCGCTGGTGGGTGCCGCTGCCGGTGGCGGTGCTGGCCTCGGGGTTGATCCCGCTGTTGGTGGTCCCGGCGAAGACGGCGTTCGCCCGGCCGGGCCCGCTCGGGGATCCGCTGACGCCGGAGCAGTGGGGCTGGTACCCGTCCGGGCACACCGCGACCGCGACGCTCTCGTACGGGGTGGCGGCCTTGCTGTTGGCCCGGGCGGCCGACCCGTGGGCGGCCCGTGGGCTGACGGCGGGGGCGGTGCTGCTGGCGCTCGGGGTGGGCGCGGGGCTGATGTGGAGCGACTTCCACTGGATGCTGGACGTGGTGGCCGGCTGGTGCCTGGCCGTCCTGGTGCTGTGGGCGCTCGACCGGTGGCTGCCCCGACCGGGCACCCGAAGGCCTCAGGCCTCGGACTCCTCGTTGCGGTGAACGAGGCCGGCCTCGCCGTTGTCGCGGTGCCATTCGACGACGAGTTCGTCACGGGCACCGAAGCGAACGAGGTGGCGGCCGACCACGTCCTCCAGGCCGGGCAGGTTCTCGCGCTCGCCCTCGACGGTCAGCAGCAGCGCGTCGGCCTGGGCCTCCAGGGTGGCGGTGCCGGCGGCGAAGGCCAGGGTGCCGCGGCCGGTCTCCGGGGAGAAGGACGTCTCGATCCTGCGGCTCATGTGGGCGGCGAGCTGCTTGGCGTAGCGGGCGGGGCGGTCGGTGGCGACGCGCGCGACGGAAACGGGCATGGGCCCTCCAGGGTCGGGGAGGAAACTTAGGGTCGCCTCACTTCGGCCTACACTAGCCCAGATACTGAGCTAAGCTCAACATATTTCCCCGATCGCCCTCCGCCGCCCGCCGCAGGCCCCCGACCGGCCGATACGCTTGGCCGGACGCCAGCCGAGGAGACCGCCGATGACCACCACGCCGACCGACGACCCGGCGGATCCCTCCCCCGACCCGGGACCGGACGCCCCGGGCAGCGCGGCCGAGCTGGCGGACGCGATGACCAGGGCGATCAAGCGGATCCGCCGCCAGACCGGCTGGCGGCTGGAGCCCTACGGCATCACCCCGGGCCAGGCCCGGGCACTGCGCACGCTCGCCCACGCGCCCGGCTGCGAGACCCCGGATCACGCGATGCGGCTGAGCGACCTCGCCGAGAAGCTGCACATCGCCCCGCGCTCGGCCACCACCGTGGTCGACGCCCTGCAGGAGGCCGGACTGGTCGAGCGCAGCCCCGACCCGGCCGACCGGCGGGCCGTACGGCTGCTGCTGACCGAGGCCGGCCGCGCGGCGGTGGAGCGGATCGTGCAGGTCCGGGACGAGGTGGCACAGGAGTACTTCGGTGAGGTCAGCCCCGAGGACGAGGAGGTGCTGCTGCGAGTGCTGCGCTCCGCCGAGGCCCGCTTCCTCGCAGCCGGGCCACCGCGGCGGTCGGCAGACCCGGGCGCAGCGCGGTGATCCCGATCCCGGCGATCACCAACAGCGCCGCCGCACCGGCCTGCGGGGTGATCCGCTCGCCGAGCAGCAGCCAGGCCGAGGACATCCCGAACACCGGCACCAGCAGCGAGTAGGGCGCGACGGCGGTGGCGTCGTAGCTGCGCAGCAGGTAGCTCCAGGCGACGAAGCCGAACAGGGTGGAGACCAGCCCGACGTAGCCGATCGCGCCGAGCCCGCCGAGGGTGATCCCGCGCAGCGCGCGCAGATCCGCGTCCGGGCCCTCGACCAGCAGGGACAGGCCCAGCAGCGGCAGTGGCGGGACGGCGCTGACCCAGACCATCCAGCGCAGCGCGTCCGGCGGCGCGGCCTTGCGGGTCAGCACGTTGGACAGGCCCCAGGCCACGGCGGCCAGCACCACCAGGACGAAGGCGCCGAGCGGGCCGCCGAGGCCTTGGTCGAACGCGCTCAACGCGATGCCCGCGAAGGCGATCGCCAGGCCGAGCAGCCGCTGCCCGCCCGGGCGCTCGCGCAGCAGGACGGCCGCGAACAGGGCGGTGAAGCCGGCCTGGCCCTGGAGTGCCAGGGAGGAGAGGCCGGCCGGCATCCCGGCGTGCATGCCCAGGAAGAGCAGTCCGAACTTGACCACCCCGAGGACCAGGCCGACCGCCAGCACCCAGCGCCAGGCCACCTTGGGCGGGCCGACGAAGAAGACCGCGGGCACGGCGACCACGGCGAACCGCAGGGCGCAGAAGAGCAGCGGCGGGAAGCTGTCCAGGCCGACGTGGATGAGGACGAAGTTGAGGCCCCACACTGCGGCCACCAGGACGGCCAGGGCGATGTGACGGGGAGGCATGCCGTTCCGGGCGGCGGGTGCTGCGGTCATGGGTCGAGCATGGCGGCAGTAGAACGTGTAGCACCAGCGATGAATTCTGAAGGGAACACTTTAGGATTGCTGCATGATGGATCTGGGGCGTCTGCGGGCGCTGCACGCGGTGGCGGTGCACGGTTCGGTCGGCGGGGCGGCCGCCGCGCTCGGGTTCACGCCCTCGGCGGTCTCGCAGCAGATCGCCAAGCTGGAGCGGGAGACCCGGACGGTGCTGCTGGAGAAGCAGGGTCGGGGCGTGGTGCTGACCGACGCGGCGCGCGAGCTGGCCGCCACCGCCCAGGCGGTGCTCGGGCTGGTGGAACAGGCCGAGGTGCGGTTGGAGGAGCAGCGCGGCCAGGCGGTCGGGCGGCTGCTGGTCGCCGCCTTCGCGACCGGCGCGCGCGGGCTGATGCCCGGGGTGCTGGCCGAGCTGCGGCGGCGCTGCCCGGAGCTGGATGTACGACTGCTGGAGAGCGACCCGTACCCGGCGGCGGAGCTGGTGGCCCGGGGCGAGGTGGACCTGGCGCTGGTGCAGGACTGGCCGAGCGTGCCGCTGCCGGTGCAGGAGGGGTTGGCCCGGCTGGACCTCGGGACGGACCCGGTGGACCTGCTGCTGCCGGACGGGGACGAGCTGGCGGCGCTGGACGCGGTGCCGTTGGAGCGGCTGTGCGGGCAGCGCTGGATCAGCGTGCCACCGGGCAACATCTGCCACGACTGGCTGGTCCGCACCCTGCGTGAGGCCGGCGAGGAGCCGGACGTGCACTACCAGGTCGGCGATTTCGAGACCCAGATCGCGCTGGTCGCGGCCGGTCTGGGGATGGCTGTGGTGCCCCGGCTCGGCCGTGGCCCGTTGCCGCCCGGGGTGGCGGCCCGCCCGGTGGCCTCGCAGCCGAGCCGACGGGTGTTCGCGCTCTGGCGGGCCCAGACCTCCCGGCGGCCGGCGATCACCGAGGCGCTGGCGGCGATGCGGGAGTGCTGGAGCTCTCTTCCGGCTTAGCCGGCGAAGCCGATGACCAGCCACATGAAGCCGACCCCGGCGACGGTGCACAGCAGGGTGCTGCGCGAGGGGTGCGGGCTGTGCGCCTCCGGGAGGATGTCGGAGGTGGCCAGGTAGAGCAGGAATCCGGAGAAGAAGCCCAGGTAGAGGCCGAGCAGGTGCTCCGGGATGGTGAAGGCCAGGGTGATCGCGGCGCCGGAGACCGGGGCCAGCGCGTCGGCCGCGAGCAGGGTCAGCGCCCGGCGCCGGTTGTTCCCGTACAACCGGGTGATCGTGTACGTGTTGAAGCCGTCGGCGAAGTCGTGCGCGACCACCGCGATGGCCACCACCGTGCCGACCGTGGTCCCGGCCTGGAAGGCGGCGCCGATCGCGAAGCCGTCCATCACGCTGTGCCCGACCAGGGCCAGCGCGGCGGTCAGCCCGATGCCCTGGGCCCCGGCGTGGTGGGCGTGGGCATGGTGGTGGCCGTGGGTGTGCTCGGCGTACTCGCCCTCGTGGCCGCGGTGGATGGCGACCGCGCGCTCGACCACGTGGATGGTGAGGAAGCCGACCGCGAACATCAGCAGTGCCTGCGGCACACCGTGCACCTCGCCCGGCGCCTGGTGGATGGCCTCGGGCAGCAGGTCGAAGGCGACCACGCCGAGCATCAGGCCGGCCGCGAAACCGAGTACCAAGTGGCGGCGGTCGCCGGTGCGCTGGGCGACGAAGCCGCCGATCAGCGTCATCAGGAACGCCCCGGCGGCGACCAGGACGGCGGTCATCGGGCCGCCTCCCGCGCTGGGTCCGCCGAATGGCCGGTGCCGCCGTGTGAACTGCCGAGCGCTCTGCCCATTCCTCTCCCCCTGGGGTCCGCCCGTGGCCGGGCCGACCGCCGACCGTACCGGACGGCCGTTCGAGGGTGGTCGCCCGGGGGGGGTACCGGGGCCGACGGGGTCCGGTCCTCAGCCTCGGTCCGGGGCCGACCGGGCGCCCGCCGGGTGGGCCGTCGGAGTGAACTCCGCGGCCGGGTCCGTCAGGCCTGTCCGGTCTACTGGGCCCGTCAGGTCCGTCGGGCCGCTCAGAGGCCGGCGGCGAGCGGCAGACCGAGATGGGTGCGGGCGAGTTCGCGGACGCCGTCGCCGTCGATCAGGTGGATGTGCCGGTGGCTCTCCTCAGCGGTGAGCTCCAGGGCCTCGTCGGTGAAGCGGCCGGTGGTCAGCCGCAGGCCGCGCTCGGCGGACTCCTCGGTGACGGCCTCGGCCAGGGTCGCGATCTGCTCGGCGGTCACCGGCGTTGCACCCCGGGAGGCCCAGACCACCCAGCGGCCGGGCAGCGCGCTGCCGGGGGATCCCTCGCCGGTGGCGACCAGCCCGGCCGGGCCGCGCAGCCGGACGCTCCACTCGGCCAGCCCGCCCCGGGTGAGCAGGTCGCGCACCAGCTGGGCGAACTCATTGGCGGACAGGTCGGGCGCTGCCGGGACGGTGGCGCCGGCCTGGGCGGCCGGCTGGACGACCGCCCGGGCGTACGGATCCGGAGTGACGGCGGCGCCGAGCTGGCGCAGCCGGACCAGGGCCTCGTCCTGCTCCGCGTCGGCGTAGACGCCCTCGTCGTCGCGCTCCTCGTAGGGGGTCTCCGGCGGCAGCAGCCGGGTGCGGGCCAGCGCGTCACGGTCGGCGTCCACACTGAGCAGGCAGAGCGGCTCGGTCGCACCGGGCTCGCGCAGCCAGCCGTTGAGGACGACGCCGGCGAGTATCTCGTCGGTGTCGACGGCGTCGGCGGCCTGCAGGGCGCGCAGGGCGAGCCGGGCGACCAGCCGCAGGTAGTCGGTGGCCCGGTCCGCGGGCGGGCGCGGCACCGGGACGATGTCTCCGTCGGGGGCGAGCCGGTAGCCGCTGAGCGAGGGCACCAGGTCGAGCGGGGGCAGGTCGAGGTCCAGCACAGCGGTGCGGGTGAGCGGGCGGAAGACCGCCCGGCAGGGGGCGGGGAGGTCCTGGGTGGCGGTCTCAGCGGCGGCCAGGGCCCGCTCCAGCAGCGACTCCACGGCGGCCGGCTCGGCCAGCCGGTAGGCGCGCCGGCACTCCTCCAGGCTCTCGTTGTACTCGCGCACGGCTCGGGCGCGGGCCTCCTCGGCCGCCTCGTGGGCGCGCCGGGACTCGTCGGCGGCCGGGCGGCCGGCCTCGGCCTGGCGGGTGCGCCACTCGCGCAGGGTGCGCTGGTGCGTCAGCCGGGCCTGGGCCAGTTCACGCTGGTAGCCGGAGTCGAGCAGGCGGCGGGACGGACCGCTCTCCGGGTCGGCCGTGGTCGGCTCGGCGGGGGCGAAGTCCTCCCAGCGGGGCGCGGGCTCGTCGAGGACCGTCGGACCGTCGGCCGAGTAGGGGCGGGGTTCGTAGTGGCGCAGCTGACTCTCGAAGTCCATGGCCGAGACGGGCAGCGCGGCCCGCCGCAGCAGGTCGGTCAGCCGGTCGTGCTCGGCCTGGACGGTGAGCGTGCGGTGGTGGGTCAGGGCGGCGGCCCGGCCGTGCGCGGCGACGCCGTCCCCGGGGTCGGCGGAGCCGGGGGCGGAGGAGCCAGGGCCGGCGGAGCCGGGGGCGGAGGAGCCAGGGCCGGCGGAGCCGGAGGCGGACGAGCCGTCGCCCGCGTCGCCGCCCGGATCGCCGGCCGGAGCCCCGGTTGGCCGGCCGGGGACGGACGGACCCTCAGCTGCCGCGTCCCCGCCCGGACGGCCGGGCCCGGGCAGGGACGCGGCCTCGTCCGGCTCCGGGCCCTGGTCGGCGCCGAGGTCGCGGAAGACCGAAGCGAGGAAGCCCGGTTGCGGGAACTGGACGGTGGAGGCGCCGTCGGACTGGCCGTCTGCTGAGTACTGCATCGGTCGTCGTTCCCCCATGCTCGTCCGGCGCCTGCCCGGGGCGGCCGACCCGCTCTCGGCCCGCCCCCTGCCGGACATTGTCCACCGAACGGGCGCGGCGGTCAGCCAAGCCGGTCAGTTGGTCCGGGTGTTGGTCAGGTGCAGGCCGATGTAGCCGACGTAGATCCGGCCACTGCCGGAGCAGTCGTCCAGGTAGTGCAGCCGGGGCGCGGTGCGGCCGCCACCGATCCGCAGGTGCGCGCCCATGAACGCGCGCCGGGAGGCGTCCACGCATTCCGGGACCGGCAGCATCCGTTCACGTTTCCACTTGGTGTGGCTGAACACCGTCCGGGACTCCCCGCGCACCGCCTTGCGGGGCGGGAAGCGGTGGCAGCCGTCCGGGGTGTGCTCACACCACTGCTTGAAGTCCCCGCCGGCCGCGCCGCGCACGGCCGCCTCGGCGTACTCCTGCAGGGCCGTCAGACCGTCCCAGGCGAGCCGGGCCCAGCCGGCGCCGGCGCATTGGAGGCCGTCCAGGGCGAGCGCGGACTTCTGGTCGCCGGTGAAGGTGAGCAGCGGGAATTCGCCGAGCCTGGCCATGAGTTCGGTGAAGGTCTCGGGCTTGCCGATCCGCCCAGTGGGCTGGGCAGCGGGGCGCCGACCGACGGCCGGGCCGGTGCCCGGGGTGGTGCAGTGGCGGCCGTTCAGGCCGCGGGCGCCGGTGCGGAGGCGACCCTCGTGGCCGTCCCGGGGCTGGCCGCGGTCGCGGCGCTCCAGGCGCAGGGTGTGCCGGACCCGCTCCAGTTCGTCGGCCCTGGCCTGCTGCTCGGCGCGGTCCTGCTGCTCCTCGCGGGCGAGCGCGGCCAGTTCGGAGGCCGTGTCGGCGGTGACATAGGCGGTCGCGTCGGCCGACGCGGCCATGGCCTGCTGGGCGGCCGAGCGTTGCTGCGGCGACGGGACCCGCAGCACTGGGACGGCCGCGAGCGGCGGCGGCAACGGCTGGTCGGCGGCGAGGCGGCGCGGCTCGCGGGCGAGCAGGCCGGCGGCGCGGCGGAGGTCCTGTTCTATTCGGCCCCGGGCGAGTACCGGATGTCGGACGCCGTCCTGCCGGGAGGCCGGGTCGACCTCGGGCAGGTAGGTGCGCACCGCCCCGCCGTACACGGTGTGGTACTCCAGCGCGACGTTGAAGCCGGTGCGGGCGCAGGGGTCCAGTACGTAGGCGGTGGCGAGGCCGGGCAGTTGCTGGCAGAGCGGACGGACGACGTCCTCGACCCAGCGGTCGAGCGGGAGGTTCACCGGCACGCTGGCGACCACGGTGGGCAGTCGGCGCTCCGGGTCGCACAGCTCGTCGATCAGGCCGTCGACCTCGTCAGCCGTGATCACCCGGGGCACGGGGTGGACGGCGGCCGGGCCGTCGGTGGCGTCGAGCAGCGGGAGCAGGGTGCGGGCGAGTTCGGGCACCGGCACCCGGCAGGGGGTGCGGACACCGCTGCCGGTGCTGTGGGTCTCGGCCTCCAGCCGGAACCAGGTGCGGCCCTCTGCACCGGTGGCGACGGTGAGGGTGAGCTGCCGGGTGCCGTGCGGGGCCGGGGTGCGCAGGCGGCGGCGGTCGTAGCGGCCGGCGCCCGACGGGCCGCGCAGCGGGCCGTGGTCCCGGTCCAGCAGGATGCGGTCGCCCAGGCGGAGGCGCTCGGCGGCGAGGGGCGTCCCGACGGGGGGCCTTCCGTCGGAGTCCGGCCCGCCGGGGGCACGGAGGGCCGGTGGGGGTTCCTCGCAGCCCTCCTGCTTCAGCCAGGAGGCGAGCTGTTCGTCGGCCAGGGCGACGGCCTCGGCGTGCGGGAGGGCGGTGGTGACGGTCATCCGGTAGGGCGTCGCTGGGCCGCGGGGGCCGGGTAGGTCGGCACCGGCGGGCGACGGCGAGCGGTCTGAGGTCATGCGCATACCTCCGTGGTGCGGGGTGGGGTCTGGTGTCCTCCATCGATGGTTTTCGTCCGGTTCGGCCGGATCCTTGCCCAGGAAACGCCACGGCCCGGAGCGGAAGTTCCAACTCCGGGGCACGACACTACGTTCGAGTGAATCTACTCAAGCCGTCTTCCGCGTGGCGCGACTGCTCGGCTACGGAAGGCGACGGGGGAAGGTCCTCCGGGGCGGCCTCAGGCCTCGGCGGTTCCGGCGCCGCTGCGGCTCCAGGCGGGCTCCGCGACGGATACGGCCAGCGGGCGGCCCTCGGGGACGGCGTAGCCCGCGATCAGTACCACGGGTTCGGTGCCGAGGTTGCGGCCCTCGTGGATGTGGACCGGTCCGACCTCCTCGACCAGCGAGTCCCCGGCCCGACTGACCTCGACCCGCCCGTCGTGCAGGGTGCGGGTCAGCGTCCCGGAGAGCACCACCACCTCGACCCGGCCCGGGTGGTAGTGCCAGCCGGTGCCGGCGCCCGGGGGCAGGGTGACGGTCCGGACGAGGGGCATCGAGGGCGGCTTCCTGATCGACGGCCGGATCAGGCTAGGCAGGCCCTCCGAGCGCCGAAACGGACCGGACGCGATCTGGCCGAACATGTGTCCGGAAGGTCGTGCACCCGATGGGATCCTTGGGATCTGTGGGACCCGCGGGAGCTACGGGTCAGACCGGCACCTCGACATAGGTTCGGCCGGCCGGGACCGCCACCGAGGTACCGCCGGTCGCCTCGGCCAGCCAGGTATGGAAACCGGCCACCTCCGCCTCCGGCACGCCCACCTCGATCCGCACCCCGGCGGCCTCGTAGGCGAGGTCGCTCACCACGTACCCGGCGGCCCGCAGGTCGTTCTCCACCCGCCCGGCGCGCACGTGGTCCGCCGTCACCGCGAGCAGCGCCACCGGCCGCCGCTCCAGCAGGCCGATCTCGTCGACCGCCTCCGACACCGCGTTCCCGTACGCCCGCACCAGGCCGCCGGCTCCGAGCTTGATCCCGCCGAAGTACCGGGTCACCACGGCGACGGTGTCGGTCAGACCGCGCCGACGCAGCACCTCCAGCATCGGCACCCCGGCCGTGCCGCCGGGCTCGCCGTCGTCGTTGGAGCGCTCGCGGCGCTGCTCCTCGCCGACCACGAAGGCGGTGCAGTTGTGCCGGGCGTCCCAGTACTGCTTGCGGATGCCGGCGATGAAGGCCTGCGCCTCGTCCTCGTCGGGGACCCGGGCCAGGTGGCAGATGAAGCGGGACTTCTTGATCTCGATCTCGTGGCTGCCGGCCCGCCGGATGGTGAGGTACGGCCTGGTGGTCGGTTCCGGCGTGGCGGACATGGCGCGGTGGTTCTCCCGGGAACGGCGACGGCTGGCGGCGCGCACCCCGGGTGTCCGGGGCGGCACCGCCAGCCTAGTTGGCGCGCGGCCGGCGGGTCGGCGGTCAGTGGCCCACGGGTCAGTGGCCGAAGGATCGGCGGCCGAAGGATTGGCGGCCTGAGGGTCAGCGGCCTGAGGGTCAGCGGCCGGCCAGGGCGTCCAGCTGCGCGCGGTCGAGGCCGGTCAGCGCGGTGACCTCGGCCGGGTCGACGGCGCCGCAGTCCAGGCCGCGCAGCAGGTAGCCGCTGAGCGCCCGGGCGGTGGCCGGCTCGTCCATCACGTCCCCGCCCGCCTTGGCGACGTACGCGGCCAGCCGGGCGGCGGCGGCCGCCAGGCCCTCGCGGTAGAACGAGTACACCGCGACGTAGCGGGTCGGCAGGTGCGCCGGGTGCATGTCCCAGCCCTGGTAGTAGGCGCGGGCCAGCGAGCGGCGGACCAGGTCGTGGTGGAGCTTCCAGGCGGCGTGCACCTGCTCGGTGGAACCGGTGGGGATGACGTTGGTCGAGCCGTCGGAGAGCCGGACCCCGGTACCGGCCGCGGCCGCCTGCATGACCGCCTTGGCGTGGTCGGCGACCGGGTGGTCCATGCCCTGGTGGGCCGCGCTGACCCCGCAGGAGGCGCTGTAGTCGAAGGTGCCGTAGTGCAGGCCGGTGGCACGGCCCTCGGCGGCCTCGATCATCAGGGCGACGGTGGCCCGGCCGTCCGGGCCGAGGATGGCCTGGGTGGTCTCGATCTGGATCTCGAAGCCGATCCGGCCGGCCGCCAGCCCGGCACGGCGCTCGAAGTCCTCCAGCAGCCGGACCAGGGCGGTGACCTGCTCGGCGTAGGTGACTTTGGGGAGCGTCAGCACCAGGCCGTCCGGCAGGCCGCCGTTCGCCAGCAGGGTGGCGAGGAAGAGCTCCAGGGTGCGGATGCCGCGGGCGCGGACGGGCGCCTCCATGCACTTGACCCGGATGCCGATGTACGGCGGCGCGCTGCCCTCGGCCACCGCGGCGGCGACCAGTTCGGCGGCGCGGACGGCGGCGGCGTCCTCCTCGGTGTCCGGGCGGGGGCCGTAGCCGTCCTCGAAGTCGATCCGCAGGTCCTCGATCGGCTCGTGCTGCAGCTTGGCGCGGACCCGGGCGTGCACGTCGGCGAGCAGTTCGTCGTCGGCGACGCCGAGGGCGCGGGCCAGCTCGGCGGGGCTACCTGCGTGGGTGTCGAAGGCCTCCAGGGCCTGGCGGCCCCAGTCCAGTACGGTGTCGGCGCCGAAGGCGTCGGCCGGGACGTAGACGGTGTGCACCGGCTGCCGGGTGCCGGAGTCGCCCGGGTAGCGGCGCGCCAGATCGGCGTCCACCGGGGCGAGCAGCGCCTCCACGACGGCGCGGGCGGCGGCGGAGAAGGAGGCCCCACCCGTCGGCCCGGTTCCGTCGACCTCGACCTCGACCTCGACCTGCGACATCCGCACTCCTCCATGCCGAATCCATGCCGAACCTTCGCTTCAACAATTTGTTGATGCGAAGGTAGCTCCGGCGGGGTCGGGCGTCAATGGCCGACCGAGCGGTGGCCGGACCGTGTCGGCGCGGGCTCAGTCCCTCCCGGCGGCGGCGTAACGGTCGCGCAGCAGCGGGTAGAGCTCGGCGACCTCCTTGGGGTGGACCGAGCCGTCCGGCCCCTTGCCGGTGATGCCGTACTCGGTGGTCAGCCAGGCGGCGAGGCGCTGCGGGTCAGGCTGGTGGCCGTGGTTGTCCATGTACGAGACCAGCGCGTCGTAGGCGATGTCCTGGTCGAGGGGCGCGGTCGCCGGGCGGTGTTCGGGCTGCTCGGCTTGGACAGGCTCCTCGGCCGCAGCGGGCTGCTCGGGCTGGGTCGACCGCTCGGTCTGGGCGTGCTGGGCGGCCGGGGCCGACTGCGGCTCCACGGTCGGCTCGGGCTGCGGGGCGGCCGGACGCTGGGCCTGCGGCCGGGGTGCCGGGGCGGGCACGGGCTCCTCGGCGACCGGGCGCGGCGGCTTGAACCACGGCGAGGCCTGGCCGGGCACCCGCCCGCCCGGGGCGGGGTCGGCCGAATGGCCGGTAGTGCGGACCGGGCGCTCGGTCCAGACGTTCAGCTCCTCGCCGCGCGCCTGCGGGGCGGCCTCGGCCGCCTCCTCCGGCTCCTGGGCGGCACGCAGCCGGACGGCGTGCAGCTTGGCCAGCATCGGCGCGGCGACCTCGGGCGACATCGGCGCGGCAGGCGCGGGGGCCTGGACCTCGGCGGAGGCCTGCGGCTGTGGCTGGGCCTGGACCTGGGCCGGTTCGGGCTGAGGATGCTGGGCCTGCTGCGGGTGCTGGGGTCCCTGCTGTGGGCCCGCGGCGGCGGGGACCGCCGGGGCGATCGCCGTGGCCGCGCGGCTCTGCTGGAGCTGGAGTTCGAGCTCCTTGGCCTTATTCCCCGCCTGGACCTCCTTGGCCTCGCGCTCGCGGGCCTCCTCGTCCAGCCGGTCGAGCAGCGACGGGTCCAGCGGAACGCCGAACTTGGCGAGCTTGAGCGGCAGCAGCGCCTGGATCGGCGCCGAGCGGCGCCAGCCGCGGCCGTACCGGAAGCGCAGCTGCGCGCGGTAGACCAGGCGGTTCTGCTCCAGCCTGATGACCTCCTCGTAGGAGCGGAGCTCCCACAGCTTCATCCGCCGCCAGAGCCGGAAGGTCGGCACCGGGGAGAGCAGCCAGCGCATCACCCGGACCGACTCCATGTGGCGGTCCGCCGTGATCGCCGCGATCCGGCCGACCGCGTGCCGGGAGGCCTCGACCACGACGACGAACAGCACCGGGATGACCGCGTGCATCCCCATGCCGAGCGGGTCACCCCAGGAGGCAGCCGCGTTGAAGGCGATGGTGGCGACGGTCAGCAGCCAGGCCGTCTGACGCAGCATCGGGAAGGGGATCCGCAGCCAGGTCAGCACCAGGTCGAGGGCGAGGAGCACGACGATGCCCGCGTCGACGCCGATCGGGAAGGCGTAGGAGAAGGCACCGAAACCTTTCTCCTGGGCCAGCTCGCGCACCGCGTTGTACGAGCCCGCGAAACCGATGCCCGAGATGATGCAGGCGCCGGCCGCAACCAGGCCGAGCAGGCCACGATGGGCCTTGGTGAGCGTTGGGCGTGCCATTACGTCTATCAACCCCTGGATGTCGGCCGCTGGCGTACGCGCCTCGGCTGCCGGGTCCCGCCAGTCGGGATGCCGGACGGCTGAGCAACCTCCGGGCTCGGCCCATCGGAGTTTACTCGTACGCATGTTTCAGCGTTTCCGCAGGCTGGAGTGTCACAGTGTGGAGCACCCCGCCCGCCGGGGTCGGGCGGACCGTCAGTGGTTCTGCCCGGCCGTGCCGTTGAGGTAGGCAAGCACGGCCATCACCCGGCGGTTGGCGTCCTCGTCCGGGGCGAGTTCGAGCTTGCTGAAGATGTTGGCGATGTGCTTGGCCACGGCACCGTCGCTCACCGAGAGTCGGGCGGCGATCGCCGAGTTGGAACAGCCCTCGGCCATCAGCTCCAGCACCTCGCGCTCGCGCGGGGACAGCCCGAGCAGCGGGCCGGGTCGGCGCGAGGTGGTCTGCATCAACTTGGCGATCACGTCCGGGTCCATCGCCGTCCCGCCCGCCGCCACCCGGCGGACCGCGTCGATGAACTGCCCGGCGTTGAACACCCGGTCCTTCAGCAGGTAGCCGATCCCGCCCGTGCCGTCGGCCAGCAACTCCCGCGCGTACAGCTGCTGGACGTGCTGGGACAGCACCAGCACCGGCAGGCCCCGGATCTCCCGGCGGGCCTTGAGCGCGGCCTGCAGTCCCTCGTCGGTGAGCGTCGGGGGCAGCCGGACGTCGACCACGGCGACGTCCGGGCGGTGGGTCAGCAGCGCCTCCAGCAGTTCGGGGCCGGTCTCCACGGCAGCCGCGATGGTGAAGCCGTGCGCTTCCAGCAGACGGATCAGGCCTTCGCGAAGGAGGTAGAGGTCCTCGGCGAGGACAACTCGCACGGCAACTCCAAGGTGATGGTGGTCGGACCGCCCGACGTGCTGTCGATGGCGAGAACACCGTCGAAGGTACCCAATCGACGCTCGACCCCGCGCAGGCCCGTGCCCCGCGAAGGATCCGCCACGCCCACACCGTCATCCGTCACCGAGACCCGCAGGAACCCGGCCCGGTACAGGATGTCCACCCACACCTGGTCCGCCCCCGAGTGCTTGGCCGCATTGGCCAGCAGCTCGCAGATGCTGAAGTACACGGCCGCCTCCACCGGGGCCGGCAACCGGTCCGGCAGGCTGACGAACACCTCGGTCGGCAACGCGCTGTCCAGCGCCAACGCCCGGACGGCATCGCCCAGTCCGCGCTCGGCGAGCACCGGCGGGTGAATACCGCGGACGAGGTCGCGCAGCTCCTGCAATGCCCGGGCCGAGGACTGCCGGGCCTCCGAGAGGAGCTCCCGTGCTGCCGCCTGGTCGGTGTCCATCAGGTGCTCGATGGTGCCCAACGTCATCCCGATCGCGACCAGCCGAGCCTGGGCGCCGTCGTGCAGATCGCGCTCGATCCGCCGCAACTCGGCCGCCTGGTTGCCCACCGCGTCCGCCCGCGTCTCGGTCAACTCGGCCACCCGCTTGGCCAGCTGGGCGTGCGTCGCCCGGCCGTCCTGGTCCAGCACCCGGCGGGCTGCCTCCGCGTACCCGCGCACCGCGTACGGTGCCACGAGTATCCCGGCGACGATCATGCCGATGCCGACCACGCTGCTCAGCAGGATCGACGTCATGCGCGGGCTCAGCGGGCCGTAGCCGGCCCCGGGAACCGGCCCCGCCAGGGTGTAGGCCGTACCCAGCACCAGCAGCAGGGCCACCGGGCCGGCCAGGGCGACGGCGAGGACGGGATTCACCACCAGCCAGGCCAGCTCAGCGCGGGTGGTGCGGTCCCGCAGGCCACAGTGGACCAGCTGCGCATACTTCGCGACCACCCGCGAGCGGTGATACGAGTACCCCGTCCACCAGTGGCCGCGGTCGTCCAACTCGAGCTCCGGCCGCGGCTCGTAGGCCACCGGAAGACGTATGCCGTACCAGCGCTCCAGGAACCCGCGCGTGCGGTCCGCGGTCTTGCGGACGTAAGCGGTGGCCACCACCGAGCCGGCCACCGCGCCGGCCCCGAGCGTGACCAGGGACGCCGCGTAGTAGTACCCCAGGAACTGGGCCGTCAGCACCCCGGTGAGGATGGCCGCCGCCACCGGCAGCACGAACCCCGGGATCGCGGCCAGCACCACCTGAGCCAGCCGGGCCAGCCCCTGGCCGCCGGCTTCGAAGGCTGCCCGGGTCTGCGCACGTACGGATGTGCCGCTCGTACGAGTCACTGTGGTCACGCAAGCTCCTGATGCCGGTACCGATCGTCCTTCATCAGTGTTCACGAACGACCCGACCGGGACACTGGCCATGGCACCCCAAATCCGAGGTGGACCTAGGACTACCTACCGGTGGTCGGAGCAACACCTGCCGATCGGGAGGGTCCGGAAATGCGAAAAGGCCCACCCGACAAGCCGGGTGGGCCTTTTCTGAAGAATTGTTCGGCGGCGTCCTACTCTCCCACAGGGTCCCCCCTGCAGTACCATCGGCGCTGTGAGGCTTAGCT
>NZ_JBEXKB010000047.1:0-47213 GCF_040609455.1 Kitasatospora sp. NPDC004669
GATCCTGAGTCTCGACACCTCAAGATCTGCACAGGGGACGGCGTGTACTGCGTCAGGCGCTCCTCAGCGACCCACAGATGGAGCAGAAGAGCCCCATTTCGCCGTCCCCGCCGATCGGCTCGCCGGCTTCCGAAAGGCCGCTCTGGCCCAGGGGTACCCGCTGGAACAGGTCTGATGACCACCGGACGCCAGGGCCAATCGCTCAAGTAGCAGCCCGAACCCGCTCATCCGGAGACGGCAGGGAACCGACTCGGACGAGGTGAGCCGCAGTGAAGAAGTTCACTGCGGCGATCGTGACGTGCTGGGCGACGTTGCGCACCACCAGGTCGCGGCGTACAGCGAGGTTCAGCGCGGCGCACAGGCGGCCAAGGACCACCGCCCCGCTTCGAGTGCCTGGTGAAGCGCGACATGAGGCATTCCTTAGCGGAGTCGGAAGTTCGGGCTGGAGAGCGCTCCACGCGCCGAAAACCGTCTATGTTCGTTCTCGCCAGGTCGCGGACCAGGGCAACTCGTGAGCCGATCCGGCCTCTTCGCGCGTACCCGGAAGAAGGCTGGGCACCACTCCGTGCCGGCGCGCAGACACCTCAACCACCGCGAAATACGGAGGCACCGACAGATGAACGTCATCCGTGCTGTTCCAGGACCCGCTGCTGGCGGGTCACCTCTCGGCCAAGTGGCTCGGATGCCTGGCCGACATGACGCTGTAGCAGGGGGAGTGGGTGGAGGAGATGTCGCCGGCCCGGTTGACGGGCAGCGGCACGCTCCCGACCGCCCGCCTGCTCCGCATCCACCCGCTGGCTGTACGGAACCGGCTGCGCATCCTGGAGAAGATCTTCGGCAGCGGTCTGCGCGACCTCCGGGCCAGGTTCGAGCTCCTGCCGGCGTTGAAGATCGAGATCATGACGTCCGAGTAGTCGTGCCTGCGCCGCAGCGGGGGATTCGGTCTCTGCTCCAGGCGACAGGGCCCCAGCGGAACATCCGGACGAACGGGCGTTGAGGCCGGCCCGCTGACGCTGACCGATCCCTCACCGACGACGCACGGCACGCGGTGCGCCCCACCCCGGGACCGTCCTCGCCCTGACCGGGCCGGACCGCGGCCGCCGGTGATGCTGTCCGCGATCAAGCCCGTCACACCGTCCGTGACGCCGTCCCTCGTGCCGTCGGCGATCCAACCGTTGATCCCGCTGTGGTTCCGTCGGTGGGCCTGGTCGTGATCCCTTCCGGGGCGACGCCAAGCGTTCGGAGCCGGACCGTCCCATCGTGGCAGCCGTCCCGTGCTGCCGCATCATCCCCTCGTCGGCCGCGCCGTCCGTGGACCGTTGCGCGTGGGTCATCACCGCGCGGACCATCAAGGCCCACCCGGACCGGTTCCCGTGGGTTCCCCACGGCCCTGACCTCCGGGTGCAATAGAGGAAGAGCCCTATGTCATCCATGCGGAAGAAGCGCGGACCGGGAACGGTCGCGGCCGCCTACGGACTCCCTCGGGTGAGTCGTCTTCCGAGGTCGTTCGCCACCCTCCTGATCGTCGTCGCGATGATCCTCACCGCGGCGGCCCTGGTGTACCCGGTGGCGAAGTCGGCCGGTGCCTATCGCAGCGCGCCGGTGAGCGAGGACCAAGGAGTGACGCAGACGCCCACCGGGCCGCTCACCGCCCAAGACCGTGACTTCGTCAAGCGGGTTCGGCTGGCCGGACTGTGGGAGATTCCCGCAGGCCGGATGGCCCTCGCGAAGGGCACCAGCCCCGAGGTCAAGATGGCCGGCCAGCACCTGGTCCAAGGTCACACCGACCTCGACAAGGCGGTGTTGACCGCCGACCAGACCCTGAACCTGGAAGTGCCCAGCGAGCCCTCGGCACAGCAGCAGGGCTGGCTCAAGCAGTTGGATGCCGCGCAGGGCGCGGATTTCGACGAGCAATTCGCGAACATCCTGCGCAGCGCCCACGGGCAGGTGTTCGCGGTCGTGGCCCAGGTGCGCGCAAGCACCCAGAACTCCACGGTCCGGGATCTGGCGACCACGGCCAACGGCACGGTGCTCGACCACATGAACGTCCTGGAGGGCACCGGACTCGTCAAGTTCGACAAGCTCGCCCCGCTGCCGACCGGTTCGGTCGCTCCGTCCGCGAGCGCCACGCCGGCGCCCGCCGGATCGACCCACTACTAGGCGCGACCCGCTGGGCGACGACCCGGATGAAGGCTGTCCGTGGCCTGCCAGGCAGGCCCGATCCCGTCTGAGGAGTGTTGAAGTACATGAAGTCTCATAAACGCGGCACGTCGAAGCGAAGGGCCGGTGCCCTGCTGTCGGCGGTGATCCTGGGCGCCGGCGCGGCGGGGACGGTCGCGGCGGTGGCCTTCGCCGGCCAGCGTCCCCCGAGCGAGCCGTCGGCGTCCCCACAGCTCGGCACCGTCGCCTGCGCCGACGCCAGCGTGGCCCTGAACGAGGTGCCGGAAGCGTCCCAGGACGCGGTCGACAAGAACCTCGCCGAGCTCGACGTCCAGGTGGCGGACGCGTACAACCGACTGTCCGCGCCCGCCCCGGGCGACAACGAGAACCGCGTCATGGGCGATCTCGCCAACAAGCGCACGGACACCCTGAAGAAGCTGGCGGACGGCGCCGGTCCGGACTCCGGTCTGCCGAAGGACCTCTCGGGCATGGCGAAGTGCACGGTCAGGCACGACCTGGTGGCTCAGGACGCGGCCAAGGGGTTCAGTGCCGACGGCGTGGGCGGCGCCGTCGCCCAGACCCAGGCGGCCGCGCAGGTGAAGTCCTTCCCCAAGAAGGGGTTCGTCGACATCAAGAGCGTGTCCCCGAACGTCCCGGCGCCCGTCAAGAAGGGGTCGGCCACCGGCTCCTTCACGTCCCAGTGCGGGCGCAACGAGAACCGCCACCTCAACCCCGACAACGTGATCGTCGCCCCCGGTGTGAGCAACGGCGCGCACCACATGCACGACTACGTGGGGAACGTGGCAACGGACGCGTTCGCCTCCAACAACAAACTCGCCGCCTCGGGCACCACGTGCACCAACGGCGACGGGTCGGCCTACTACTGGCCCGTCCTGCGCGTCTTCGACGGCACCAACGAGAAGGACGCCAAGGCGCCCGGTGGTGGCAAGGACAAGAACGTGGGACGGATCCTGCAGCCGGCCGAGGCGGACATCACGTACACCTCCAGCGTCGGGAACCCCGTCCAGCCGATGAAGCGCTTCATGCGCATCATCACCGGCGACGCCAAGGCCTTCACCAACGGGCCGGCGAACGCCCATGCGTCGTGGAGCTGCACGGGCTTCGAGAACCGCCAGGTCGTCGACAAGTACCCGATCTGCCCGCAGGGGAGCAGGGTCGTCCGGACGCTGAAGTTCCCGGACTGCTGGGACGGCAAGAACATCGACAGCGCCAACCACCGGACCCACACGGCGTTCTCCGACAAGTCGGGCGCGTGCCCGAAGAACTTCAAGGTGATCCCGCAACTGACGCAGCGCATCACCTACGACGTGCCGGCCGGGGTCCGGTTCGCCGTCGACAGCTTCCCCGAACAGCTCCACAACCCGATCACCGATCACGGTGACTTCGTCAACAACATGAACCAGGGCCTGCTGGACCAGATGGTCAGTTGCATCAACCAGGGGCGTCGCTGCCAGTGACCCACCCCTTCCGGGGCCGACCCGTGCAGGGTCGGCTCCAGGAGAGCAACGGGCGGGCCCGGCCGGAACGGGGCGGCGATCGCGACCCCCGCGCCGCCGGCGCCGGGACCCCGACATCCGATTCGACAGCAGGTTCAGGACGAGGCCGGAGGGCTCAGCAATGGTGAGAGGGCAGAGGCGGCGGTCACGGCGGTTCGGCCCGGTACCGCGGGGCGTCGAGCGGGCCGGTCGGGCGCGCGCGGCGGCCGAGGGCGCCCAGCCCGCGGAGGGTGGTCGCAGGCGGCCGAGCCCGTGGTCGTTCCTGCCGCCGCTGGCGGCGGGCCTGGGCGTGACGGCCGTCGTGGTCGACCCCAGACTGCAGTCGTTCCTGACGTACGCCGTCGGGGTGCTCGCACTCGTGTCGTTCACCTCCGCGGTCCTGTGGGGGCTGGTGGCGACCGACCGGCTGATCCTGAGCCCGGTCCACCGGCTCGTCGCGCAGACCGTCCACCGTGCGATGGGCGTCGCCGGCGTCGTCTTCCTGGTCCTGCACGTGTGGATGAAGCTGGTCGTGGGACAGATCGGCGCGCTCGCGGCCTTCGTGCCGTTCGCCGACCCGGCCCGACCGGTGGTCCTGGGACTGGGCACCGTTGCCGGCTACCTGTTCCCCGCGGTGGCGCTCGCCGGGGCGGCCCGCGGAAGGCTCGCCCGCTCGGGTGACGCGCGCCGCTGGAGGGCCATCCACCTCGGCTCGTACCCGGCCTGGGGCGCGGGCCTGGTCCACGGGCTGCAATCGGGGCGGCTCGCGGCCTCCTGGGTGGTGCTGCTGTACGGCGTGGCCGTCGTGGGCGTGATCGTCGCGCTCACGCTCAGGCTGGTCCTCCAGGACCGCAGCGGCCCGCGCAGGGCCCCCGCCCGGCCGCTCCCGCCGGAGGCCGCCGGCCCCGAGGTCACCGTCCCGCGCCTGCCGGTGGCCGCGGGGCAGGCCATGGCCGCCGGGCCGGGCCTGGCCGGCATCGGACCCGGACGCGGGCGGCAGGACAGGTGAGCGGCCTCCCCCCGCCCGTCATCTGGTTCGGCCGGCCGGTCCTCTTCGCCGGCCTGGAGAGCCTGGACCGGGTCGACTACCGCTCCCACCTCGTGGTCCACGGCCAGCTGCCGGCACTGCGCGCGGAGGAGCTGGCCGAACTGGCCGAGAACGTGGACCTGCGCGGCCGGGGAGGTGCCGGATTCCCCTTCGCCCGCAAGCTCAGGGCGGTCGTCAAGGCGGTCGCCCGGCGCCGCACCAGTCCGGTCGTGGTCGTCAACGGAACGGAAGGAGAACCGAGTTGCCTGAAGGACACCACGCTGCTCCTGCGCACCCCGCACCTCGTGGTGGACGGTGCGCTGATCGCGGCCGCCGCGCTGAACGCGGAACAGGTGGCGATCGGCGTCACGCGGACCGACACCGAGGAGTCCCTGCGCCGGGCGCTGGCCGAACGGAGGTCGGTGAAGCCGCCGGTGACGGTGGTGCGGCTGCCCGAGCGGTTCGTCACGGGCGAGGGGAGCGCCCTCGCCCGCGGCATCACCAACGGGATCGCCCTGCCCCGGGGAGGCGGCGTGCGCACCAGCGACAGCGGTGTCGGGGGAGCCCCCACGCTGCTGTCCAACGCCGAGACGTACGCCCAGCTCGCGGTGGCGGCCCGGTGGGGCGCGCTGCCCTTCCGGGAGATCGGCACCCCCGAGGAACCCGGCACGGTGCTGCTGACGATCGCCGGCTCGACCGTGGTGGAGACCCCCACCGGAGTGCCGCTGGAGACCGTCCTGGCGGCGTGCGGCCTGGACGTCGGGCAGGGGGTCCTGGTCGGCGGCTACCACGGCAAGTGGCTGACCCCCGAGGCCGCCCGTTCGGCCGTGGTGTCCCGACAGTCCTTCCAGCGCCTCGGAGGGGCGCTGGGTGCCGGGGCGATCCTGCCGCTGCCGGAGACGACCTGTCCGCTGTGGGAGGTCGTCCGGATCTCCCGCTGGATGGCGGACGAGACGGCCGGCCAGTGCGGGCCCTGCTACCTGGGGCTCCCCGACCTGACCGGGTCCCTGGAGGACCTGGTGCGCGGCGGTGGCCAGCGCGCGTTCGACCGGGTGCAGGCCGGGATGCGGGCGGTCACCGGGCGGGGTGCGTGCAGCCACCCCGACGCCGCCGCCCGTTTCGTGGCCTCGTCCCTGGCCGTGTTCGACGACGACCTGGTCATGCACACGTACCAGGGTGGCTGCGGGCGACCCTCGCAGGACGTCCTGCCGCTGCCGGAGGTCGAGAGCGCCGGCACCATCGTGGTCGACTGGACGCTCTGCGAGGCCCACGGCCTGTGCACCGGTGTCCTGCCCGACGTCATCCGGCTGGGGGCGGACGGGTTCCCCGCCGCGGGCGTGATGCCCGTACCCGCGAAGCTGCTCTCCCAGGCGGCGCGAGCCGTCGACCGTTGTCCCGCGCTCGCGCTGCGGATCCAGTGAGGCCGGCGCGGCTCCGGGCGCTGCCGCTCCTTCCCGAGCGTGGCCCGTGCGGCCCGTGCGGCCCGGGGCGCCCGTCGGGGCGGCGGGCCGATCGAGAGGTTCCGGAGGGCTATCGACCCTGAAACCCCCATCCCGGGTCCGCGGACCGGCGTTCGACGCCGGACCGGATCACCGGGGACGCACACATCCACGGAAGGCCAGATTCCACCGATGGAAAGGCAAGGAACATGTTGACGAAGCGATACGGACTGGTGGGGCTCTGCATCCTGCTGGTCGGGCTCGTGGTGATGGCCCTGATGGGCAGCATGAGCAGCAGCGCGAAGACGCCGTCCGGGTCGGGCACCGGTCAGCTGGTGGGCGCGCAGGACGCCGCGCCGGCCGGATCCTACGACTCCTACGGCGGTGGCAGCGCGTCGCCGTCCGCCGGCGGTCAATCCGGCGGCGCGCCGGCGGGCGGGGGCCAGGCCGGGGGAGCGCTGACCGTGCGCAACGACGCCAAGCTCGGCATGGTGGTCACCGACGGCCAGGGCTTCACCCTCTACCGGTTCGACAAGGACACCGCCAAGCCCCCGATGTCCAACTGCAACGACGGCTGCGCCAAGACCTGGCCGCCGGTCACCAAGGAGGGCACGACCGCGGGCAGCGGGATCGACGCCGGCGCGATCGGCGAGGTCACGCGGGCCGACGGATCGAAGCAGCTGACGCTGGGTGGCTGGCCGGTCTACCGCTACGCGCAGGACACCGCGGCCGGCGACACCAAGGGCCAGGGCGTCGGCGGCGTCTGGTTCGCCGTGGCGCCCGACGGCAAGAAGGCGGCCGCCCCGGCCCCCGGTGCGTCGGCCTACCCGTCGGAGATGCCGACCAGTGCGGCGCCGCAGCCCGCCCCGGGTGGAGCCCAGGTCTCCGTGACCACCCAGCCGCAGCTCGGCCCGATCGTCGTGGACGCGCAGGGCATGACGCTGTACCAGTACGCCAAGGACCCGTCCTGGCCGATGCGTTCCCTCTGCGAGGGCCAGTGCGCGATGACCTGGAAGCCGGCGCCCGCCGTCGACCCGACCCAGGTCAAGGGCGTGAACCCGAAGCTGATCGGCAAGATGCAGCGCCCCGACGGCACCTGGCAGCTGTCCGTCAACTGCAAGCCCGTCTACACCTACACGGGTGACAAGGCCCCCGGTGACGCCAACGGGAACGGCAAGGACAACCTGTGGTCGGCGATCAACCCCGCGGGGAAGCCGGTGACCGGTAAGTGACGGCCGGGGACTCCACCGTGGCGGCCGTCCGGCCGCAGCGGACCGTCCGTCGCGCGCTCCAGTGGCTCGCGCTGACCGTCCTGCTCGTCCTGGGCGTCGTCGAACTGCTCGGCGGGGCAGCAGGGCTGCTCGCCTCGCCGCAGACGTCGGCCCACGCCGCCCGGGCCTCGGTGGAGGACCTGGCCCAGCGGATCGGCTGCACGGCCGACATCACCGCCGACACCACGGACCTCCGCCAGGGGCTGTGCACCCTCGGCGAAAACGAGGTCTGGATCGCCACCTTCCCGACCAGCGGGGCCCAGACGGCCTGGACGTCGGAGGCCGAGGCGTACGGAGGGTCGTACCTGGTGGGTGACCGGTGGGTGGTCGTCCTGTCCGACACCACGGCGGACCTCCTGCACGCGAAGCTGGGCGGGGTCATCACCAGCGGCGCCGACCACACCGGGCACGCCGATCACGGCGATCACACCGGCCACGATCCGTCAGGGGCCGGCTGACCCTGGCGAGCGTTTGATCGATCGGGCGGTGGCGGCGCCACGGGACTCCCCGGCCCTGGGCCGCGGAAGTCTCCGTGGCTCGCCACCGCCGTCGCAGTCCGGGCGTCCCCGGGGGCGCCCAGTCCCCGCACAGGGCTCCGAGATTGCCTCACGCTGCTGACCTCGGGCGCCCGAGCGGCATCGCCGGCCGGCTCGCCGAGCAGTGGCAGACCCTGCTCGGCACCCCGGTCGGCGGCGACGGCGACTTCTTCGCCCTCGGCGGCACCAGTCCGGCCGCCGCCAAGCTGGTTCGGCGATTCTGGTCAGAGGGTCCGCACTTGACGCATCTGCCATCGATCAAGTGCGCGGCGGCGGCATCGGCGATGTGCGTCCGCAGGCACGGCCTTCCACTCGGATCACGGCTTGTGGGCGTTTACGAGTGCCGGTGTACGGATCTGGGGGCGAGCTGGTCGGCGGTGGTGTAACCGAGTGTGAGGCCACCTGCGATGGCCAGGCCGATGGCCGCGGCTTGGCCGATGGTCAGGAGACCGGGGGCGAGTTGGCCGTGGCTGAGGCAGAGCATGCCCTGGTAGATGGTGTAACCGGGGGCGAGCGGTGCGATGCCCGCGACGGTGAGCAGCAGGGCCGGGGTGTTGGTGCGGTGTGCGAGGGCCTGGGTGCCGAGGCCGACGAGGGTGGCCGCGACCGCCGCGGCCAGTGGCGGCGGGAGGCGGTACTCCTGCCAGAGCACCAGGTAGACGGTCCAGGCCAGGGCGCCGGCCAGGCCGGCGGTGAGCAGGTTCCACCGGGTCGCCTGGAGGCAGAAGGCCAGGCAGACGCAGACCATCATCGCGGCCGGGATCTCCAGGAGGAGTGCGGCCCAGCCGTGCAGGGCGAAGTCGCCCGGCTGGACCTGTGGGGCCCGCAGCCCGGAGCGCACCGCTGTGTAGAGGACCGCTCCCACGCCGGCGACGATCGCGGCGACGGTCATCGCCGCTTCCAGGGCGCGTGCCGCGGCGGTGACCAGGTACCCGGCTATGGCGTCCTGCACTCCGCTGACGAAAGCCAGGCCCGGCAGCAGCATCGCGATGCCGCCCGCGACGACGAGCGGTGCCTGGGTGGTCGCGTCGGTGAGGAAGAGCGCCGTCGCCGTGGCGGTGGCCACGGCTCCCCCCAGGACCACCTGGTGGAAGCCGGGCACGCCGCGGTGCGACAGGTGGTGGTTGGCGCGATCGATGAAGGCGGCCACTGCGGCGGCGGCGGCGAACGCCGTCGGCCCGCCGCCCAGCATCACGGTGAAGAAGCCGCCCAGGGCCGCCCAGGCCAGGGTGACCTGCCAGGCGGGGTGGGCCGGTCGGGCAGCCTCGATCTGCGCCAGGCGGGACCGCACGCCACGGACGTCCAGGGGGCCCCGCCCGACCTGTTCGACGAGGCGGTGGACGGCATCGATGCGCGAGTAGTCGAGGGCAACGGTGCGCACAACCCGGATCTCGGTCAGGGGTACCGCTCGCGGCCCGCTGCGGTAGGACAGCGAGAGGGAGCCGGCGGTGACGTCCGCCGCGCAGCCGTGCAGTCCCAGGGCTGCCGCCATCGCGGTCGTCGTCGCCACGACGTCGGCCGCCGGCGCGCCGCCGGCCAGCAGCAGTTCACCGGTGCGCAGGGCGAGTAGCAGACGTTCGCCGGCGTCCTCGTTCGCCGGGGTGGTACGGCGGGCGAACTGGCGGACGGTCAGGGGCTCGTACGTGGTGGTCATCGGGTCGTGTTCTCGTCGA
The DNA here is from genome assembly GCF_040609455.1 of Kitasatospora sp. NPDC004669. Lineage (NCBI taxonomy): Bacteria > Bacillati > Actinomycetota > Actinomycetes > Kitasatosporales > Streptomycetaceae > Kitasatospora > Kitasatospora sp. NPDC004669. The sequence continues at coordinate 9,603 of NZ_JBEXKB010000047.1, forward strand.
GGAGCCGCAGGAGCGGCTGGAATCCGTATTCGGCGCTCTGCCGGTCGCCGGTCACAAGGAAGTCGATCGGCAGGCCGCGGACGGCGGCGTTGATCGGTTCGGCCTGGCCTCGCGCCGTCGCCTCGTCCGGCCCCCGGCGATGTCCGGTTCGGCGAGCAGGCCCACCCACTGGTTCAGCGGGCTTCCGTGCCATCGGGGTGTGTCTGCAAGCAGGCCTCGGCGATGGGGAAGTGACGGAGGGCCTCGAAGCCTTCAGGAAGGTCGAGGTGGCCTTCGGTGACGCCTCTGGGACGTTCGGCGACGAGGCGACGTGCGTGGGCGAGGTAGCCCGCCAGGGACTTCTCGCCGTGGCGGGCCGGCCTGTCGGCGCGGTTCCAGTCGGGGCCGTCCAGGGTGTAGAAGCGGAAGTCGGCCAGGCTCAACGGGGCTTCCACCGGGCCGCCCTCGTGGCGCCAGAGGCCGGCGCCCGGAGTGAAGCGGTAGTCGGGAAGCAGGCGATGACCGTCCGTGGCTATGAAATCGACCGCGTCGATGATGAAGTCCCGGACCGTGTCGGACATGAAGTACGGAAAGCTGACTCGCGTCCAGCCGGGCTTGATGCCTTCGTGGCCGTGTGTGACGATCTCGTCGCGCAGTGCCGCCGAATGGTCGTCGTCGATCCTCAGCAGACGGTGCCCGTACGGGCCGGCGCAGGAGCAGCCGCCGCGGGCCTGGATGCCGAACAGATCGTTGAGCAGTGCGACCACGAAGTTGTGGTGAAGATAGCGGTCGCCGTGTCGGATCAGGAACGAGACGATCGGTAGGCGTGGCACGTGGGTGGCGCCGAGGATGACGATGTTCGGGTTGTTCTGCCAGCGGGCCAGGACCGCGTTCCAGGATCGCTCCTCCCTGGCGTGGATCAGCTCGGTACCGACCATCTCCTTGACCCCGAAGGCGAGGCCGGCGCGGATCGACTCGACGATGGCCGGCGTGCCGCCTTCTTCCCGGGCGACCACGTCGTCGAGGTAGTACTGATGCTGGGGATCCACGAAGGCCACGGTGCCGCCGCCCGGCATGGTGGGTACCCGATTGCGGACGAGGCTCCGCCGAACGATGAGCACTCCCGGAGACTGCGGGCCTCCGACGAACTTGTGGGGTGACAGGAAGACGGCGTCCTTGTGATCGATGCGGCCTGGTGCCGACTCGGTGACACGGATCGGCACGTATGGCCCCGCGGTCGCGAAGTCCCAGAAGGACAGGGCTCCGTGAGCGTGCAACAGGGAGGCGATGCGGTCGGTGTCGGTGAGGATGCCGGTCACGTTGGAGGCTGCCGAGAAGCTGCCGATGCGGAGTGGCCGGTCCGCGTGGCGGCCGAGTTGGGTACGCAGATCGTCCTCGTCGATCTGGCCGTTCGAATCCATCTTGATGACCACGACATCGGCGATCGATTCCCGCCAGGGCAGTTCGTTCGAGTGATGTTCGTAGGGGCCGACGAAGACGACCGGCCGCTGATGCGCTGCAATGGCGTGCGCCGGACCGTGTTGTCTGGCCAGCCCGACGGGGCTCTGCAGTTCCAGAAGGCCGACGAGTTTGTTCACGGCGGCTGTGGTCCCCGAACCGCAGAAGAGCACGACGTGGTCGTCGGTGCCGCCGACCGCGCGGTGGATGAGCCGGCGAGCGTCCTCGCGCAGGCTGGATGTCTGCAGACCGGTGGCGGAGCTCTCCGTGTGGGTGTTGGCGTACTGGGGGAGGACCGTCGCGCGGAGCCAGTCCTCGATGAAGTCCAGCGAACGCCCGGAGGCCGTGTAGTCGGCGTAGGTGATGCGCCGCGGCCCGTAGGGGCCCGGCAGCACGTCGCCGTCACCGATGAGGCCGCGCCGGATTCGGGTCAGGCGCGCCATGGCAGCGCCCGACGGTGCCTGTGCGTCCGACCGGTCGGCAGCCGTGCGTCCGGTCGCCTTGCTCCCGCCCGAGGCGTCCTGACGCATGCCCGGCTTGTTTCGGCGGGACCGGCCGATCAGCCCGAACGGTTTCCTGAAGGCCGTGATGACAGTGCTCTTTTCCACGCAAGGCCTTACGACGGTGTTCGGTCGAAGGTTCAACGTGACGCTGGTCACGGATGCCGCGCTCGGCGTGTTTCCCGCGCTCGTCAGGCCTCCAGGCCGACACGGCTCTGCCGGGCGGCCTCGGCGGCGATCTCGACCCGCGACCGGAAGGAGAGCTTGGCGAGGATGTGGGAGACGTGCGTCTGGACCGTCCGGGTGGAGAGCATCAACTCGGCGGCGATCTCCGGATTGGAGCCGCCGTCGGCGATCCCCTGGGCGACGCGCAGCTCCGTCGGTGTCAGGCTCTGCCAGCCGGAGGCGGCCCGGGGCCGGGGGCCGCGCGCGCCGAGGCGCAGCCCGGCCGCGCGCAGCCGGGCCTGCGCGCGCCGGAGCCCCCAGGTGGCGCCGAGTCCGGTGTAGACGGCCGCCGCTTCGTCCAGTCGGCGCCTGGCGTCCGCCGCACGCCCCTGCCGGGCCAGCAGCTCGGCCGCGTCCTCCAGGGCGTTCGCCCGTCGCAGTGGACGGGAGGACGCCGCGTAGTAGTCGGCGGCGGCCAGCAGCGGCGCCGGATCGGCCGCAAGCAATCCGGCGGCGTGCTCGGCGGTGTGCTCCCGGTAGGCGACGCCGGGCGCTCGGGACGAAACGGTGCCGGTGGCCGGGGTTGCGGCGGCGTGTTCGGCGGTCGCGCGGTCACCGACCGCCAGCGCCAGCCGGACGACGGCCGGCAGCCAGGCGAACCGGTCCTCCGGTTCCGTCGCGATCTGCCGGTCGAGGGCGGGCAGTAGAGCCGCCAGTGCCTGGTCCGGCCGCCCGGCACGTTCCGCGGCGATCGAACGCGCCATCGCGAGCCACTGTGCGGCTCCGGGGTCGGCGGGAGTGCGCAACGGGTGGTCCCGCAGGAGCCGCAGCCGTGCCTCGGACGCGGAGGTGTCATCCCGAAGGCCGGCCACCAACGCGGCCAGGCCGTGTACGTGGACGGCGGTGGGCGGGAGCCCCTCCCCGGCGAGGTGCTCGGACGCGGCCAGGTGCTCGATCTCGGCGAGTGCCTCGTCCCACTGCCCGGTGCGGAAGAGATGGGCGGCGATCGCGACCGCCGAGTGCTGACCGTGCGTCCGGGGGCTTTCGCCGAGGCGGCGAAGTTCGGTGATCTCCGTCTCGGCCTCGGGGATCCGGTCCCGGAGGCCGGCGATCACGAGTCGCTGGGTCCGGAGCAGCCGCTCGACCCGGGGCTGCGCGCCGTCCACGGACAGGGCCAGGCCGCGCTCGCTCAGGTCCACGGCGCCGTCGAGGTCGCCGTCCCGGGCCCGGGCGATCACCGTCCGCATCCAGGTGGCGTAGGCGACGGCGAAGGCCTCACCCGAGCGGCCACCCACGGCCACCGCGTCGACCGCCGCCTCGGCGGCCTCGTCGAGCCGGTCCGACCGGAACAAGTAGAGGGAGCCCTCGGCCTGCAGCCGCGCCCTGGACCGCTCGCTGATGCCGTCGATCCTGGTGGCGGAGGCCACCAGCTCCGCGGCCTCCCGAGCCCCGGTGCCGGTCGGCGACCGGGCGTACAGCGCCTCGCCGAGCAGCCAGGAGGCCTCGGCCGCGGCCTCGGGTTCGATGGAGGGCGCGGCCAGCAGCCGACGCGCGATCACCTCGGCCTCGTGGGGCCGGCCCAGTGCGTTGAGCGCCTCGGCCATGCACAGCCACAGGCCGGTCCGGTCGGCTTCCCGACCGGCCCCGGCGTCGGCTCGGGTCAGGATCTCCAGGGCGGTGGCCGGCGAGCGGGTGACCAGTTCGCGGGCGTGGCGCGCCACCCATCCGTGCAGCCAGGGGTCCGTGGCCGCGGAGGTGGCCTGGGTCACGTGCCCGGCCACCTGGTCGAGTGGTGCACCGGTCAGGTCGAGCGCCTCCGCCGTCTGGCGGTGCAGCGCCCCGCGCAGAGCCGTCGGGGTGCTCGCCACGAGCGCCTGCCAGATCAGCTGGTGACGGAACCTGAGCCGTTCTCCGGCCGAGTCCAGCACCGCCCCGGCGAGGGCTTCCTCAAGCACCGGAACGAGGGTGACGAGCGGACGGCGCGACACCGCGGCGAGATCGGCCGGCCGGAACTCGGCGCCCAGTACGGCGGCGATCCGCAGGACCGCGCGCAGCTCGGCGGACAGCCGCTGGAGACGGTCGGTGATCGCCGTCCCGAGCGAGAGGTCGCCGTGGTCGGGTGCGACCTCGAACCCGTGCGGCCCCCTCGTCAGCGCGCCCTGGCGGTGCAGCAGGGCCAGCATCTCGGTGAGGTGGAGCGGATTGCCACCGGCCCCGCCGAGTGCCTCCAGCAGGGCCGGCCCCACCGGGCCGCCCAGCTGACGGGCCGCGAGGGCCGACACCTCGTCCGGGACCAGCGGCTCCAGATCCACGATGAGACCGCCGCAGTGTCGTAGTGCCTTCGCCGCGGCGGCCTCGGCTTCCCCTCCGGTGCCGGGCGTGACGGCTGCCGCCACCACGAGCGGAAACCGTTCGGCATGGTGGGCCAGGCGCGTCCAGAGCGCCGCCGAGGTCTCGTCCGCCCACTGGAGATCGTCCACCACGACGAGGACCGGGCTCGTCGCGCACTGCCGTTCCACCACCTGGAACAGCCGCTCGGCCGCAGCCGACACCGGATCCGTCATGCCGGCGGCCGTGCGCAGTGCCGGGGCCGCCACCGCGGCCCGGTACTCCGCCCGCAGTTGCCCGGAGCACGACTGGTCCCGTTCCAGGAGGTCCAGGAACGTCCCCAGGGGGAAGTACCGCTCCGACTCGTTCGCCGTACCCCGGAGCACGGCGAAGCCCGATTCCGTGGCGTGGTCGGCGCAGGCTCCCAGCAGGGTGGACTTTCCACTCCCGGCTTCACCCCGGATCAGGACGGCGCGTCCCTGGCCGGCTGCGGCTCTGGACAGTACCTCGTCGAGCTGCGACGACTCGGTCCTCCGACCGATCGGCGCCGCTCCCGCCCGGGTGGTTCTCATTCGCGGGATTATCGCATCGGCGATCGTCGACGATGCACCGGCGAGATGTCGGCTGGTCCCGAGCCTCCGTTCCCGGAGTCCGGGTGTCCGCCGACGGTCTGGGATACTTTGTCCGGTACCGGGGTGGCCCGGCGAGCGCCGGCCCGAGGCGCTGAGCAGCTGTGATGGCCGGGCGACGGGGAAAGTGAAGCTGGATGGCGGTGACGGTGCAGGGCCGTGAAACCGAGCGGACGCGCCTTGAGCTCATGGTTCGACAACTGGCGGCGGGCACGGGCCAGGCGATGGTGATCCGTGGTGAGCCGGGCATCGGGAAGTCGGCCGTGCTCGACCTCGCCGATGCCCTGTGCCGGTCCGCCGGGATCACGGTCCTGCGCGGTGAGGCCGGTGAGATCGACCGGTCGCTGCCGTTCGCCGTGCTGAGCGAGTGCCTCGACGTGGGGGCCGCGGAACACCCCGGGGTCGCCCGGATTCGCAGGCTGCTACGGGGCGACGAGCGGGTCAGCGCACCGGCGGGGGCCGTCGGTCAGGAGTTCCTGATCGCCGAGGCCATCCTCTCGACGCTGGACGACTGGTGCTCGGCCGAGCCGCTGGCCTTGCTGGTGGACGACCTGCACTGGGCGGACCCGGCCAGCTTGGCCGTCATCCGTCGCCTGGCACGCGCGTTGGACCAGCTGCCACTCCTCGTACTGGTCACGTGCCGTCCCGCACCGGACGGTGCCGCCATTGCCGGGCTGCTGCGCGACTTGGAGGAGTCCGGCGTCCCGACGACCGATCTCGCTCCCCTCGCCGACGCCGGGGTCGCCGCCCTGGTCGCCGACCTCGCCGGCGGCCTTCCGGGCGACCGGCTGCGGTCCCTGGTCGCGGGCGCGGCCGGCAATCCGCTCTACGTGACGGAGCTGATCAGGGACCTGTCGGGCACGGGCCGCATCGAGCTCCGGGGATCGACCGCCGAGATCGGCGCGCAGACACCCCTCGTACCGGCTTCGCTGAGTGCCACGGTCCTCCACCGGCTCGAAACCCTGAGTGCGCCGACCCGCGAGATGCTCCGCGTGGTGGCACTGCTCGGCCGCGCCTTCAGCGCGGCCGAGATGACCGCCGTCCTCCAGCTCCCGGCCACCGACCTGGTGGAGCCGGTGGTGGAGGCGCTCGCGGCGGGAGTGCTGGAGGAGCGTGGGAGCGGGCTGGCGTTTCGGCACGACCTGATCCGACGGGCCGTGGTGCAGAGCCATTCCCAAGCGGTCCGGACGGCTCTGCACGAGCAGATCGGGGTCTCGCTGGCCGAGGCGGGCGCGCCCGTCGAGCGTGTCGCGGAGCACGTGCTGGAGGCCGGGCCGCCCAGCCGACGGGACGTGGCGTGGCTGCGCGAGTCGCTGGATCCGCTCCTGGTCCGGGCGCCGGCGCTCGCGGTCGAGCTGTTGCGCCGTGCCACCGCCACCGCGGGCGACGACTTCCGGGACTCGGACGTCGAACTCGCCCGGGCACTGCTCTGGGCCGGTCTGCCGGCGGAGGCCGAACACGCAGCCAGAGCCGCACTCGCACGGTCCCTCCCGATCGATCGTGCGGGTACCGTGCGCGGGTGGCTCGCGCAGGCCCTCATGGAGCAGGGGCGACTGGACGACACGGTGGCGGAGGTCCGTTCGGCGCTCGCCCTGGAGGGCCTCCCGCAGAACCAGGTGGCCCGGTTCCACGCTGTTCAGGCGCAGGCGCTCCACTTCATGAGCCGCATGGAGGAGTCGGAGGCCGCCGCTCTCCTGGCGGTGCGGAACGGGCAGGAGAGCGGCGACGGCTTCGCGACGGCGTACGGTCTCACGACCCAGGCGGCGGTCCTGGTGGTCACCAGGCGGGTCGAGGAGGCCCTCGCCCTCACCACTGAGGCCCTCGACAATCTCGGGGCGACGGGGATCTCCTCCGATTTCCAGCTCTCCCCGCACCTGGCCCGGGCCTACTGCCTGGCTGACCTGGACCGCCTGACGGAGGCCCACGAGCACCTGCGCACGGGCGCGCGCGAGAGCGAGCGGGCCGGTGTGGCGCTGCTGGCCGGGTACCAGTGCGCCATCGCCAAGGTCGAGTTCCTGCGCGGAAACTGGGACGACGCCCTGGTCGCCGTCCAGAGCGGCCTGGACTCCATCGACCCCCTGGACATCGGCCCCGATCTGCACGCGGTCGCGGCGCTGATCGAGGTGCGCCGCGACCAGCGGTCCGAACACACCGACGCCGTGGTGAACGCATCCGAAGCCCGGCCCGCGCGCTCCCACACGGAGTTCCTGCACTGGTGGGCTCGGGCCCTGGTGCTGGACGCCGAAGGCGACGGCGCGCGAGCCTTCGACCTCCTTGAGTCGTACCTGTGGGCGTCAGGAGGACTGCGCACGGTGGTGAACCTCGATCACCTCTTCCCGGACGCCGCCCGGATGGCCTTCGGCCTGGGCCGCTCGGACCGGCTGGCCGCGCTCGCCGCGCACGCTGAGGAGATGGCCGACTTCCAGCCGTCCCCGAACAAGCTCGGCACCGCCGCGCTCTGCCGGGGGCTGGCCGACGCGGACGGCTCGTTGCTCGCTGAATCCGCCACGGCGTACGACACGGCGGGGCGCCCGCTGTTCGCGGCGTTCGCCCGCGAGAACGAAGCGGTGCTGTCGGCCCGCGCCGGCTTGTCGGCCCGAGCCACCGCCGCCTCGGCCGAAGCCGTCGACGGCTATCTCGCACTCGGCGCCTCGTGGGACGCCCGCCGCACCCGGCAGCGCCTGCGGGCGGAGGGGATCACCGTCAGGAACCGACGGACGGTCGCCAGGAGTGAGCTGGGCTGGGACGCCCTGAACGCGACCGAGCGCACCGTGCTGACCATGATCGCGGAAGGCTGTTCCAACCCGCAGATCTCCGAGCGCCTGTACATGTCCCGCCGGACGGTGCAGGTGCACGTGTCGCGCATCATGGCGAAGCTCGGCGAGTCCTCGCGGGTGGGGCTCGCCGTGACGGCGACGTTGCGACGACCTCGGTGAGCAGCGGGGCCGGGCGCCGATCCGTCCCTACCGGGGGGCGGATCGGCGTGCACCGTGCAAGGCCCGCGGGATCGTCTTCCTGTCCCGCCGGGTCTCGGCCGCGGCCCTGATCCGCGTCAGTCGTGGGAGAAGCGGAGGGTCGGCAGGATCCTGCCGAGCCAGGCCGGGGTCCACCATGCGGCACGGCCGGTCAGCCGGAGCAGGACGGGCAGCAGGACCAGCCGGACGAGGACGGCGTCGAGCAGCACGGCCAGGCCCAGGACGATGCCCATCTCCTTCGGGGGCAGCGGGCCGGAGAGGGCGAAGGTGAAGAACACGGCGACCATGACGGCGGCGGCCGCGAAGACGACCCGGCCCGAGTGGGTGAGCGAGGCGACCATGGCCGTGCGGGGGTCGCCGCTGCGCTCGTAGTGTTCCTTGGCCGAGGCGAGGAGGAAGACGGTGTAGTCCATCGCGATCGCGAAGATCATGGCGAAGAAGAAGACCGGTGCCCACCCGTCGAGGAAGCCCTGCGGGGTGAAGCCGATCAGTCCTGCCCCGTGCCCGTCCTGGAAGACGAGACGGGCGGCGCCGAAGGCGGCCGTGGTGGCGAGCAGGTTGGTGACGGTGCCGATCAGCGCGACCAGTGGGGCTTGCAGGGCGAGCAGGAGCAGGACGAATCCGAGCGTCAGGATGACTCCGACGACCAGGGGGGTCTTGGCGTTCAGGACGTCCTGCAGGTCGAGGTTCTCGACCGCGGCGCCGCCGACCAGCGTCTGCTGGGGCAGGTGCCCGCGCAGTTCGGCGACGGTCGTCCTCAGGGCGGGGTCCGCGGGGTCGGCGGCCGGGACGGCCTGGAGGAGCGCGAGGTCGGAACCGTCGGCCGCGTTCGTCGCCGGCATCACGGCCGTGATCCCGGGGTTGCTCTTGAGGACCGCGGCGGCGGTCTCGGCCCGGGAGATCGGCGTCACGATCTGGAGGGCGCCGGGAGCCCCGGGGCCGAACGCCTTCTGAACGGCGACGTAGCCCGTCCGCGCGGAGGAGTCCGCGGGGATGACGGTGACGGACGGCATGGCGGTCCGCAGCCCGATCACGGGCACCGCGAGTGCCAGCAGGGCGACGAGAGCCGGGACGCCGTACCGCAGGGGGCGCGCCCACAGACGTTCGGCCCAGCCGGCGAAGCGAGGCGAGCCGGCGGGGTCCGCGGGACGGGTGAACGGCAGGGGCGCCGCGTTGACCCGGAGGCCGAGGCTTCCGAGGACCGCCGGCAACAGCGTCAGGGTCGCGGCCAGGACGAACGCGACCGCGATCATGATGCCCAGCGCCATGGACCGGAACGCGGGTGACGGGACGAGCAGAACCGCGGAAAGGCTGACCAGGACGGTGGCGCCGGACAGCGCGACGGCCTTGCCGGCAGTGTCCATGGTCTCGCCGACGGCGTGTCGGGCGGCGCCGTGTCGGGCGAGCGCCCCACGGAACCGCACGACGATGAACAAGGCGTAGTCGATACCCAGGGCGAGGGCGAACATCATCGCGAAGTTCATCGCCCAGATGGACGTCGGTGTCAGGTGGTTGAGCAGCACCAGCGCACCCGCCGAGGCCGCCAGTCCCGCCATGGTCAGCAGCAGCGGGAGCCCGGCGGCGACCAGCGAGCCGAAGGCCAGCACCAGGATCGCGAGGGTCACCGGCCACGACAGCATCTCCGAGCGCATCATCGCGTCGTGGTTGGCGGCGTTGAAGTCGCTCCACAGGACGGAGGCGCCCGTGGCGCTCACCCGGACACCACCTCCGGACAGCGCCCCGAGCGGACCCTTGAGGTCGTCCGCCGCACGGACCATGGCGTTGGTGTCGGCCTTCGCGCCGGCCAGCACGACCGCGGTGCGCCCGTCGGGGCTGATCGTGGCGCCGGGTTGGGGTGGCACCACCGTGCTGATGCGCGGGTCGGCCCTCAGCAGCGCCATCGCCCGATCGACGACCTGCTGAACGACGGGATCGGCCACCGGCCGGTCGGCGGCGACCACGACCTGGAGAGCCGAGGAGGTGTTGCCGTCGAAGTGCCGCTCGGCGAGCTCACGAACGCGGACCGACTCCGAACCGTTGGCCTGCCAGCCCGCGCCGGCCAGCGCGGACGTCACCTGCGGGGCGAAGGCACCGAGCCCGGCGACCACGACGAGCCAGAGCGCGGCGACCAGCCGCAGGCGGCCGGCAGCCCAGAGACCGAGACGGCCCAGGAGACCCGGCGGGCCGCTCCGTTCGGGATGAAGGCGCTCATCACGCCCGCCCTTCGTCGGGCGGGGAGGGTGGTGCACCGGGTCGTGGTGCAGCGCGTGCGGGTGGTCGGTCGTCGTCATGCGGGGCCTCCGTGGGGGCAGCCGAAAGCGGGTGTGGGCAGGCGTGGTTCTCGGCACGGCGGCGTGCGTTCCCGATGCCCACCGGCGGGCCGTACGTATCGCGCCGGGTCGGTCATGCGACCGATCGGTGCTCTCGCAGGGTCGTCCGAAGCGAGCGAAGCGCGTAGTGGCAGCGGGACTTGACGGTGCCTGGAGGCACGCCGAGGATCTCGGCCGCGGCGTTGATGGAGCGGTCCTCGAAGTAGACCTGTGTGACCACGGCGCGGTGCTGATCGCTCAGGGACGCCAGCGCCGAGCGAACCGACCAGGCCGTCAGGAGCAGGTCGATCTCGTTCGTGGCCGCGCTTTCGTCGAAGAGCGTGTCGGGGGCGTCGAAGCCGACCTCGACGGGCCGGTACCGGCGCGAGCGCAGGTGATCGATGAGCAGGTTCCCGGCCACCCGGTAGAGCCATGGCAGCGCGCTCTGGTGGTCGGACGACAGCACCTCGGGATGGTGCAACGCGCGGAGGAAGGTCTCCTGCGTGAGGTCCTCGGCCAGCTGCGGATCCCCGAAGGTGCGCTTGGCGAGGTAGGAGAGGACCGCGGGGCGGTGCATGGCGCTCAGTCGGCGAAACGCGACCTCGGACATCCGGGCCCGGACGGCCGGGGAGCCGTTCACCCGCGTGGGCCTGTTGTGGGTGAGCGTTCTCATGAAGGTCCTCGCGCGTCGATCAGGGAGTTGTGCCGGTCGTGCCGACGATCGAGGTTTGCATGGCGGAAAAGAGGGAAACATCCGCCAGCCGGGCACGCCTGGGCAGTCGGCCGGTTGGCAGGTGGGGACACGGCCGGGGCGGTCGGGCTTGGCATCGGCTACACCGGCAGCACCCGGCGACTCCCCGGCACAAGCCGTCTGACCTGCGCTTTTGTGTCGACTGGCGGATATCTGGTGCATCCGCGCACTCAGGCCGGGCCGGGCGCGGCGCCGGACTACGCGGCAGGCCTGTCGCCACGGTCGGGTGGGCGGGTGCTCCTCCGGTGAGCGGCACAGCCTGAGGGCGGGGCCGGACGACGCGGTGCGGGGGAAGTGCCGGCGATGAACCGATGGGCCGTGGTGGGCGTGGACCCGTCAGAGCCGAACCGGGCCGTGGCGGACCGGGTGGCCGCCTCGCCCTGGCTTCCCTCGATGGAGGACAAGGGGACTCGGGCGTAGGACAGCCAACGGACTTGGCGAAACGAAGAGGGCGTTCAGGCAGCCTGAGTGAGTCCTGCAAGAGGGCGGTGAGGCAAATCGCTCTCGAAGCCCTGGTTGTTCACTGCCTCTCACACGCCTCTCACGGATTGCGTGTCATGGGGTGGTATCAGGCGTCCTGTGCGGCGGACGTGACAGGCCCTGACCTGCGGGTTCCGGACTGAGTGGACGGACCGTCACGCCCTTCGGCCGCTGGGGGGCAAGGGGTCGCCGGTTCAAATCCTGTCGTCCCGACCGGAGTTCGCTCCAAAGTCGCAGGTCGGAGGCCGTTTTCTCCTTCGCGAGGAAGCGGCCTTCGGCGTGCGTTGGGGCCTACCTCTCACATTCCAGGCGTTGGGCCGCTCGACGACCTGCCGCACGGCTCCGAGGCCGGAGCCGTGCGGCGCGCCTCGGCGGGCGATGCCCGGCTTGATGCCCCGCTTCCACAGGCGGCGGCGGTACTTGTCGAAGTCGTAGCCGCCCTCGGCGAACAGCTGCCGGGTCCGGTGGCGCGGACGGCCGGTCCTGCCGTGAATGTGGGGGATCGCGTCCGGGAGCGGCAGGAGCTGGGTGACGTCGTGGCGGTTGCCGCCGGTCAGCGTGATGGCCAGCGGTGTGCCCCGGACGTCTGTGATCACGTGGTGCTGCGAACCCGGTCGGGCGCGGTCGACCGGGCTCGGTCCCGTTCTGGGCCGCCGCGGCGGGCCTGGCGGTGCGAGCCGTCGATCACCGCAATCCGTGGGTTCAGGGTTTGAGCTCCTGGAGGCGCACCGAACTGGGGCCAGGTCAGATACCTTCTGAACTGGCCTTTTCCAGCGCCCGGAGCCTCTCGGTAACTGCTCGGAAAACTCGGCGGTCCCATCCGCCGCATCCCCGGCCAGCAGGCGAGATTGCGTGGTCGGCGAAGCGGCGCGGCTACTCGGGTGGGAGCCGTTCGGCGCGCGGAGCCTCCGGTGCGGCGAGGTGGGCGCCGGTGCGGGTTCCGGGCAGCAGGCCGAGCCGTACGAGTTCGCCGTAGGGGTCGACGCTGAGGACGTCGGGGACGGGGCGGTCCCCGTCCGTGTGGCGGAGGGTTGCGGCGGTTCGTTCCTTCACGCTGATCGTTCCTTCACGCTGATCGGCTTCTGGGGTGTCGGCGGGACTGGCGGACTGCGTTGTGCCGGGCGGCTGAGCGGATCTCGAACACGATCTGGTCGATGACGGTCCGGATGTCGCCGCGGAAGTAGAAGTGGCCCCCGGTCCGCACTCTGAGGCCGAGGAAGTGGTCGGTGTGCTCGGCCCAGCTGGCGGCCTGGGCCGGACGGGCGAGGCGGTCCGCGGAGCCGCAGAAGGCGGTCAGGGCGACGGGCAGCGGGGCACCGAGCCGGTCCCGCGACCAGGAGGCCACCAGGTCCAGGTCCTGGCGCAGGGGAGGCTCGACGAAGGACCAGAGGGTGTCGTCGGCGAGGAGGCGGGGCTCCAGCCCGCCCCACTCGCTGACCAGCGCCCGCAGTTCCTCGCTGGGCAGGGCGGTCGGGTCGGCCCGGCCGCCGACGTGGTGGGCGGGGCCGGGGTGTGCGGAGACGCCGAGCCACAGCGGCGCAGGCAGGCCGTGGGCGATCAGGGTGCGGGCCAGGTCGTAGCAGACCAGCGCACCCATGCTGTGGCCGAACAGGGCGAGTGGCCGGTCGGGCAGCGAGGAGAGTTCGGCGACGAGCCGGTCGCTCAGCTCCGCGATGGTGCGCACGACCGGTGCTCCGCGGGAACCGCCCCGGCCGGGCAGTCCGACGGCCAAGACGTCCCACTCGGGCGGGAAGTGCCGGGCCCACCGCCGGTACTCCACGTCAGAGCCGCCGGCGTGGTGCACCAGCACGACCCGGTGGGTCGCATCCCGGGGGCCCGGAGCGCGGGTGGTGTCGGCGTGGAGGAGGGTCATACTGGGTCGGCCGACAGTCGTGGCGTGCGCCGGGCGGGGGCCAGCTCCCGGATCCGGCGGGCGATCCGGGGATCGTCGAACCGGCAGGCCAGCGCGATGATCCCGTCCGGACGGACCAGGATGACGCTCGGTTCCCTGGCGCCCAGCGCGGAGTGTGCCGCGCCGGTGGAGTCCGCGGGGTCGGTGGCGGCCTCCCGCCGGGACAGGACGACCGGACGGATCCCGACCGGGCTGGAGGCGGCGTGGTCCCGTACCCGCGCGACCAGTCGCTGGGCCGACGCGAGCCGGCCGGGGTCTCGCCGGTCGGCGGGGAGGACCAGCAGGAGCAGGTCGTCGGGCGACAGCAGGTCCCGCAGCCACCCGCCTTCGAAGCGAACGTCGGGCAGGCGCATGCCGGGCCGCAGCGAGCCGATGCCGGGCCCGTCGCTTGGGTAGGCGTTGCTCAACTGGGCGAACCTGGCGGGCATGTAGCGGTTGAGCAGCCCGGTGCGCTGGGCTGCCGCGAGGGCGAGGTCGCGGACGGTGGCCCGCCGGCCGGTCAGCATCCACATCCGGGTCTGCCGGTCGGTGTCGGCGACCACGATGCCGGCCATGTGGCGCCGCTCGGCGGCCCATTCCTCCAGCACCTCGTCGGAATGGATGCCTCGTTGCACCTGGGCGAGCCGCCAGCCGAGCCCGTGGGCGTCCTCGATGCCGGTGTTGAGCCCCTGGGCGCCGACCGGGCTGTTGACGTGGGCCGCGTCGCCGAGGATCAGCACCCTGCCGACCTTGAAGGAGCCAGCCAGTCGCCGCTGGACCCGGAAGTCCCCGGTCCGCTGCTTTCCGAGCAACTGGAGCGGCACCGGGCAGCGTTCGGCGGCGGCCGCCTGGACGAAGGCGACCGGGTCGTCGATCTTCATGTCCGCGGCCGCACTGGCGACGACCCGGTAGTCGCCTCCGGGCAGCCCCAGGACGGTCAGGACGCCGGTGGCGGTCATGAAGTGGTGGGCCTCGTCGTGGGCCAGCGAGGTGGCGCAGGCTCCGTCGGTGAGTACGAACTTCTGCTCGTACGGCGCGCCCTCGAAGCTGACCCCGATGAGTTCGCGGACCTTGCTGTGCGCCCCGTCGCAGCCCACCAGCCAATCGGCCCGGGCGATGTCGGCCTGGTCTGATCCCCGGGATACCAGCGTCGCCTCGACCATGTCGCCGATATCTTTCAGGTCGGCCAATTCGATGCCGAACTCGATTCGCCCGCCCAGTTCCGCAAACCGTTCCCGCAGCACCTTCTCGGTTTCCTGTTGCGGGATTGAAACCGGCGAGGTGAAACGGGACCCGGCCAGCCGTTCGAAGTCGACCCTGGCCTTGCGGCTTCCGCCGGAGTAGTAGACCTGGCCGTGGACGGGCATCGACCGGCCGGTCAGGGCCGCTCCGGCCCCGAGCCGGTCGAGCACCTCAAGGGCGCGCGGCCAGAGCACGAGCGCGCGGGAGTGCGGGTGCGGACGTTCGGCGCGGTCGACCACGCGCACCGGGACGCCGCGGGAAAGCAGTTCGACGGCGAGGGTCAGACCGGTCGGGCCGGCGCCGATGACGAGAACGCCGCCGGATGAATCAGACATCATGAATCCTTTCGGGAAAACTTCTATGAATGCAGGGCGCGTCGGCCTTCAAACGCAGAGCTTTCGTGAGCTTCCTTACACGGGGCCCATGCCGTGCTGGATGGCTGGTTTTCGATCAGCTGTGATGCGTCAGATGGATGAGAGGCTGGAGGGTTGATCGGCGGGTTATGATGATGGAAAGGCAGGCTTTGGGATTGTAAATATTCCCCACGGGAGGATTGTCTGTGCTTTCAACGGTGGAAAGCCCTATCCGCATCCTCGTTGCCGACGATCACACACTGTTACGCGAGGTGCTGTGTGAGGTCCTCGCGGCGCAGTCCGACTTCGATGTGATCGCCCAGGCGGGGGACGGGTCCGACGCAGTCGCGCTGAGCGCCAGGATCAAGCCGGACATCGCGCTGTTGGACATCGAGATGCCCGGCAGTAAACCGCTGCTCACCGTGCGCCGGCTGCGTGAGGCCTCACCCCGGACGCAGGTGATCATCCTCAGCATGTACGCGGACCCGAGACTCATCCAGGAACTGCTCGAACTGGGCATCCGCGGCTACCTGCACAAGACCATCAGCCGGCACGATCTGGCCGCCGCCATCAGGAGCGTCTGGCAGGACCGCGACCGGGTGATCCTCTCCGTGGCGAGGGACAGCATCCAGCTCGCCCCGGCCGTCGGCGACGCCGAGCTGCTGTCGACCCGCGAGCAGGAGGTCCTGGCCCTGGTCGCGGACGCCATGAGCAACCGTCAGATCGCGGCCCAGCTGTCGATCGCCGAGGGCACCGTCAAGCTCCACCTGCGCAACGTCTTCCGCAAGCTCGACGCGGTCTCCCGGATCGACGCGGTGAACAAGGCCGTCGAGGCCTCGCTGATCAGCCGACCGGAGCCGGTGCGCGCACCACGACACATCCCGCATTTCCGTCGGAGCCGACCGCGGTGACGAGCCCGACCCGGCCGGCCGACTCCGGCCTCGCCTGCCAATCGCCCAGCAGGGCGGCCAGTTGCAGGGACCCGGCCGCGCTGTAGCACTCGCCGATCGCTTCTCCGGCGCGCAGGAGCCGTTCGGGCACCCGCCCCAGCGCCGCGGTCACGGCGCGCTCCTCGATGCGCCGCAGTCCGCGTCGGCCGCCGGCACCCATGGAGACGAGGTCGACCTCCTCGGGATGAACGCCACTGCGCCCCATGGCCCGCTCTATCACCCCGGCCAGGCCCTCGGCCTGGCGGCCCCGATGGACTTCGCCCCCCAGATACGCGACCTCGCAGGCGAGCAACCAGGCGAGTGCCGGGGCGGTCGGTCGACCGTCCCCGGCAGGGGCCGCGGCTCCGCCGTCCGGGTCCGTCTCCTGGGGGCCGGAGACGGCGAACACCGCGCATCCCTCGCCCAGCCCCGCCTCGGGCGCCAGATCGCCCGCGAGGTGCCAGGCCCAGGCCGATTGCGGTCCGAGTTCCTCTACGCCGCCGACCAGCAGGCGTGGGGACTGCCGCCCGACCAGGGCGTTGCGTGCGTAGCGGAGGGCGAGCAGGCTGGACAGCTGGCCGCCTGCGAGGGTCGCGTTCACGCCGTGCAGGCCGTAGCGGATCGCGATCTGGCCGGCGCAGCAGTTCATGACCGTGTTCGGGAACGAGCCGGCGTCCACCAGGTACGGACGGTCGTGGACCAGGGTGTCCCGGCAGAACTCCGCAGTGCTGCGGATGCTTCCGGTGCTGGTGCCCATGACCACGCCAGTGGCCGGATCCGAGGTCTGCTCGCCCGTGCCGTCCAAGGCCAACTTGCAGGCCAGCAAGCCGAGTTTGGTGGTCCGGTCCAGGTGACGCAGCCCTTTTCGGCCGAGGTGCTCGGTGAAGTCCACCGGCGGCACGGGCATCATCGGGCCGGCCGGGTAGTCACCCGGCTGCGGGTCGGCCGGCGGCGAGTCGGCGAGCGGCTTCCCAGCGATCGCGTCTCCGAGCGCCGCGAGGCCGAGCCCGGCCGCCGACACCACGCCGGCGCCGGTGATCGCGAGGGGCTCGACCGTCCCCCGAGTATGGGTCTTCGGCATTACGTCAACCTCCCCAGAATCGTGATGGCGTTGTTCCCGCCGAAGGCGAAGCCGTGGTTCTGCACCACGTCGAGCCGGGCCGGCCGGGCCTGCCCCGGGACGCAGTCGAGCCCTGGGCCCAGCGCGGGGTCGACGGTCTGCACGTTGGCCGTCGGGGGGAGGAAGTCGCCCTCCAGAGCCTTGCAGCAGACCAGCGCGCCGAAACCACTGGCGGCTCCCATGGTGTGGCCGATCATTGACTTGATCGAACTGATCGGTGGCAGCCGGTCCCCGAACACCTCGCGGACCGCCCGTACCTCGGTGGCGTCGTTGGTGGGGGTGCCGGTGCCGTGCGCGCAGATGTAGTCGACCTGGTCGGGCTCGATCCCCGCGTTCCGGTGTGCCTGCCGGATGCAGTTCGCGATGCTGGTCGGGTCCGGGTGCACCATGTGTGCGGCGTCGCAGTTCACGGCGTATCCGAGGACCTCCGCGTAGATCCGCGCGCCGCGCTGGACCGCGTACTCCAGCGGTTCGAGGAGCAGCGAGACCCCGCCCTCGGCCGTTATGATGCCGGCCCGGTCGACGTCGAACGGCTGACAGGTGCTCTCGGCCAGGGCGCCCAGCCGGTAGAAGCCGGCGTGGGTGTAGCGGTTCACCGATTCGGCGCCGCCCGCCAGCATGTAGTCCGCCTCGCCGGTGCGGACCAGGTCGTAGGCGTAGCCCAGCGCGTAGTTGCTCGCGGAGCAGGCGGTGGGGATGGTCTGCGCGTCCCCGGTGAGCTGCAGCTCGTGGTTGACGGCGTTGGCGATCCGGCTCGCCGGGGCCTGGGCGATCAGGGCGGGGTCGAGCCCCTGGAGGCCGTGGGCCACCCACTGCTCGGTGAGCTGCTGGACGACGGTCGACTCCCCGCTCGTCGTTCCCATCACCGAGCCGGCGGCCGAGCGGGACAGCTCGCCCGGGTCCAGGCCCGAGTCCTGGACGGCCAGCCGGGCCGCGGCCGCAGCCAGCAGGCTGCTGCGGCCCCAGCGCTCGGGGCGGATCCGCTCCAGGACCGCGGACGGCTCGAAGTCCTTCACCTCGCCGGCGTTGGTGTACGGAAATCCGGCGGCGTCGAAGCTGGTGATCGGTGAGACGCCGCTGCGGGCGGCGCGGATCCCGTTGCTGAAGGCGTCGGCGCCGATGCCGAGGCTGCTGACCGCGCCCAGGCCGGTGATGACGACCCGTCGGTGCGTGAACTCAGGCACCGGTCGATCCCCCGTCGATGTACTGGGCGACGACCTCCTCGAGGGCGTCCAGGCTGACCATCGCCGTCATCTGGCTCTGCGGGATGGAGACCGCCAGCTCCCGCTCGATGCGGGAGAAGACCTGGATGAGGGAGAGCGAATCGGCCTCCAGGTCCTCGATGAAGAGCGCGCTTCCGCTCAGCTCGGCGGTCTCCAGGTCCAGTTCCTCGGCGACGATCCGGCGGATCACTTCCTGTTGGTCGGTGGTGAGCTCGGTGCTGTTCGGGGCCATGGTACGAACTCCTTCCGGGTTTGCGGACGTCAGGCACGCTAGGCGGGGTCGATCCGCTTCGGTCGCCGCCTATCACCAAGAGGAGTGCCGGATATAACCAAAGTGATAGATGCACCTGGCTCTTGGGCCGATCGCCCAGGTGAAGGGGCACGGCGGTGGCCCATCCTGCGGCTATGACGTCGAATCAACTGAGCGACACCGCGCCGGAGGCAATCGGCGAAGTCAGCTTCGGTCGAACCGTGGAGCGGCAGTTGGTACACCGCACCGCGCTCGCCGAGGTCTTCGTGACGGACATGAGGCCGGTCGGTGGCGACCGATACCTGGCCGGCGCACAACTGCCGCTGGCGCACTCCTACTACAGCGATCACCCGGCCGCCGCGCCCTTCGATCTCCTGCTGCTGCTCGAAGCGTCCCGCCAGGCCGCCGTCTACGGGGCGCACCGTTTCCTCGAAGTGCCGGTCCGGACCGCGTTCCTGGTCAATACCCTGGCGATCGAACTGGACGGCCCCACGGCGGCGCTCCGCGGCCGGCTACCCGGAGAGCTGCACATCAGCGTCGGCTACCCGGAGGTCTCGCGGAAGAGCGACCGGATCCGGAGCATCGCCGTGGACCAGCGGCTCTACCTGGACGGGTCCCCGGCCGGTTCGGCGACCATGGCCGTCAGCGCCCTCACCGCCCGGGAGCACGACGCCCTGCGCTACCTGCAGCGGCGCGCCCCCCCGCCCTCCACCTCGGACGCCGGACCGGCCCCTGCGGGGACGGCGGTGGTGCCGGAACGCGTGGGACGGGGACGGGCGGACAACGTGGTCCTGGCCGATCCGGGGTGGGCAAGAGGCATGCTCCGCGCCGTCGTAGCCCCGCGCTTCGACAACCGCAGCCTGTTCGACCACGCCTACGACCACATTCCGGCGATGGTGCTGCTGGAAGCCGCCCGGCAGCTCGCGCTGCTGGCCTTCGCCGAGGGCGCCGGCCAGTCGGCAGGCCGCGTCGCGGTGGTGGGTGCCACCGCCGTGTTCCTGCGGTTCACCGAGCTGGACGAGCCGGTGACGGCGGCCGTACCCGCGGCCCTCTCGGAGGGCCCGGCCGGTCGGTGGACGATCCCGGTGACGTTCACCCAGGGGGACGTGACCGTCGCGAAGACGACGGTGACCCTGGCCACCGCCAACCCCGTCGAGGAGGACTGACATGGCGATCCGCGCGGTCTGGACCGACTTCGGGGGTGTGCTGACCCCACCGATCGAGGCGACCATGGCGGCGTTCTGCCGTCCGATGGGCTTGGAACCGGAGCTGCTCCGGCGGGCCATGTACGAGGTGGCGGCGCGGTACGGCACCGATGTGATGGCCCCGCTGGACACGCCCATCGTTTCGGAGTCGGAGTGGTCCCGGCAGGTGGAGGAGGTACTGCGGACCGAGCACGGCACCATGGTCGACCTCTCCGACTTCGCCGCCAAGTGGTTCACCGACCGCCAGGTCAACGAACCGTGGCTGGCGCGGCTTGCCGAGCTCCGCGATGCCGGGTACCGGATCGGCGTGCTGTCCAACATGGTGCCCAGTTGGGACGAGCACTGGCGGCGGATGGTCCCGGCCGAGCTGTTCGACGAGATCGTGCTCTCCTTCCAGGTCGGGCACCGCAAGCCGGAGCCCGGGATCTTCCGACTGGCTGCCGAACGCCTCGGGTTGAGGCCCGAGGAGTGCCTCCTGGTCGACGATCTGGGCGTCAACTGCACGGGCGCCCGGGCCGCGGGCTGGCACGCCGTGCACTTCACCGGTACGGCCGAGGCCCTGGCCCGGCTGGCCGGCTTCACCGGTGCCGGCGGCGAGACGCCGGCGGATCAGTTGGCGTCCGCCCAGGAGGGGAAGCGATGAGTCGTTCCGTACTGGTCACCGGTGGCAATCGGGGAATCGGGCTGGAGGTCGCCCGTACTTTCGCGGAGGCCGGTGACAAGGTCGCGGTCACCTACCGGTCCGGGGAGCCGCCGACCGGCCTGTTCGGCGTCCGGTGCGACGTCACCGACCCGCAGTCGGTCGATCGGGCCTTCGCCGAGGTGGAGGCCGAGCAGGGACCGGTGGAGGTGCTGGTGGCCAACGCCGGGGCCACCCGGGACATGCTGATGCTCGGGATGTCCGAGGAGGACTTCGCGGCCGTCATCGAGACCAACCTGATGGGGGCGTTCCGGGTGGCCCGTAGGGCGGCCGTCCGGATGGCCACGGCACGGTGGGGCAGGGTGCTCCTGGTGTCCTCCACGGTCGGGATGGCGGGCTCGCCCGGCCAGACCAACTACGCCGCCTCCAAGTCCGCCCTGATCGGCCTGGCCCGGTCGATGTGCTGGGAGCTCGGCCGGCGCAACATCACGGTCAACGTGGTGGCACCCGGGCTGATCGAGACCGACATGATCGCCCACCTCACGCCGGAGCGCCGCGCCGAGCTGGTGTCCGGGACGGCGTTGCGCCGCCCTGGTACCGCGGCCGAGGTGGCCGCCGTGGTCCGCTTCCTGGCCAGTGAGGAGGCGAGTTTCGTCACCGGCGCGGTCGTCCCGGTCGGCGGCGGCCACGGGATGGGGCACTGATCCGCGCTCCACGATCCACGACGAGGGGCACCCGTCGGGCCATCGGCCCGACGGGTGCCCCTCGCGTTCCCCGGCCAGGGCGGCTACCGGCCCGCGGGCTCGGCGGCCGGCGCCTCCGTCGGCTCGTCCGCCTCCGACGGCTTGCCGGAGGCCGTCGGCTCGTCCGTGCGGCGTTCGGCGAGCAGGAACCACACCGCGATCGTGGCGACGGCGCAGAGGCCGACCACCACCCAGAGGATGGTGTGCATCGCGCCGGTGTAACCGTTGGCCAGCAGGTCCGTGAACGCACCCCGGTCGGCGGCGGGCACCTGGGCGGCCGGCCCGGTGAGGTCGCCGCTCGCGACGCTGTCGGCCAGGTTGCCGGCGCTGCTCGGGGTCTTCCCCGCGAAGGCGTCGATGCCGTCCGCGAGCCGGCCCTTGACCAGCGAGACCAGCACACCGCCCATGGCGGCGATCGCCACCGCCTCGCCCGCCAGCCGCATGGTGTTGAACATGCCCGCGGCCATGCCCGCCCGGGCCGGTTCCACGGCGGAGACGGCGGCGCCGTCCATCAGACCGGAGGACAGGCCCTGACCCACCCCGATGGTCAGCAGCGGGCCGGCCAGGGCGAGCGGCCCGATGCCGGGGTGGATGATCGTCAGCCAGGCCACCCCCAGGGTGGTGACCAGCAGGCTGACTGTCAGCAGCACCCGGCTGGACAGGCCGCGTTGGAGCATCCGGGAGGCCAGCAGCGGAACGACCAGGACGGGCCCGGTGAGCAGCAGCATGGTCAGGCCGGCGTCGCCGCTCGACAGGCTGTCGGCGCCGATCAGATACGAGGGCACCAGCACCACCAGGCCGACGAAGCCGAAGGAGAAGATCACCGGGAGCAGGCACAGGGCCACGAACCGGGGACTGGTGAGGAGGCCGAGGTCGAACATCGGCTGGGCCTGTCGGCGCTCGGCCAGCACGAAGGCCGTCATCAGGACCACGAAGAGGACGACGAGCGCGATCATCTCCGGCCCGGTCCAGCCGAGTTGGGATCCCTCGGCGGCCGCGATGGTCAGCACCGACAGGGCCGAGGTGAACAGCACCGTGCCGGTCCAGTCGACCTTGCCGCCTTGCGGGTTGCGGGACTCCGGGATGATCCGGGCGAGCAGCAGCACCACGGCCGCGATGGCGAGCTGGGTCAGGAAGATGCCGCGCCAGCCCATGACGGAGATCAGCCAGCCGGAGGTGGTCGGTCCGAGGGCCAGGCCGGCCCCGATGACCACACCGGTCACGGCGAACGCCTGGTTGCGCGCGGTGCCGTCGAAGGTGCTCGCCAGGACCGCGGTGCCGGCGGTGAGGATCGCGGCCGAACCGATGCCGGCCACCGCGCGCGCGGCGTCGAGCAGGTAGATGTCGCCGGCTAGTGAGCAGGTGAGCGAACCGGCGGCGAAGAGGGCGGTGCCGATCACGAACATCCTGCGCCGGCCGATGATGTCGGCCAGCGACCCGGCGGCCAGCATGAAGCTGGCCGCCGTCACGTTGTAGGCGTTGACCGCCCATTGCAGCGGGACGATGTCGGCGTCCAGCGACCGGCCGATCGCGGGCAGGGCCAGCGAGGTGCCGCTCAGCGACACCGGGACCATCAGGACGGCGAGACAGATCGCGAGCAGGACCAGTCGTTCCCGGGGCTGCGTGGTGCCGCCCGGTGGTGAAGAGCTCATGGTGGGTCGACTCCCTGGCGTGAGGGGCGGGTGGACGGAGCGGTCTGAGGAGGGGGCCTTCCGGGCCCGCGCCGGGGCGGGCCCGGAAGGTTTCACCGGGCGCGGGGGTCGCCCGGAGCTCGGTGGGCCGGTCAGCGGCGCGGGAGCGTCCGCAGGAACTCGGCCAGGGTGCGCAGGAAGAGGTTCTGCTCGGGGACGGCGTACAGCAGGTCCTGGTGCGTCAGTTCCAGGTCGGTGTAGGTGGTGACCGCGGGAATCGCGGTGCTCGCCGCCAACTGCTCCGCGGCGGCGGCCACCGTGCCGTTGGTGAGGCTGCTGCCGAAGGCGTACAGCGGGATGTCGATGGCCTCGACGTGGTGAAGGCGCAGGCCGAGTTCCCGGGTGACGTCGTTGTCCGCGAAGGCGTTGCCGGCCACGTAGTCGAGCATCACGCGGTTCAGGGTGTACCAGATGAAGGCCCCGGACGGACCCTCGGCGTGGGCTTCGGCGATCCGGGCGAGCGGCGTCGGGCCGTCGTCGATCCAGTCCCCGTCCTGACCGAGCCGTCCCGAGTGCACGGCGTACCCGGGGTGGCCGACGGCGGCATCGACGAGCTTGCCGAAGAGGCCGGCGTTGGTCAGCGGACCGTCCGTCGCGTAGGCCGCCGGGAGCCCGCCGGTGAGCAGGGCCGGACCGTGCGGGTCGGTGAGGGCGCAGCGGGCGGCCAGGTGGTAGAGGATGGCGGCGTCCTCCGGGCGGTCGCCCGCCCGGACGGCCAGGCTCGTCGCGTTCTCGAACACGGAGCCGTCGGCGATGACGTTCCGCCAGCCGACGGCGTCCTGAGCGGTCAGCGAGAACTCCATTCCCGCGCCCTTGAAGGCGTCCCGGACGCCGCCGTCGATCTGCACCAGCCCGGACAGGCCGATGTAGCCCGGGGTCCCGTCGAAGTCCCAGGCGGCATAGTGGGCGACGGCGGCGCCGCCGACCGAGTGGCCGCCGAGGACGACGTCGCGGCGCCCGTCGTCGGCCGCCGCCTTGACCACCTGCCGGACGTCCCGGAGCAGTACGTCGAGCCCCCAGGAGCCGGCGAACGGTGCGCCGGAACCCTCCACGTTGGTGTACTTCCCGCCGAGGTAGTAGCCGATGGCGGTGTTCAGGTCGGCCTGGTAGTCCCGGAGGTCGGCGAGGTTCTGCTCTCGCCGGTCCACCGCCCAGACCTGGAGTCCCGGTACGGTGCGGGCGAGTTCACGGGCCAGGACGCGGAATCCGCCGGCCGCGCCCTCCCGGCCGCCGAGCAGGACCAGCACCCTGGTCGCCTCGGCCGGGCCGACCTTCAGCACCTTGACGTGCTGCAGCTCGTCGGGCCCGGCGGCGGGTGCGCCGGCGATCGTCTCGACCGTCTCCAGCCAGCCGTCTTCGCCCGCCGGGCGGCCGGTCGAACGGTGCGGTGCGTCGTGGGATGTGGACATGGCACTCCGAATCTCGCGCTGTCGGGTCCGGCCTGGCTGCTCCGGCCGGGCATCCACCAGCGTTCCGTCGGGCGCTCGCCACAACCAGTGCTCAACTCTGCCTAGGCATCGTGTTACCAGGCTGGTCCTCGTGGTCGCACTCGCACGGCGGCAGCGGGATCGAGAGGTCGATCACCGTTCCCACGTCCGGGACGCTGGCGAGCCGCATTCGGCCGCAGAGCAGCTCGGTCCGTTCGTGCATCGACGCCAGCCCGTGCGAACGGCCCTGTGCGAGGGCGGTGGCGACATCGAACCCCACGCCCTCGTCCTCGATCACCACCCGGGCGCGGTGGGGCGTGACGTCCAGCCGGACGGTCGCCCTGGTGGCGTGGGAGTGGGCGAAGATGTTCCGCAGCCCCTCACGGATGATCACGAAGATCTGTTCGCGGTGCTCGCCGGGCAGCCAGCACTCGTTCCCGGTGACCCGGATGTCGACCATGTCGCCGTTCTGGACCGAGGCCAGGAAGGTCTGGAGACCGCTCGCCACCGTGCCCGGAGGATTGAACATCCGCAGTTCGGCGATGGTGCTGTGCATGGCGCAGAGCGCTTCCAACAGCACCGCCCGGGCCTGGTCGAACCGATCGGCGGCGACCGTCGGCGCGTTGTCGCGGTAGATCTCGTACAGTTCGAAGCCCCGCAGGGCGGCGCTCACGCTGTTGCTGATGTGGTCGTGGATCTCGCGGGCGAGCCGGCGCCGTTCGGCGAGGTGGCCGTCCTTGAACCGGCGGTAGAGGAAGGCGTCGTAGCCCGTCATCATGGCCTCGGCTCGCTGGTTGACGCTCCGGTTCAGCACGTGGGCCAGGGTTCCGAGCAGGTCCTCGGAGTCCGGGTGCCCGTCCAGCGCCTTGGTGATCTCCGCCATGATCACGTCGAAGAGCAGCGAACTCGCCCGCAGGGCCTCGATGGGGTGCAGATGGCGCACCGCCCGCCCCGCGTTGATCAGTTCCAGGGGGTCGGACGCCACCCGGTCCGGGACGGGCACTCCCCGGGCGAGCGTTGCCACGCAGACGCTGATCACCTGGCCGGCCTGACGCTCCAGCTCCTGCCAGGTATCCTCCTGGCTGTCCAGCACGCTGCCGATCTCCCATAGACCGGCCCGGTACGCCTGCAGGATGTCGGCCCTACGGCTGTCCAGGTATTCGGCCGCCGACGTGACGGCGGCGCCAGTGCTCCTCGGCATCTCCATAACCCCCATGCGTCACATGCCGCTTCATGCATGTACCTGACGGACAGTCGGCTTCCGTCGGGCACAGTCCGGACCAGCATGCCCCAGGGCCGGTTCCGCAGCCTGGTCAAAATTGGGCCAGGCTGGGCGCGGGGAGCCGGGCGATACTCGATCACATGAACCTGAGCGCCGAACTCAGCGAGTTCCTGCGGACCCGACGCGCGCGCCTGCGGCCCGAGGAGGTCGGCGTGGTGCCGGTCCCCGGAGTCCGTCGGGTCGCCGGACTGCGTCGGGAGGAGCTGGCCCAACTGGCCGGAATAAGCGTCGACTACTACACCCGGGTCGAGCAGGGCCGGATCCGCCGGGTCTCGGACAGCGTGATCGAGTCACTGGCCGGCGCACTGCGGTTGGACCAGCACGAGCAGGAGCACTTCCGGAACCTCGCGCAGCCCCCCCGCCAGGCGTCGCGGGAACCGGGGCAGCAGCGTGTCCGGCCGGGGCTGCGGATCATGCTCGACGCGCTGACCGACGTCCCCGCCTACATCGTCGGGCGCCGGCTGGACGTCCTCGCGTGGAACGAGATGGCCCGGGCGCTGGTCGCGGACTTCCCGGCGCTGACCCCGAAGGAGCGCAACCTGGCCCGCCTGGTGTTCCTGGACGAGCGCGCCCGGGAGATCTATCCGGAGTGGGAGCACATCGCCAGGAACGTGGTGGGCAACCTCCGGCTGGAGGTCGGGCGCCACTTCGACGACATCCGGCTGGCCGGACTGGTCGGCGACCTGTCGCTCCGGAGCCCGGAGTTCCGCAGCTGGTGGGCGGGGCACGACGTCAAGTCCAGGACGTTCGGCACCAAGACCTTCAGGCACCCCGAAGTCGGGCTGGTCAGGCTTCACTTCAGCACGTTCCAGCTGGCGGAGGACCCGGAGCAGAAGCTCATCGCGTACGCCGCCGAGGCGGGCTCCGACGCGGCCACCGCGCTGCGGCTGCTGGCCAGTTGGAACGCCACCCTGGCACCCAGGCCGGTCTCCGCCGCGGACCCCGCCGACGCCATCGACCGCTCGTGACGCCCCAAGGACGTAAATCGTGATCATCACTGTGTTCGGCGCGACCGGCCGGACCGGCTCCCGGGTCGTCTCCCTGCTGCTCGACGCGGGTCACCGGGTTCGTGCGGTCTCGCGCGACCGCAAGCGCACCGGGACCGGAGGGCAGCAAGGGCCGGCCCCGGTCCTCGGTGACCTGACCGCGGGGACCACCGCCCTGGCCGAGCTCCTGACCGGCAGCGAGGCCGTGGTGAACTGCGCCGGGGTGTCCAGCCCCCGCTCGCGCGACCTCCTCAGGGTGGACCGAGACGGAGCGATCGCCGCTGTGGAGGCCGCCCGGATCACCGGCGTCCGCCGTTACGTCCAGGTCTCCGCCATGCCGGCGGACCGCGCCGACCAGGCACCGCTGGGCTTCCGCTCCTACTTGCGCGCCAAGCACGAGGCCGACCTCGTGCTCGCTCGCTCCGGCCTGGAGTGGACGGTGTTGCGCCCGGGCGGCCTCACCGACCGCAGCGGCGACGGGTGCATCGCCCTCGCCCCCGCGCTGTCCGACGGAAGCATCCCCCGCGACGACCTCGCTGCTGTCGTGGTGGCCGCCCTCGCCCACGAGGCCGCCCGGAACCGCGCCCTCGACGTCACCTCCGGTACCCTGCCGGTCGAGCAGGCCCTGGCCGGCCTGGCCGCGGGTTGACGGTGCGAGAGAGGCCCCCGAGAGTCATCGGACCCGTCGAACCAGGGCGCGAGCTCGCGGACCCGCTGGGATAGGAGCTTCCAGTCGTCGACCACGCCTTCCAAGCGGATACGCGGGATCCCGCAGAGTGAGACCCATTCGGAACGGTAGTAGGGCCCGATGACGGACATCAGCGGGACGAGCGCCGAGGCCTATCAGTGGTGATGCCGGGCAGGTCATCACCCTGCTGCCGTGCTTGCACAACTGGAGCCCTGACCGTGTGGTGGCCCAGAGCATCCGCTCCAACGGGGTCTCGTACTCCGCCCGGGCGACCCGGAGGCCGTCCGGGCCGGCCGTGACGAGCAGCCGCGAGCCGCGATCGGTGAACGGCCGTTCGGCGCGGTCCAGTTCGTCGAGGTCCGGGGTGACCGTCAACGCCCTCCGAGGCCCCAGGGGGCCAAGCCGCAGAACGGGATCCAGGCGAAGGCGCAGGCCGCCGTGGCACCGGTGAGCAGGGTGGCCGCGACGGTGGCGGCCGCGATGTACCTGCTGTTCCAGTAGACCCGCCCGATCGGCACCTTGTCGAGGACGCCCGGGTAGTTCTGCGGGCACCACGGCGCGGGCCGCGTTCGGCGGGCCCGGCCGCCCGGGCTGGCTGTTCGCGGACAAAATTCCTTGCCGGGAGGCCGCTTCCTGTCGTAGCGTCAATTCCGATCTTCATCCGTACCAGCAACCCGGCCGTCCTGAGGTGCTCCGCGAGGACCCCGACGGCCGGGAACCCCGCGCGAAGGGCCGACCGCATTGCCTCACGGATCGTTTTCGACGGGCGAATCCCGCACTGTCGAGCCGCTGTTCCCGTACGGATGGACCGACGAGATCGCCGACCTCTTCGCGCCGCACGGCGAGGCCGGTTCGGTCCTGGGCCGGATCGTGCGGGTGGACCGGGGGCGTTGCGATGTCGTCGTCGCCGACGGGGAGTCGGTGGCCGTGGTGCACGCGGACACCGGTCCGGTCGCCGACCCGGACCCGACGCGGATGCCGTGCACGGGCGACTGGGCGGCGCTGTCGGTCAGTGCGGCGGGCACGTACGTGCAGGCCCTCCTGCCGCGGCGGACCGCGGTCATCCGCTCCAGCGCCTCGCAGCGCTCGGAGGGACAGCTGCTCGCGGCGAACGTCGACACGGTCGCCGTCGCCGTGTCCCTGGCCGTCGAACCTGACCTGGGCCGGATCGAGCGTTTCCTCGCCCTCGCCTGGGAGAGCGGCGCGCAGCCGCTGGTGGTGCTGACGAAGGCCGACGTCGCGGAGGACGCGGACCGGGTCAGGGAGGAGATCGAGCAGGTCGCGCCGGGGGTGGACGTCCTCGTCGTGAGCGCCGCGACCGGTGAGGGCATGGACGTGCTCGCGGCCTGCCTGAACGGCACCAGCGTCCTGGTCGGACAGTCCGGTGCCGGCAAGTCCACCATCAGCAACGCGCTGCTCGGCCGCGCGGCGATGGAGGTCCAGCAGACCAGGGGCGACGGCAAGGGTCGGCACACGACCACGACGCGCGAACTGCTGCCCCTGCCGGGCGGCGGAGTGCTGATCGACACCCCCGGTCTTCGCGGCGTCGGCATGTACGACGCGGCCGACGGTCTTCAGCAGGTGTTCTCGGAGATCGACGCCCTCGCCGACGACTGCCGGTTCCGGGACTGCGAGCACGTCTCCGAGCCCGGGTGTGCCGTGCTGGAGGCCGTCGAGGACGGGGTGCTGTTGCAGCGGCGGCTCGACAGCTACCGCAAGCTGCTCCGCGAGAACCGGTGGATCGCCGCCCGCTCGGACGCCCGCCTGCGGCAGGAGCAGCTCAAGAACCTGAAGCAGCAGGGCAAGGAGGGCTGGGCGAACATGATGGCCAAGCGGGGCTGACCGCTACGCCCGTTCCGCCGTGCTGCGCACCACGAGGCTGAGGAAGCCGAAGCAGTCGCGGTACTCGGTGAGCCATTCGGCGCGGCGGGCGGTGGCCAGCGCCAACGCCTCGTCACTGTCCGGGGCGTCGGGGTGGTCCAGTGCCCACGCGGTGAGGTCGCCGGTCCAGCACCACTCGTACTCGTCCAGCTCCGCGCGGGTGCTGACATGGCCGTACACGGGAGCCCAGCCGCGGCCCACCACGTGATCGACGGTGGTGGCCAGATCGTGGTACTCGCCGAAGATCTCGCGCGCGACCGGACCGGGAGGCCGCTCCCAGAACGCGTCCCCGATCAACACCCGTCCGCCGGGGGCGAGATGGCGGCGGATTGCGTCGAGCGCCGGCCGCACGCCGCCGAAGGCGTAGGCGGAGCCGACACACAGCACGGTGTCGAACGGCTCGGGCGAGACGAATCCGGCGGCACCCTGGCGGTGCAGCACGAGGCGGTCCGACACGCCCGTCTCCTCCGCGACCTGGCGGGCCCGGGTGAGGGCGGGCCGGGAGATGTCGACACCTTCCGCGGTGACGCCCGGGTTGGCGGCCAGCAGCGGCAGCAGCCACGCGGCCTCGCCGCAGCCGAGGTCGAGCACCCGCTCGTCGCCGCGCGGGGCGGCCTCGCGCAGCAGCCGGCGTACCGACTCCTCGCCGACGGGGTTGGAGACCGGGTGGCTGGTGTGCGTCAACTCGTAGATCCGTTGGGATCGCATCCGATGGGCTCCCATCTGCGGGCACTCCGGGGAACCGCCTCGGCTCGCGTCGGGCGAGGCGGCTCCCCGGGGCGTGAACGACCGGGTCAGACCAGCGCGCGGCCGTGGGCGGTGTACCGCCGGCCCTCCGCGCGGCGCAGGTCGGCAAGCACGTTGATCCGGCGCAGCCAGCGGTCGGTGCCGTCGTACCGGGCGCGGAACGGCCGACGGCCGTGCACCGACCGCTTGTTGTCGACGATCAGGAGGTCGCCTGGGCCGAGGACGATGTCCCGAAGCTTCGCGTCGAAGCCCGCGATGACGGCGTCCAGGGCGGCCACCGCCTCCTCGTCGAGGTCCTTGGGCATGAACGCGGGGTCGATCCGCACGAACGGAGCCGCCGGGTCACCGGACAGCACCGCGGCGCGGCGCGGGCTCTCGTTCATCTCGGCGATCTTCCGGAACGCCTCCTCGATCCAGCTGCCCTCGTCCATGCCGGTGGTCTCGCTGTTGAAGGAGGCCGTGTGCGACTCGTCCGGCAGGATGACGAACCGCTCCTGGAACAGCAGCTCCCGGGTGCGGTCGTCGAGTTCGAGGTCCTGCACGGGCGCGAAGGTGGTCGGCACGCGGTCGTGGTTGCGCAGTCCGATCAGCATGATCCAGTCGGCCCGCAGCGGGTGGAACGCGTCCTCGTTGTGCCACTCCAGGTTGGTGGTCGAGCTGGAGCCGAGCTGCTGGTACTCGTGGCCCTTGATCGGGAAGACGTCGAGGACCATGCGACCGCGCTGCTGCGTGAGGTAAGAGACGGGATCCCCCAGCAGCGAGCCGAGCAGGAGCAGCAGCGCGGTGGCCCGGTCCGCCTCCCGGCTGTCCGGCTCGGCGGTGTAGCTGGTCGGCGTCGGGCCGGCGAGGGCCTCGTCGATCGGGAGGTTGGACAGGACGAAGCCGCCGTAGGGCCGGCCGGTCAGCCGGAAGTCGACCAGCTGCGCGCGGATCCGAGCGGGGACGTCGTGGGCGGCGAGTGCCAGCTGGTCGAGGCGGTGGTCGAGGGGGAGGCCCCGGGGATCGTCGAGCAGGCTGTCCGCGAGATCCTTGAGTGCCGCGCGCTCCTCGGAGGTCAGCTCCAGGCAGGGAGCTCCGTCGTCGGCACGCAGCGGAAGCTCGCCCGCGGAGCGGTGGGTCGGGAGGTCCATCGGATACTCTTCTCGTTCTTCGGGTGGAGTGGTCAGTGGCGTGGGGAGGCCTCAGTGACCTGGTGTCCGGCGGCTCGCAGCGTCTCGACGGCCCGGGGCAGCCGATCGCGCGGAACGAGGATCAGATCCGCGTCGTAGGTGGAGGCGACGAAGACAGACACGCCGTCCGCCGCCAGGGGCGCGAGGAGTGCGGCGAGCATGCCCGGCACGTCCAGGCCGTGCGCGGTGTCACCGCTGTACAGGGCCACCCACGACTCCCGCGGCTCTTCGCTCCGGTGCTCCCCCGCCCTGCGCACCACGGTGAGGCCCTCGGGCCCGCGGACCGCTGACAGCCAGTCGCCGGCCGGCGGTCGGTCCTCGTCGAGGAGGTCGATCAGGTACGAGCCGGGGAGCACCCGGAGGCGTTGCGGAAGCATGGCTGCCTTTCTGTCGCACGTGCGGATCCGGCGGTGCCTGGCGGGGCGGCATCGTGCCTGCGCCACGGGCGCGGCCGACCGGACGTCATGCAGCGGGGTGGGATCCGCGCGGTGCGCGGTACCGGTGCCCGCACCAACGGGCCACCGCTCGGACGGAGGCTGTGGCGCGGTCCTCAGCCGGAAAGCGGCGGAGCGACCCAAAGGACACCGACGATACGTCTGATGTGAGATCGCCGACGGCTATCACTCACCCCGTCCGTCGGCCCAACTGCTTAGGAGAATGCCAGAGCGACGATAGATCAGCAAGGCTGTTCGGACGGTGACTTGATGCCGATTCCGAGCCGGGTCGACAGGCTTCTGATGTGCTCTTGACATGGCTGATCACCGGCGGGGTATCGTGCGAAGACGGCTGCCCGATTTCCGTCGGAGGCCGTCGTCCGCGGCCGAAGAGCGAGCGATTTCGGGCATGCTCCTTCCCCGGTCCCTTTCCTGGATTCCGCGGCGGCATCCGATTCCCCTCCAGATGGTTCGTCTACTGACCATTGGGGTGGTGGTCGACGTTTCCTCCCCGCTCGGCAGGGACCTTCCGAGAGCGGGAAGACGGCCGGGGTGCCGGGAGGCCGGCCATGGCCTGCCGGCGCCCCGGCCGCCGTCTCACATCCAACCGTCGGCGCGGGCCGAGAAGGTCCGACCTCGCTGACGCAGCGTCTGTTCTGGAGGCACATCACATGATTCCCGAAGTCGGGTTCCCGGCAGGGGAGACTGGGGCACCGGAGGACCTGACGCCCGTGCGCGCGCGCCTGACCGCGCCCGGTCCGCCCGGACGGGCGCATGCCTTCGTGGACCTCCCGGACACCACGACCGCGGGCCTCGACCGGGTCGCGGGCGGCCGGCCGGTGGAGGAGCTGGTCGTCGTGCTCGCGGCCGCGGCCCTCGTGCTGGCCGCCGCGGAGGCGCAGGAGCGCGTGATCCTCGCCACGGCCGGCCCGCACGGCCCGGTCGCCTGCCCGGTGGAGACCGCGGCGGCCGGCTCGCTGCGCGACCTCGTGCTCGCCGTCGACGCCGGACTGCGCGCGGCCCGCCCCACCGACCTGGCCGCGGCCGGCGCCACATTCGCGCTGTCCGTCCGGACGGAGCGGCTGGCCGGGACGGCCGTGCCGACGACGGCGCTCGACCTCACGCTGACCGGCGGCCCCGGCGAACTCCGCCGCCTCACCGCCGACTTCGCCACCTCGCTGCTGGAGCCGTGGTGGGTCGAGGTCGTGCTCCGGTCCCTCGCCACCGTGCTGGCGGCGTTCGCCGAACCAGGCCGGTCGCTGGCTCAGCTCGACCTGGCGGCTCCGGAGGACCTCGCGGCGGTCACCGACTGGGGCCAGGGCGGCTACCGGCCCGAGGCCGAGCCCGGCACCCTCCTGCGGTCCGTCCTGGAGCGGGCCGCCGAGGACCCGGAGGCGGTCGCCGTGATCGACGGCGGCCGCGAGGTGCGGTACGGCGCGCTGGTGGCCGGTGCCGACCGCGTCGCGGCCCGGCTGCGGGCCCTCGGCGTCCGCCCGGGCGACCGCGTCGCCACCGTGTTGGGCAAAAGCGCCGACGCGGTGGCCGTGATCCTCGGCATCCTGCGCGCCGGCGCGGCGTACGTGCCGCTCGCCCCGGACCTGCCGGCGGACCGCCTGGCGTTCATCCTGGCCGACGCGAGGTGCGCGCTGGCGGTGGTCGACGATCCCGCGGTGCCGGTCGGCGCGGACCTCGCGACCGCCACGGTCACGCAGCTCGCCGCCCCCGGCGAGGGGCCCGCGCCGGACGCCCTGCCGACGGCCGGCGACCTCGCGTACGTCATCTACACCTCGGGCTCCACCGGGCGGCCGAAGGGCGTCCTGGTCCGGCACGGCGCCATCGACAGCTACCTGGCGTGGAAGCGGCGCTACCACGGCCTCGGGCCGGACACCCGCCTCGTCCAGGTCCCGTCGTTCTCCTTCGACAGTTCCGTCTCCGACCTGTTCTCGGTCCTCGGCAGCGGTGGCACCCTGATCCTCCTGGCGGAGGCGGACCGGCTCCAGCCGCAGCGGGTGCGCGACCTCGTCACCCGGCACCGGGCCACCCACATCACCCTCGTCCCGTCCCTCTACGAGGTCCTCCTGGACGCGCTGGCCGAGCCCGGCTGCCTGCGGCTGGTGACCGTGGCGGGCGAGGCCACCCCGGAGGAACTCGTCGAGCGGCACCGGAAGCTGCTTCCGGATGCCCGGCTGGTCAACGAGTACGGGCCCACCGAGAACTCGGTCGGCGCCACCGCGTTCGACTACGACGACCGGCCGCGGCACGGCTTCCCGATCGGACGGCCGATCGACAACACCGTGGTCCGGGTGCTCGACGACAGCGGGCGCGTCGTCCCGCCGGGCTTCCCCGGCGACATCCAGTTGGCCGGCCCCGGCCTCGCCGACGGCTACCTCAACCGGCCCGACCTGACCGCCGAGGCCTTCCTCACCGCGCCCGACGAGCCCGGCGGCCGCCGCTACCGCACCGGCGACCGCGGCTGGTGGACGCCGGCCGGCCTCGAGTTCCTCGGCCGCAGCGACACCCAGGTCAAGATCCGGGGCAACCGGGTCGAGATCGGCGACGTCGAGGCCGGACTCTGTGCCCTGCCCGGTGTGCGCAGTGCCGTCGTCCTCCCGGCCACCGGGCCGGACGGCTCGCTCGCCCTGGTCGGGTTCCTCACCGGCCAGGTCGACCCGGGCGAGGTTCGTACGGCCGCACGGGTGGCGCTGCCCGGCTCCATGGTTCCGGGCCGCCTGACCGTCCTGGACGAGCTGCCGCTCACCCGCAACGGCAAGGTGGACCGTGCCGCGCTCGCCGCACAGGCCACCGAGGAGCTCGCGGCGGCGGCCCGGTCCGCCACCCCGGAGGACGGCCCGAGGGCCGCACAGGAGGGCGCCCAGGGCGCGGTGTCCGCGGTTTTCGCCGAGGTGCTCGGTCTCGACACGGTGGGCCCGGACGACGACTTTTTCGACCTCGGCGGGCACAGTCTGATGGCTGCGTTGCTGCTGATGGAGCTGGAGACCCGCGCCGGGCTCTTGGTGGACCTGGACGACTTCTTCGCCGAACCCACGGTGGCGGGTATCTGTCGGGCGCTGGGCGCGTAGCATCCGGACAAACGATGAGGGCCGGCGGGAGGAGATCCCGCCGGCCCTCATCGTTTCGGTCCGGGTCGTTTCGGTTCGGTCAGCGGCGCAGCTCCACCGGGAGGCTGGTGATTCCGTTCAGGAAGTTGGAGTAGAAGCGCCCGATCGGCCCGGTGACTTCCACGTGGGAGACCTCGTCCCGCAACGCCTCGAACAGCGCCGCCAGCTCGATCCGACCGAGCTGGGCGCCGACGCAGAAGTGCGGGCCGAAACCGAAGCTCACATGGCGGTTCGGCCGACGCGAACCGTCGAAGACCTCCGGCGCGGTGAAGACTGCGTCGTCCCAGTTGGCCGACGTGTTCCACAGCGTGACCACATCGCCCTCGGCGATCCGCCTCCCGCCGAGTTCGGTGTCGCGCAGCGCCGTCCGGGCGACGTGGACGGCGGGTGTCGTCCAGCGCATCACCTCCTCCACCAGCAGCTCGACCGGGATGTCGCCGTCCTTGAACCGCTTCCACTGGTCCGGGTGCTCGGTCAGCGCGACGAGGCCGCCGACCATGCCCAGCCGGGCGGTCTCGTCGCCGCCGAGCACCAGGCTGTAACAGTTGAAGACGATCACGTCGGCGGGCAGCGGGCGCCCGTCGATCTCGCTGGTCACCAGCATGCTCACGAGGTCGTTACCCGGCGCGGCGCGCAGCTGCCGGGCGTGCTTGGTGAAGTAGACCAGGATCTCGCTCTGGGCCAGCTGCGCGTCCCGCAGGGTCTGCCCCGGCGCGTCCGAACCCATGGCCGAGTTCGCCAGTTCCATGAGGTATGTGCTGTCGGCCTCGGGAACGCCCAGGAGCTGGCAGATCAGGGCGATCGGGATGCGCGCCGCGACGTCCTTGGCGAAGTCGCAGGAGCCGCGCTCTACGGCCTCGGTCACCAGCTTCCGGGTGGAGATCCGGGTCGAATGCCCCAGCTCGTCCAGCATCTTGGCGGAGAATCCGCGCTGGACCACGCGCCTCACCTCGCGATGCTGCTCGCCGTCCGAGACCGCGAGCATCCGCCCGGACGACGAGTCGCCGCCGTGCAGCAGGGTGTCCATGACGTTACCGGCGGCCGAACCGAAGTCCTGGGGACGCCGATAGGCGTCCATCACGTCGGCGTGCCGCGAGACCACCCAGAAGCCCTGCTGGCCGGGGACGTGGTCGTGCCAGAGGACCGGGTCCTCGGCGCGCAGCCGACGCCACATCTGTGTCAGGTCGAGCTCGGCGTGGACGGAGGGATCGGCGAGGTTCACATTCCGCAGATCGGTCGGCCGGGGCCGTTCCGATGTCTGGTACGTCATACTGCTCATCCCTTCACGCCGGCGTCGGCCGGTGAGTCGAACCGGAAGCCGCCGAAGCCCGTCACCGTGGGGCCCTTCGGTGGGACAGGGGCACCCAGGTCCACCTGCGACCACGGTTCGTCCGGCGCCCCGGCGAAGGCTTCGAGGGCGCGCCGCCACTGGTCCACGAGCAGGCGTGCGGTGTCCTCCTGGTAGAGGTCGCAGTCGTACTGGAGGATCAGAGTGAGCCCGTCCTGGTGCTCGCAGCCCTGGAAGGACAGGTCGCACAGGCCGGAGTCGAGCTTGATGACTCGTCCGGAGAGCGTCAGGCCGGGCTCGGTGCCAGCCTCGCTCTGGCCGTAGCAGGTCACGAACACGTCGAACAGCGCGTTGCGCAGCGGCTCGACCGGGACGTTGAGGCGGTCCACCAAGTGGTGGAACGGGACACGCGCGTGGTCGATCGCCTCGTGCATCAGGTCCGCGACCTGCCCGAGCAGTTCGGCGCGGGAGGCCGGCCGTAGGTGGAGACGCAGCGCCGTCGAGTTGGCGCCGTTGGTGAGGTGCTCGGTCAGGCCGAGTTGGCCGCGCAGATTGACGGGAGTGCCGAGGCAGATGTCGTTCCGGCCGGTGGACCGGTGTAGGAGGACGGCCACGGCGGCGGCGAGCGGGGCGGCGAGACCGGTGCGGGCCCGCTTGGCGAGGCCGCGCAGCGCCTCGGTGTGGGCAGCGCCGAGCTCGACCTCGACGGCTGCGGTGCGGGTGCCGCCGGGGCGGGTGCGGGGCCGGTCGACGGGCAGCGGCAGCGGGGCGGGCGCGGGCAGCAGCCGGGAGCGCCAGTGGTCGAGCTGGTCGTCGAACCGCCCCCCGGCGAGCAGGTCCGACTCCGTGCGGCCGACGATCAGCGGGTCGCGGGTCAGCGGCGGCAGCTCGGCGTCGGTGTTCTCGTACGCGGCGACCAGGTCGCGGGCGAGGACGTCGATGCCGGGGCCGTCGCTCACGATGTGGTGGCAGACCGTCAGCAGCTCGTACCGGTCGCCGGGGAGCCGCAGCAGCGTGGTGTGCAGGGCGGGGCCGTTCGCGAGGTCGATCGGGCGGTTGGCGCGGACGCGGATCGCCTCGGCGCGGGCGGCCTCGGGGTCCGCCTCGGTGCGCAGGTCGAGGACCTCCAGCGGGAGGCCGGGACCGTCCAGGGCGACCTGCGGCGCCCCCTTCACCTCGCGGATGGTCGCGCGCAGCATCGGGTGGCGCTGCCGCAGGGCGGCCAGGGCGTGGCGGAGCCGCTCGGGGTCGGGAGTGCCGCCGCAGCTGAACAGCGTCGGCACGTTGTAGGCCGCATCTTCCTCCGGCCGGGCCTGGCGGAGCAGCCACTGCCACGACTGCACCGGGAGCAGGCCGAGTTCGTCGTCACCGCTCGCCGGCTCGGCCGCCGACCCGCTGGCTGTGGGGAGGAGTTCGGTGATGCGGGTGGCGAGGGTGGTGGGGGTGGGGCATTCGAAGAGGTCGCGGGCGCGGATGTCGATGCCGTAGCGGTCGTTGAGGCGGGCGGCGATCTCGGCGACGCCGAGGCTGTGGCCGCCGGAGGCGAAGAAGTCCTGGTCGGGCGCGACGTCGGAGGTGCCGAGGACGGTGGCGAACGCGGCCCGTACCTCGGCGAGGGTGGGGTCGTCCGTGGTGGGGAGGAGTTCGGTGATGCGGGTGGCGAGGGTGGTGGGGGTGGGGCATTCGAAGAGGTCGCGGGCGCGGATGTCGATGCCGTAGCGGTCGTTGA
>NZ_JBEXKB010000047.1:47310-73044 GCF_040609455.1 Kitasatospora sp. NPDC004669
CGACGCCGAGGCTGTGGCCGCCGGAGGCGAAGAAGTCCTGGTCGGGCGCGACGTCGGAGGTGCCGAGGACGGTGGCGAACGCGGCCCGTACCTCGGTCAGCACGGCGTCGTCCCCGGCCTCCGGGTCGGCGACGGCCGGGGTCCCGAGCAGCGGGCGGGCCGAGAGGACGGTGCGGTCGATCTTGCCGTTCGGGGTGTACGGGACTTCGGTGAGCGGGACGAACGCGCTCGGGATCATGTAGTACGGCAACAGGTCCGCCAGTCGCTCGCGCAGCTCGGCGGCGGACGGCAGCTGGGCATCCGGCAGCGGGATCAGGTGCGCCACCAGGAGGCGCTCGTCGCCGGTCTCGTGGATGACCGCGATCGCGGTGTCGACGCCGGGCAGGGCGGCGAGGACGGTCTCCACCTCGCCGAGCTCGATCCGGAAGCCGCGCAGCTTGACCTGATTGTCCTTGCGGCCGCGGAAGTCGATGTTCCCGTCCGGGCGGAAGCTGGCGAGGTCGCCGGTGCGGTACAGCGTGCCGTCGCCGTCCAGTTCCGGCCGGACGACGAACTTGGCGGCGGTCGCCTCGGGCAGCCCGACGTAGCCCGCCCCGACGCCCAGGCCGCCGATGTACAGCTCGCCGACAGCACCAGGTGCGGCGTGGCCGCCCCAGGGGTCGAGCAGCCACATCCGCAGGTTGGTCATGGGGCGTCCGATGGACGGGGCCGGTTCGGCCGCGCCCGCCCGGCAGTAGTGCCAGGACTGGAGGGCGGTCGCCTCGGTGGGGCCGAAGGCGTAGACCAGCTCGCGGCCGGGCTGCCAGCGGTCGACGAGGTCCTGGCTGAACAGCTCGCCGGCGGTGATCACGGTGCGGATGCCGGGGAAGTCGGCGGGGTCGAGCCGGGTCAGCAGCGGGGAGAACGGGAAGAAGGCGTCGGCTCCGGTGGCCCGGACGCAGTCGGCCAGGCCCGTCGCCGAGATCAGCGGGTCGTCGAAGGGCACCACCGCGGCCCCGGCGTACAGCGGGGCGAGCAGCTCCCAGACGTTGGCGTCGAAGCCCGGGCTGGCGAGGCTCAGCGAGCGTCGTCCGGGGCCGAGGCCGAACTGCCGGGCGGAGACGTGCATCAGGTTGCGCAGGCCGATCTCGCGGATCGCGACGCCCTTCGGGGTGCCGGTCGAGCCGGAGGTGTGCATCACATAGACGAGCGACTCGGGCGCGACCACCACCGGCCAGTTGTCGTCCTCGGCGGGCCGCTCGGCGGGGACGTCCAGGGTGACCGGGATCCGGCGTGCCTGGGGGAGCAGGTCGTGGGTGGCGGGCACGGTGAGGACGACGGGGTCGTCGGCCCGGACGATCTGCCGGATCCGGGCCGTCGGATAGGCCGGGTCGACCGGGATGCAGACGATGCCCGCGCCGAGCGCGGCGATCCAGGCGACGACGAGTTCGGCGGAGCGGGGAAGGCAGACGTAGACCGAGTCGCCCTGCTTGAGGCCGGCGCCCGCGAGGTCGTCCGCCACCTGCCGGGCCAGTCGCTGGAGTTCGGCGCGGCTGAAGGTCCGCCCACGGGTGACGACGGCGGGGGCGTCCGGCTCCTCGCGGGCCAGGTCGGCGATCCACCGGGCGACCGTCCGGTCCGGGACCTCGCCGGCGGTGTCGTTCAACTCCTGGACCAGCAGCTGGTGTTCGTCTGCGGTGAGGAACGGCAGTCGGGAGAGCGGGGCGTCCGCGGCGGCCGGGTCGGCGAGGTACTCGGCGACGCGCAGGACGATCCCGGCCAGCCGATCCGGGCCGGCGGCGCGCACCCAGGCCGGGCCGGCGGTGACCGCCAGGCCGCGGCCGTCGGTGGCGGGGCGGACGACCAGGTCGGGATCGGCCGGTCCGGGGCAGTCCCCGGTGAGGTCGAGTACGCGCGAGGCCTGGTCCAGCGGCGCGGGCCGGGCCTGCCGCAGGGCCGTCCGGGCGGCCTCGAGCAGGGTGGCGGACACGGCCGACGCGTCGGTGGCCAGGTGGACCGTCGCGGCCGCGCCGTCCTGCCAGACCGTCAGCACCTGTTCGGCGTCGCCGTCGAAGTGCCCCAGCACCGCGATCGTCGCGGCGACCAGGACTGCCGGTTCCGGGAGGCTCCCGCTCCCGGGGGCGTGGGCCGTCGGCTCGTCAGAAGTCATGGCGGGGTCCTCTCGGATGTGCGGGGTGGGGCGTGGGGGCGCTGGTCGGCGGGCGGGCCCGGCGGGAGGCCGGACCGGGCCTCGACTCCGGCCGGCCTCAGCCGATCAGGCGCGGCGTGGCGGGGCGGCGCAGACTCATCGACTTGCGCAGGTCGTGCGTGATGTTGATCCGCTTGAGCCAGCGATCGGTGCCGTCGTACCGGGCGGCGAAGGAGCTGCGCGCGTGCACGACCCGGTGGTTGTTCAGGAACACGAAGTCGCCCGGGGCCAGGGCGCAGGGGCGGCGCGCCCGGTCGAGCAGGTCGCTCGCCACTGCGAAGACGCGGGCGGCCTCGTCGTCGCCCTCGACGGGCGTCATGTGGGAGGCGTCGAAGCGCAGCAGCGGATCCAGGCGCGAGCCGAACAGGACGGAGACCGGTTCGCGGTCGTTGATGATCTTCTCGATGCCGTCGAACAACAGCCGGTCCGCCTCGGAGTTGACGGTGTTGTTCCTGGGAAGGTGCGAGCTGTCCGGGATGATGTGGAACCGGCCGGCGAACAGGACGTCCAGGTCGGCGTCGGACAGTGTGGTGAAGTCGGCCTCGGCGGCGACGACGGGGACGGCGTCCGGGTTGCGCAGCGAGGCGAGGACGATGTAGTCGGCCCGGTAGGGGTGGAAGGCGTCCTCGGTGTGCAGGGTGAGCGCCTTCTTGCTGCCGGTGCCCAGCAGCTGGTTCTCGTACTCCCGGATCGGGAACACGTCGTTGACCAGGTGGCCGTCCTGCTGGGTGGCCCAACCGAAGGGCTCGCCGATCACGGCGGAGTACAGCACCAGGAGGACCTCCTCCGGGAGTTCGTGGTGCGTCCGGGTCTCGTCCTTCCAGTGGACGGGGGTGCGGCCGATCCGCTCGTCGTCGATCAGGTGGCCGCCGATGGTGCAGTAGCCCTCCAACTGGTCGAGGGCGAAGGCGCGCAGGAACCGCTGGACGCGCTCGGGCAGGCGCGCGGCCAGCAGTGGGGCCTCCTGGATCAGGTCGGGATCGTCCGCGGTGCGGTACCGCCCGGCGACGTCCAGGGCCAGTTCGGCGGTGTGTGCCGCCTCCTCGGCGGTCAGCCTGAGCACTGTGCGCGACGTGGTGTCCGTGCTGGTCACCATGACTCCTTTTCGGCTTCGTAGAAATCGGCGGGGCGATACCTCAGCCGGCGACCTCCCGGCTCCCCGGACCGGTGGCGAGCCGGCGGAGCCCGTCGACGACGGGGTGCGGGTCGGCCAGGTGGTAGAGGTGGCCGCCGGTGAACGTCCGGATGGTCGTGTCCGCGGTGGAGCAGGCGCTCCACTCCCGGATGTGGGCGTGCGTCACCCCGAGGTCCGCCTCGCCCCGCCAGCCGTCGACGGGGCAGGGCAGCGGGCCGTCAGGCGTGGGCACGTAGCTGTCGCACAGGGCGATGTCACCGCGCATCGGCCTGGCGACGAGCTGGACCAGCCGCTTGTCCCGGGCGACGAAGTCGGGGACGGCACCCTGGGCGGCCAGCTCGGCCACCAGCTGCCCGTCGTCCAACGCGGCGACGGAGTCGTCCGGGGTCTGCCGGTGCGGTGCCCGGGAGGCGGAGGCGACGAAATGCTCGGGCCACCGGCCGTGGCGCGATCCGAGCGCCACGGCCAGCTCGTAGCCCAGCAGGGCGCCCATACTGTGTCCGAAGACCAGGTACGGCAGGTCGAGGCGGTCGAGCAGTGCGGGCACCAGCTCGTCGAGGACCTCCGCCGGGCGGGTGGCGGGCGGCTCGCGCCACCGGTTCTCCCGCCCGGGCAGCTGCACCGCGAGGAGGGCCACCCCAGGGCCGAGCTGCTCCTGCCAGCGCCGGAACTGGTTGGCCCCGGACCCGGCGTGGCCCAGGCACACCAGCAGGGTGCGCGCGGTGCGCGGGGGGTTCCAGGAGAGCAGCCAGCGGTCGGGCCCGGTCATCGGACGGGCTCCGTGCCCGCCCGCCCTGCGGGGCGCGCGGCGGTCACGCCGACGGCGAGGGGGCCGCGCCGACGGCCTGGCCGTCGGCGGCCGGCGGTGTCTCGCCACGGCCGCCCGCGCGCAGCCCGGGGAGGCACAGCAGGGTGACGACGGCCAGGCCGATGCCGGCGACGAGTAGCGAGGTCCGCGGGGACACGGCGGCGGCCACGAAACCGCCGACCGCATAGGCCAGCGCGCTGCCGGCGAAGGCGGCGGAGGAGAGGGAACCGCCGACGCGCCCCAGCATCTCGGCCGGAACGGCCTTCTGGAGCAGCGTCTCCTCACCGATCATCGCGATGCTGTTGCCCAGGCCCATCACGGCCTGCGTCACTACGGCCACCGCCAGCACGGGGGCCGCGCCGGTCAGCGCGATGCCCAGGCCGGCGATGATCCACCCGCCGGCCAGCAGGGCCACCGCCGAGAACTTGGCGGTCGGGCGGGTCAGCCAGAGCGAGGCGGCGACCATCGCGGCGCCGGCACCGGTCCCGAGCAGGCCGAAGCCGAACGGGCCGGCTTCAAGGACGTCGCGGGAGAGGAAGACCAGGACGACGTTGTCCAGGGAGGCGAACATGATGCCGAAGAGCAGCAGCAGGAAGATCGCGCGGGCGGTCCGGTGCTGCCAGGTGAAGGCGATCCCGGCGCCGATCCCGGCCAGGAACCCGGGCCGGTCGCCGGCGGAGGCGCCACTGGGTTCCATCCGGGGCAGCCCGAGGAGCAGCGCGGCACCGACGAAGAAGCTCACCGCGTTGACCAGCAGGGCACCGCGGGGGTCGAGCAGCGCCGCGACCGTTCCGCCCAGCACCGGGCCGAGCGCGGCCTGGAGGTTGAACGCGGTACCCATCCAGGCGTTGGCGGGCATCAGCTGGGGCTCGTCGACGAGCCGGGGCATGACGGTACGGCCAGCCGCGTTGAAGACGGTGGCCAGCGCGGAGGAGAGCGCGACCAGCGGGACCAGCAGAGCCACGTTCGACGGCACCAAGGCGATCGCGACGAAGACGGCGCCCTGGCCGAGTTCGGCGAGCAGCAGCAGGCGCTTGACCTCGAAGCGGTCGGGCAGCGCGCCCGCGACCGGACCGAAGAAGCGGGGCACCGCCTGGGCCAGCAGCAGCGCCGCAACGCCTGTGGCGCTCGCCCCGCTGCCGGTGATGAGCAGCAGCAGTGCGACGGTGG
Organism: Kitasatospora sp. NPDC004669; assembly: GCF_040609455.1. NCBI lineage: Bacteria > Bacillati > Actinomycetota > Actinomycetes > Kitasatosporales > Streptomycetaceae > Kitasatospora > Kitasatospora sp. NPDC004669. Next base: position 52,612 of record NZ_JBEXKB010000047.1, read on the forward strand.
CGATGCCGTCCCCGACCAGGGAAACCGATCGGGCGGTCCAGTACCGCCGGAATGCCGGATTCGTGCGGAAGATTTGGAACGAACTCACGCAGTTCCTTTAGCCAGGGGGGAGTGTGCATGGTGGCACGGCCGTTTCCGCCGGCCTGGCGCTGCGATTTATCCCCCGAAAAATATGTGGGCACGATCCTATGACGGCAGGTCGGGCCACGAGTGTGGCCACAACCTAACCCCGTCGCGATATCGTCCTCAATTGACCTCGACTGTGACGCAGGCCACATTGACGGTGGACGATCATGCGTGGTCTGATCGCTGTCGTAGCATCAACTGTGTGATGCGAACGGGGATGTTGACCTGCGGGGACGGGTGCCGGGGGGAGAGGATTCCGCCCGGGCGGTCCGACGGCGAGTGGGTTTCCTCGGCGGCGCATTGCGCCCTCTGATTTCCTCTCATGAGAAACCGCGCCGGCCCTGCCCTGTTTTCTGCCGCGCACCGGGACCCGTGGACGACTGATCTCCCGCCATTCAGGCTTTTCCAGGGAGAATTCGTTGTTGGAACACGCAGCTGTCCGAGCACACTGGCTGACCGCGCTTCGCGGCCTGAGGCGGGAGAAGCTGCTCCCGGTGGGCGGGGCGACTGCGCCCGGGCCCGAGGCCGTCGTGGTCGCACCGGACCGGGCGGCGACGCTGCGACACCTGGCCGGCGACGACCCGACCGGCCTTCACCTGCTGCTGATCGCCGCCACCCGCCTGGCCATGGCGCGGTTCGGGGCCGGCGAGGACCTCGCGATCCTCTGCCCGGTGCCCGGCGCGACCCCGGGCGAGGTGCTCCTGCGCACTGGACTCGGCCCGGACACCAAGGTGAGCGACCTCCTCCAGGCACTGCACCGGGCCCTCGCCGAGGCCTCCGCCCTGCCGTGGCGGGACCGCGCGGCGCTGGTCACCAGGCTGGACGCCGTCGGCGAGGCCGACGGGTCAGCGGTCTCCCAGATCGCCGTGACCTGGGGCGACACCCGGCTCACCGCCCCCGCCGAGGTGCTCGTGCACGGCCGGCTGACCACGGACGGCGGCATCCGGCTGGAGGTGACCGGCACGGGCGGCCGGGTACCCACCACCGTGGCGGACCTGCCGCGCTGCCTCGCCGCCGTCCTCGCCGCCGTCGCCGCGGACCCGCACCGCACCGCCGGCGAGGTCGACCCGCTGAGCCCCGGGCACAGGGCCGAACTCGAGGCGTGGAGCGGTCTGCCCGTGCCTGCCGCGTTCGTCCCCAGGACGCTGCCGGAGCTTGCGGACGCCTCGGCCGAGCGCAGCCCTGGCCGGGCCGCCGTGGTCGAACACGACCTGACGTGGACCCACGGCGAACTCGCGGCCCGCTCCCGCAGGGCGGCCACGTACCTCGTCGAGCGGTACGGCATCCGGCCGGGAGACCGGGTCGCGGTGGCCCTGCCGCGCGGCGCCGACCTCGTCCTCGCCGTCCTCGCCGTGCTGCGTGCCGGTGCGGCCTACGTCCCGATCGACCCGCGGCACCCCGCCGCGCGCATCCGGCGCCTCGCGGACGGCAGCGCGGCCCGGCTGCTCATCGGCGACGCCCCCACGCGGGACGGTCTGCCACCCCTCCTTCCGGCCGACGAACTGCGCACCGCCTCCGAGCCCGCCACCACCACCGCCGCCGACGGGCCCGCGTTGCCCGAGGTCCGGCCGCAGGACGACGCCGTCGTCTTCTTCACCTCGGGCTCCACCGGCCTGCCCAAGCCCGTCGTGCTGCGCCATGACCAGATCGGCCACCACGCGGTCGTCTCGGCCGACCTGCTCGGCGTCGACGAGGACCTGCGCTGCGCGCTGCTGTCGGCGATCTCCTCCGACGCCACCACCTTCCAGATCTTCGTCGCGCTCGCCGTGGGCGGTGCCCTCGTCGCCGTCGGCGCCCCCGACGAGCTGGACCCGGTGACCTTCTGGGCGCGGCTGCGCCAGCACGGCGTCACCATGGTGAACTGCGTGCCGAGCCTGCTCTCCGCCATGCTGGAGGTCCTTCCGGAAGACGCCGCGGTCGAGCTGCCCCACCTCCTGCTGGGCGGCGACACGATCCCCCGCGGCCTGCTGGCACGTACCGGGGGACGGCTGCGGATCGGCACCTTCGCCAACCTCTACGGGCCGAGCGAGGCCACGATCGCGTGCGCGACCTTCCACTGTTCGGGCGAGGAGGCCGTCGCGCTCACGGCGGTCCCCGTCGGCCGGCCGACCCCTGGCTTCGGCGTGCTGGTGCTGACGCCGGCCGGCGACCTCGCGCCCGTCGGTGTCCCCGGGGAGATCTACGTCGTCGGACCCGCCGTCGCGGCCGACGGCTACCTCGACGCCCCGGAGGCCACCGCCACCCGCTTCGTCGAGTGCCCGCTGCCGGGCGTCGGCCGAGCCTTCCGCACCGGGGACCTGGCGCGCTGGAACGCGGACGGGACGCTGGACTTCCTGGGCCGCATGGACGACCAGATCCAGCTGCACGGCAACCGGGTCGAGCCCGGCGAGGTCGAGCAGATGCTGGTCGGCCTCGACAGCGTCCGGGAGGCGGTCGTCCTGCCCCGGGCGGTCGGCGCCGACCGCCTGGTCCTGGGCGCCTGGTACACGGCCGACGGCACCGTCCCGCCCGAGACCGTCCGCACCGCCCTGGCCGAGCTGCTCCCGGCGCACATGGTGCCCGGGCTGTTGCGCCAGGTCGCCGAGCTGCCGCGGACCCCGCACGGAAAGATCGACCGGTCGGCCCTCGCCGCCGAGCCCGCGCCCGAACCGGCCGGGGCGTGGGCCCCCGCCGACGCGGCCGACCACGCGGTGGCGGCGGCCTGGGAGGCGGTCTTCGGCCGCCCTCCGCAGTCAGCGGACGAGGACTTCTTCGAGGCCGGCGGGCACAGCCTCACCGCCGCCCAGCTGGTCGGCGTGCTCTGCACCGGGCCGGCCGCCCAGGACCTGTCGATCCGCCAGGTCTTTGCCGCCCGCACCCCGGCCGCCCTCGCCGAGGCGCTGCGCGAGGCCTCTGCCCGGGGCCCCGCACCGCGCGCCGCCGGACCGGTCCCGGACGGGGACCGGCCTTCCCGCTGGTCCGCGACCAACGCCCAGGCCAGGCTCTGGCTGTTGGAGTCCCTCGACGAGGGGGAGGTCCGCACCTACAACATGGTCGAGGCGTACGAGCCCGCGCGGGCCCTGGACCCGGCCGCGCTCGAGGCCGCCGTCGGTCACCTGGTGGACCGTCACGAGGCGCTGCGCACCGTGTTCGAGCTGTCCGCGGAGCACGGTTCCAGCGAGCTCTGGCAGGTGGTGCGGCCGGCCGGCCGGGTCCGGAGCCGGCCCCGGTTCCAGCGCGTCGCCCCGGAGGCCTTCGACGCCGCCCTGGCCGAGGCCCGGGCGGAGGAGTCCCGTTGGCGGTTCGACCTGGCCGCCGGCCCGCTGTTCCGGCTGCGGTGCCTCACCACCACCGGGCGGCCGCCGGTGCTGCTCTTCAACGTCCACCACGTGGTGAACGACGGCTGGTCGTACGGCGTGCTGGTGCGCGACCTGCTCGCCGCGGCCCGGGCGTTCGAGCGCGGCGCGATGCCGCAGCTGCCCCGGACAGCCGGCTACCTGGCACACGCGGCCGCGCTGGACGCCCGGCTCTCGGGCCCGCGGGGCGAGCAGCACGCCGCCTTCTGGCGGGCGGCGCTGGCCGACCTGCCGCCGGCCCCCGAGCTGCCCGGCGACCTCGTCCCGGGCCCGCGCCGTGGCAACGAGGGCGGGTTCGCGCGCGTCGCGCTGGGGCAGCGGGTGACCGACGGCGTGCGGGCCCTTGCGGTGCGCACCGGGGCCACCCCGTTCATGGTGTACACGGCCGCCGTCCGGGCCCTGCTGTACCGGCTGACGGGCGCCGCCGACCTGCCGCTGGGCACCGTCTCCGCCGGGCGGGCGACGCCGGACCTCGCCCACGAGACCGGCCTGTTCGTCAACACCGTCGTGCTGCGGACGGCACTCGATCCGGCGGCCGGCTTCACCCAGCTGGTGGAGGCCTGCGTGCGCACCGCCCTGGACGCCCAGGAGCACGAGGAGTACCCCTTCGACCGGCTGGTCCGGGACCTCGGCCTGCCGCGCGACCAGGGCCGCAACCCGCTGTTCGACGTGCTGGTGGAGACCGTCGTCTCCGGCACCGGCGAGGACGGTCGGACCGGCGGCGAGGTCGTGCGTCATCTCCGGGCGGACGAGCAGGTCTCGGACTTCGACCTGTCGTTCAGTTTCCTGATCCCGCAGCCGGGTTCGGCCGAGGAGGCCGAGGTCTGGGTCGGTCACCGTAGCGACCTGTTCACCCGGGACGGCGCCACCCGGCTCGGCGAGCGGCTGCGTACCCTGCTCACCGAGGTCCTGGCGGACCCCGCCGCGCCGCCGGCCGCCGCGCGGTGATCATCGGCGACCGGGCCGCGGCCGCCGCCCCGGGGCGGGCCGCGGCCAAGACGCGGATCTTGATCGAGACCCTGCCCGCGCTCGCTCGGCTGCACGGCAGCACCGTGGTGGTCCCGGTGGCCGCCGCGGTGCTGGCCGAGGAGGCGGCCCGGCGGGCGCTGGCCGAGGACCTGACGGTGCTGCGGCTGGTCGGGGTCCGGCCGGTGGTCGTCACGGACCCCGGCCGCGCGGCGGACAGCCGGATCGACCTGGTGCGGCTGCTGGGCGGGAGCGGCGGCGGGGCGGTCGGGCTCACCGGCGCGGTGAACGTGACCGGGGTGCAGTCCCTGGTGGACGCGGCCGTCGTCCCGGTCCTGCTCGGCGCCGAGCGGTCGGCGGCGCGGGCGCTCGCGGCCGGACTGCGTCCGCCGGTCCGGGTCCGCCGGGTCGCCGCCGGGGAGCCGCACGCCCTCCTCACCGGCCTGCTCGGGTAGCGCACCGGACGCGAGAGGAGACCGGACACGCGACTGCACGGGGAGACCGGGCACGCGAGGAACGCGAGAGGGCCCCTGCCGCGGTGCACCGCGGCAGGGGCCCTCTCGGCCGTTCAGCCCTGGACGCGCCGGTAGAGCGTGCCCTCGCTCCAGACCCGGTCGACCTCGCCCCAACCGATCGCCGAGGCGACGTCCGGGAAGAAGCCGTGGCCGTTGAGGTTGGCACTGGTGTTGCACAGGACGGGGACGCCACTCAGCCGGTGGTACTCAGCGAGGATCTCGGCCAGCACGGCGTCATCCTCCGGAGCCACGGTCTGCAGCCGCGCGGTGCCGTCCAGGTGCACGATTGCCGGGACCTTGGCCAGCCAGTCCGGGCGGACGGCGTGGTCGAAGAGCATGTGCGGGTCGGGCGTCCCCGGGTCGAACACCTTCGGGGCCTCGTCCACCAGGCAGATCGGGGCCACCGGCCGGTACGACTCGCGCCGCTTGACCCGGTTGAGCTCGTCCTTCATGGCCGGGTCGGTCGGGGCGGCGATGATGCTGCGCCCGCCCAGGGCCCGCGGCCCCAGTTCCGCGCGGCCGTTGAGCAGCACGACGGGCTCGCCGGTCTCGTGCAGCAGCCGGGCGAGCTGCTTCGGGTCGCACGGCGACGCCTCCCAGCCGTCCGGCACCTCGGGGGTCGGCAGGAGTGCCGGGCCGAGCCGCGGGTGCCAGTCGAGGGCGGTGAGGCCGTCGTGCTGGATCAGCCCGAGGGCGGCGGCACCGATCGCGGAGCCGGAGTCGTTCGGGAACGGCGGGACCCACATCTCCCGGACCGGTGGGGCGGCGCGCAGGGCGCTGTTCCACTTGATGTTCAGTGCGCAGCCGCCGGCGAAGGAGAGGTTCCAGGAGCCCTCGCCCTTGAACGCGCGGATTTTCTCGGTGACCCGGGCGACCAGCAGGTCCTCGAAGAACTGGTGCACGCTCGCCAGGACGTCCTCGTCGCTCGCGCCGAGGACGTCGGCCCGGGTGCGGACGGCGCCGTAGAACTCCAGCACCGGCGGTACGGAGGGTTCGGAGAGGCTGCCGAAGCCGCCGACCGTGGCCCGGTACTCGACCGCCGCCGGCAGGTCGCTCTCGAAGACCCGGTGGAACTCCTCGGCGAGGACGGCCACCACGTCGTCCCGGACCTGGCCGAGCGCGATGTACGCCATCAGTTTGCCGGCCACCGTGAGGTCGTCGACGGTCGGGGACTGGGTCGCGCGGCGGAAGGGGCCGAAGTGGTGGCCCGCGATCGCGTAGGAGTGGCCGATCAGCGGGAAGAGCTCGCCGAGGTTGGTGACCCCGTGCTCCGGATCGACCCAGTACAGCCGGGGGAACAGACCGCCGTCCCAGATCAGCACGAACGACGGCTCCTGCCGGTCCGCGAACGGGCTGGAGCAGTAGGTGCTGGCGACGTGGCCGGCGGCGTGCGCGAAGCTGGTGTACGGGTAACTCCGGCCGCCCATCGTGAACTTGCCGGAGAAGCCGGGGCGGATGAGGTCGGGGCAGGCCTCGGACTCGCGGTACGGACCGACCTCGATCTCGGTCGGTGCGCCGTGGTCGTGCAGCGCCAGCCGCCACGTCCGGTCCCCGTCCCAGCCGTCGACGACCCACTCGTCGACGTCTTCCGGCCGGTATCCGAAGTCGGCCAGGATCTCGCCCACCAGACTGAGGTCGGAAATGTCGCTGTAGCGGCGCCCGTTGGCCCGCTTTTCGATCTCGACGCTGAATACCAGACGGTTTCCGTCGAGCAGGGCCACGGCGCCATCATGGGTCAGTTTGAGGCCGCAGATGAGCACGGGATCAACTCCTAGGGTGGGTCGCGGAAAGTTGCTGTGAGGCCGCGGGGGCGGAGAGGCCGCGGCAGTAGAGACGGGAGCCACGTCCCGGCGGAATGAGAGCGGCCCAGGCGGCAGGAGAGCGCTGCGGGTCGACTTCCTCGAATCCCTGCCGGAGAAACCAGTGGCCGCTGGACTTGGAGGCCGCGAGCAGCCGGTGACGGCCGAGCCGGCTTCCGCGTGCGGCGGCGGCACTGATGAGCCGTCGGCCGATTCCGCCGCCCTGTGCGTGCGGTGCGACGCACAGGTTGTAGACGACCAGGGTGTCGTCGAGTTCGGCCAGGCCGGTACAGCCGATGAGTTCGCCGTCGCGGACCGCGACGAGGAATTCACCGATCCGTTCGGCGAATTCGTGTGCGGCCCGCGGCAGCAGGCAGCCGTCGGCGGCGAACGCCGCCGAGAGCCGGAACAGCGCCGGGGCGTCGGCCGGTTGTGCGACCCGTACAGGGCCGACGGCCGCCGTCGGGCCGGCGAGCTCAGGCGGTGCGGGCATGGCTGACCGGCTGCCGGTCGTGTCCGGCCGGACCGTCCTGCTCGGCCGGCCGGGCGGGATCCGCCGTGGTGGCGGCTTGCCTGGCGAAGCCGAGCCCGAAGGGCTGCTCAGTGGGCATCAGCTCGATCATGTTGACGTTGACCCTGGCCGGTTGGGCCAGGCACCAGGCGACGGCCTGGGCGATGTCGTCAGCGGCCAGGGGGGTCAGGCCCTCGTACAGGGCGTCGGCGCGTTCGAGGTCGCCCTCGTAGCGGACCAGGGCGAACTCCGTCCGGGCCATCCCGGGGGCGATGCCGCTCACCCGCACGCCGGTGCCCTGGAGGTCCACCCGCATGTTGAGGGTGAGCTGGTGGACGAACGCCTTGGTCGCGGCATACACGTTGCCCCCCAGGTAGGGATAGGTGGCGGCGATGGAGCCGATGTTCACGACGTGGCCGCGGCCGCGCGCGACGAGACCGGGCAGGACCGCCTGGGTGAGGTTGAGCACGCCCGTGATGTTGGTGTCGACCATGTCCTGCCAGAGCGCCGGGTCCCCGTTCTGGACCGGGCCGAAGCCCCTGGAGAGCCCGGCGTTGTTGACCAGGACGGAGATGTCCCGGTGGCTGTCCGGCAGCCCCTTCAGGGCGCTGCGCAGGGCGTCCCGGTCGCGGACGTCCGCGGTGAGCGGAAGGATCCTCGGATCCGGCCGGGACGCGGACAGTTCGGCCAGTCGCTCGCCGCGGCGAGCGAGTGCGATGACCCGGTAGCCGTGTTCGGCCAGCACTTCCGTGATCCGCGCGCCGAACCCCGACGAAGCGCCGGATACCAGCGCGACTGCGCCATCATCACGAGTCATTTCAGAATCCCCCTTCAGTTCCCCACGATCGGCGGTGGGGTTCTCGTACGCCGGGTCGTGGTTACGGCCGGCCTTCCTGTCCGGCGCCCGGCGGGATCTCTGCCGAGGCGAGTCGAGGAAGCGCACGAAGGACTGCTGCGAATGAGATGAACCGATTGGGATGGGGATGAACTGGCCCCGGTACGGCGAGGGGCCGACTGCTCGGTCGGCCGTGCCCAGAGCGCTTCCCGCTCCCAGGAATTTCCGCGTCAGTGAATCACGATCTTGCTCCGGAGCTCCATGTGATTCACGTCGCAACGCACGGGTCTTGACTGTCTGCCGGGGGCCGAGTTGGGATCTGATTCAGACACGTCGCGTGCACCGGTGGTCACGCAAAATAGTCGACGTCAACCGACTTGTCATGTGATAGACATGGATCTTCGAGGCGGGTGGTTCCACGCCTCGAACGGGGGGCATGAATCTTTTGGGTACAGACCCGCATTCCCCCTGCGCCGGTTCAGTCCGTGTCAGTGAGCCCACCAGTGCTGCGAACTGGTCGCGATCGTTCTCGCTCTCGACTCCTTGAGGGAATCCGTGTCGGCCAATCAAAAGCTCTATCTCCGCTCGTCCGTGGTTGCCCAGCCTTTGCTGCACCGCTGGTACGCCTGGCCGTATCTGCTGGCGCCGCACACGGGCGCGCTGAATCTGAGGGACCGTCTGCTGCCGATCGTGCAGAGCTATCTGACTGCGCCGCAGATGCACGAATCGGTGCTGTCGGATCCGCATCGCTACGGCGGGCCCTTCCTGAATCCGGAGGGCGCAGGCCTCGACGCCGTCCAGGCGTTGCTGGACGCCATGCTCGCCGGTGGGGGTGCCAAGCTCCAACTGGCTGACGACATCGACCGGCTGCGCGCCCTGCTGAAGGATCAGGCGACGGGTGGTCCGATGGAGCCGCTGTACGCCCAGGTGCCCGAATCGCTGCGCGGCCGGATCGAACTGGTGTACGACACTGCGCACCGCCCGTCGTTCCGCTTCTTCGAGCCGCTGATGTACCGCTCGCCGGCGTTCGAACGCGAGGGCCAGACCATGTCGCTCAGTGCGGCCCCCACTGTGCAGCCCTTCGTCTACGGCAGCCCGGTCCTGCCGAGCCCGCACCGCCTCGACGTGGCGCTGCCCTTCGACTCCCCGCTGTGGGACGAGCTCTTCGCGGCCCGACTGAACCCGGTGGACGTCCCCGCACTCGCAGAGCGGCTCGACGTGGCCGACCTCGCGGCGTTCACGGCGCTGTTCCAGGAGGACGCTCCGGCGCCGTACACCGAGGTGGCCCCCGACTCCGTACGGGTGCGCTACGTCAACCACGCGACCGTGCTGATCGAGACCCGGGGCACCGCGGTGCTGCTGGACCCGCTGATCGGCTACACCGGCGACGGGCACGAGCACTTCACCATCGCCGACCTGCCGCCGTTCATCGACGCGGTCGTCATCAGCCACTTCCACTCCGACCACTTCTCCCTGGAGACCCTGCTGCAGCTGCGGTCCCGGGTGGGCGTGATCCTGGTGCCCCGGGCCTCCGGCGGTTCGCTGCCCGACCCGAGCCTGAAGACGATGCTCAGCGCGCTCGGCTTCGACCGGGTCGAGGAACTGGGCGAGCTGGAGACCCGCCGCATCGCGGACGGGGTCGAGGTGACGGCGCTGCCCTTCATCGGTGAGCACGCCGACCTGGACATCCGGACCAAGATCGTCCCGCTGGTACGGGCGCTCGGCCGCTCGTTCATGTTCGCCACCGACATCACCCCGGTGGAGCCGGCGCTCTATGACAACGTCGCCGACGTCGTCGGCCGCCTGGACGCGCTGTACGTCGGACTCGAATGCGTGGGCGCGCCGCTCAAGTGGCTGTACGGCCCCCTGTTGGACGGGCCGCTGTCCCGCGAGCACAACACGGCTCGCCGGCTCAAGGGCAGCGACGCCGCGATGGCCGACCGGCTGGCCGCGCAGCTCGGCGCCGAGCACGTGTACGCCTACGCGATGGGCCTGGAGCCGTGGCTCAAGCACCTCACCGGCTCCGAGTACGAGGCGGACGCGGAACCGGTGCAGCAGGCCGCGCTGCTCACCGAGCTGTGCGCCCGCCGGGGCGTGGGCGCCGAGCTGCTGTACCTGCGGGGCGAGCGCACCTGGTCCGCGCTCTGACCACCGCCCGAAGACCGTCCGGCACCCGTATCGACAAGGCCGCTGACACCATGACCAAGCACGACTCCGCCCGGCCGGGCAGCCCCTGGCTGATGCGCCCGGTACCCCGTCCGGGCGCCCGCCTCACCCTCTACTGCCTGCCCCACGCGGGCGGTGGGGCCTCGTCCTACCGGGGCTGGCCGCACGGCCTGCCCGAGTGGGTCGAGGTGGTCGCCGTCCAGCTGCCCGGGCGGGAGAACCGGATCCGGGAACGGTCCGCCATCGACCTCGACACCCTCGCCGAGGCCGTCGCGGCGGACCATCGGGGTGCGCCCTACGCCCTGTTCGGCCACAGCAACGGCGCTCTGCTCGCCTTCGAGCTGGCCCACCTGCTGGCCGGGTCCGGGCCGGGCCCGGCCTACCTGGGTGTCTCCGGATCGCCGCATCCGGCTCTCGCGGCCCCGCGCCACGAGGTGTCCCGCTTCACCGACGAGGCCCTGCTCGACTGGATGGTCGAGCAGGGCGGCGTCTCCGAGCAGCTGCTGGCCCAGCCGGACCTGCTGGAGCTGGCCCTGCCCGCCGTGCGCGCCGACCTGGCCTGGCTGGAGGCCTACCGGCACCGGCCGCGGACGCCGCTGTCCTGCCCGCTCTCGGCCTTCGCCGGCGAGACGGACGGACGGGTGCCGGGCGACGAGCTCACCGCGTGGTCCGCGGAGACGACGGCCGGCTTCGCGGTGCGCCGCTACCCCGGCGGCCACTTCTATCTGATCGAGGGGCTCCCCGCCCTCCTCGGCGACCTCGCCGAGGACCTGTCCGGTCTCCGGCTCTGAAGGGTTTGCAGTTGGGCAAGGAACACTCGGCCGACGCCGAGCCGCGCGAACTACCCTACTGGCGAAGGGCCCTGGCCGACCTGCCGGCCGCCGACCTCCCGTTCGACCGGCGCCCGCGGGCCGACCGCAGCGACACGACCGCCGTCCTGCGCGCCACCCTGGACGCGGCGCCCGTCGAACGGCTCCTGGTGCTGTGCGCGGAGCTCGGCGTGGCGCCGTTCGCGGCGGCCACCGCCGCCGTACGGGTCCTGCTCGGGCAGCTGTGCCGCCACGAGGACGTCCCGCTCGGGGCGCTCCTCGGCGACTCGGCACACACTCTCGTGCTGCGCGGCGCGGCTGGCCGCGACCGCGGTTTCGGCGATCTGGTGCGCGCGGAGGCCGCGACGCTCGCGGCCGCCGCCGCCCAGGCTGACGAACTTGCTGCGGCGATGGCCGAGTTGGGCCAGGCGCGGGGAGCGGGGCGGCACCCGGTCCTCGACGTGGTGGTCCGTCAGGACCAACCGGCCGGCAGCGCGGCGCCGACAGCCGAGCTGGTGTTCGACTTCGGTGAACCCCGGGCGGGCGCCGGCCTGGCGGTCTCGGCGATGTACCGCACCGACGTGCTCGGCGAGCGCTCCGTCCGCCGCATGCTCGACCAGCTCTGCCACCTGATCGAGGAGCTGACCTCCGACCCGCGGGCGCCCATCGGGTCACTGCCGGCCCTCCCGCCCGCCCAGCGCGCCGAGCTGCTGGCGCTGGGCTCCGGCGGCGACAGCGGGTTCACCACCGGCCGCAACTTGCTCAACCTGGTCGACGCCCAGGTGGCGCGGCGGCCGGACGCCCCCGCCGTGCGCTGCGGCGACCGGACCCTGACCTTCGCGGAACTCGACGCCCGGGCCGAAGCGTTGGCCGGTCGGATCGCCGCGGCCGGAGCGACCGGACCGGACAGGGTAGTGGCGTTCGCCTGCGCCCGCTCCGAGCTGATGGTCGTGACCCTGGTCGCCATCCTGAAGACCGGTTCGGCCTTCCTCCCGATGGACCCCGAGCAGCCGGCCCACCGGCTGGCCGGGCTGATCCGCGACAGCGGCGCGGTGGCCGTGGTCGCCGACGGCGCGACGGCGCAGGCGCTCGCCGCCGGCGGTGCCCCGGTCGTCCCGGTCGAGGCCGCAGCCGAAGGCGCACCCGGCCCGGCGGACCTCCCGTCGGCCGGACCAGGGGACCTCGCCTACGTGGTCTACACCTCGGGATCCACCGGCACCCCCAAGGGCGTCATGGTGGAGCACCGCGGCATCCTCAACACCGTCCTGTTCCGCATCGGTTACTACGGTCTGGGGCCCGACTCCCGCGTCCTGCAGGTCGACCCGATCCACGCCGACGCCGGAATCTCCGACGTGTTCACCGCGCTGGCCGCCGGCACCCCGCTGGTGGTCATCACCCGCGAGCAGCTGCTCGACCCGGACGAGGTGGCCGCCGTCATCCGGCGCGAGGGGATCACCCACGCCCAGATGGTGCCGAGCCTCTACCAACTCCTGCTGGACTACGCCGGATCGGCCCTGGGCTCTGTTCGGCAGGTTGTCCTCGGCGGCGAGCGCATCACCGACGCGCTCGCCGCCCGGCACGCCGAACTGCTGCCGCGCTCCGAGCTCTTCAACGAGTACGGCCCCAGCGAGGACAGCGTGCTGTCGACCCTGCACCGGCTCGCACCGGGCGAGGACGAGGTGCCGATCGGGCGCCCGCTGCCCGACCGGTGGGTCGACCTGCTCGACGAGGACGGCCGGTTGGTGCCGCACGGGACCCCCGGCGAACTCTGCGTCGGCGGCGTCGGCCTCGCCCGCGGGTACCTCGGGGCCGACGAGCTGACCGCCCGCCGCTTCGTCCCGCACCCCGGACGCGACGGCGAACGGATGTACCGGACCGGTGACCTGGCCCGCTGGCTGCCCGACGGCAGCCTGCTCTACCTCGGGCGGATCGACGACCAGGTCAAGATCCGCGGCAACCGGGTCGAGCCGGGCGAGGTCGCCGCCGTCCTGGAGCTCGCCCCCGGCGTCCGCTCCGCGGCCGTCGTCGCCGCACCCGGGGCGGACGGCGGACTGCGGCTGGTGGCCTATGTGGTGGGCGAGGCTTCCCACGCCCGGCTGAGGACCTTCCTGTCCGGGCGGCTTCCCGCCTTCATGGTGCCCCAGGCCTTCGCCACCGTGGACGCGCTGCCGCTGTCGCCCAGCGGCAAGCTCGACCGCCGGGCGCTGCCGCCGGTACCGGACGCGCCAGCGGACGCACCGGAGGCGGGACGCACGGACCAGCCGCGCACGGATGCCGAGGAGCGCGTCGCCCGGCTCTGGTCGGAACTGCTCCAGCGGCCGGTCACCGACCTCGACGCGGGCCTGTTCGACCTCGGCGGACACAGCCTGGTCGCGGCCCGCATCGCCCAGGAACTCGGCGTCCCCGTCAGTACGGTGTTCGCCCACCAGACGGTCCGCGAACTGGCCCGGGAGATCCCGGACCGCCCGGCGGCACCCGCCGCGCAGCCGGCCGCGCCGGCCCGCGCGACGGCCGGCCGGCCCGACGGCGAAGCCGGACCGCTCTCCCGCGCCCAGCGCCGGGTCTGGCTGACCTCCCGCCTGACCACGGCGGACGCGTTCATCATCTCCGACCTCGTCCGCACCGGCCGGAGCATCGACGCGGACGCCCTGCGGGCCGCCTTGGCGGCCGTCGTCGCCCGGCAGGAGATGCTGCGTGCGCAGGCGCGGTCGAACGGCCGGTCGGCCGACCTGGTCGTGCTCGACGAACTCCCCGGCGGCGCACCGCTGTCGGTCGTGCCTCTGCCCGGCGCGGACCCGGACGGCCCGGAGGTGGCCGAGGCGCTGCGCGCGGCTCGCAGGGTCTCCTTCGACCTGGAGCGGGCCCCGCTCCTCGACCTGCGACTGCTCCAGGGCCCGGAGGGCGGCGACCTGATCACCGTCACCGCCCACCACCTGGTCTACGACGGCGCCAGCGTCGAGGTGCTGCTCGGCGACCTGTTCACCGCGTACGAGCAGGTGCTCGCCGGGCAGCCGGCGGCGCTCCCGGCGCTGGAGTACGGCTTCCGCGACTGGATCGCGGAGGAGCGCAGCTGGCTCGACGGCGCCGAGGCCCGGGAGCAGGAGGACTTCTGGCGCAAGAGGCTCGCCGGTGTCGTCCAGACCCCCGACCTGGTCGACCCGGCGCGCCGCGGCACCCGCCGCGGGCGGGCCGGGCTCGCCCGGCGCACCGTCCCGGCGGCCGTCCTCGACGGTGCCGCCGGCACCCCGTTCGCGGTGGTCGCCACGGCCTTCGCCACGCTGGTCCACCGCCTCACCGGCAGCCGCGACGTGATCCTCGGCTTCCCCGCTAGTCTGCGGCGGCACGCCGACGCGGACGCGTTGGTCGGCTACCTCGCCAACGCCGTGCCGCTGCGCCTGGAGTTCGCCGCCGAGGACGACCTGGCGAGCCTGCTCGATCACATCCAGGACCGCGTCCTGGAGGCCTACGAGCACTCCCTGCTCCCGTTCGACGTCCTCGCCGAACGGCTCCCGCTGCCCGGTGGCCCGGGCCGCAGCCTGCTGCTGGACCTCGGCGTCAGCTGGGAGAACGCGAGCATCCGCCCCGAGACCTACCTCGTCGAGGACGTGCTGCCCGACCAGCTGCCCGCGAGCAGCGACCTGTGGCTCTACGCGAGCCGCCGCGGGGAGGACCTGCGGCTCGACCTCACCTACGACGACCGTCTGGTGACGGCCGCGGAGGCCGAGGAGTTCGCCGACCTGATCGTCCGGCTGGTCGGCGAGGTGACGACGAGCCCGACGACGGCCGTAGGCGCCGACCGCCCCGCCGGGGAGCCGGATTGGGGCACGACCCGGTACGACCTCTGAACCATCGGGTCCGTACCGCCCCCCGAACCACCGACTTCTGTACCACCCCGCCACGCCGCACCATCCCAGTGGTGGCGCCGAGTCAGAAATTCTGGAGCAGTGGAACACAACACTTCTCACACCGGCCAGCCGGTGTCCGGGGCGACCTTGACAGGCCTGTTCCGGGAGACCGTCCTGCGGCACGGCGATCGGCCGGCCGTCCGGGACGAGCGGACGAGCCTGAGCTACCGGGACCTCGACCAGGCCTCCGACGCGCTGGCCGACCGGCTGCGGGCGGCCGGAGTGACACCCGGCGACCGCGTGGTCTACCACCTGGAGCGCGGCGCACGCGTCTTCGTCGCCCTGCTCGCCGCCCTCAAAGCCGGTGCCGCCTACGTCCCCGTGGACACGCGCTACCCGGACACCCGGCGGGACCTGATGATCACTCAGAGCCGCCCGAGGCTCATCCTGACCGAACCGTCGCGCGCCGAGCGGATCTCCGCACTGGGCGTCGCCGTCCTCCCTTTCGAGGGTCTCCCGGCTCCGGCCGCCCCTGCCGGGACGGACTGCGGCGCAGCCGCTCCCGCCGACGCCGACGCGACCGCTGCACTGCTGTTCACCTCGGGCTCCTCCGGCACCCCGAAGGCCGTCGCCCTGACCCACGGCAACCTGTGCCACTTCGCCCGCAACGAGTCCCTGCCCCGGCTCGGCCCGGACGACCGGGTCGGCCACGTGTCGAGTCTGTCCTTCGACGCCTTCCACTACGAGACCTGGTGCGCCTTCGCCGGCGGTGCCGAGATCGTGGTCCTCCCCACCATGCCGGACCTGGTCGGCCGGGACATCCAGCGCGAGCTGCGACGGCACCGGATCACCGCGATGCTGGTCCCCACCATGGCGGTCAACCACGTCGTCCGCGAGGACCGCGAGGCCTTCTCGCAGCTGCGGGTGCTGTGCACCGGCGGGGACGTGATCCTCCCGCAGACCTGCCGCGACCTGCTGGCGGGTTCCTTCTCCGGGCGGCTGTTCAACCTGTACGGCCCGACCGAGGCCACCACCGCGTGCGTCGTCCACGAAGTCCTGGAGGTCGCGCCGGACGCCGACTCCGTCCCGATCGGCCGGGCGCTGGAGGGGGTGACCGTCCGGGTCCTGGACGAGTCGCGGGCCGAGGTGCCCGCCGGCACGCCCGGCGAGCTGTACGTCTCCGGCCCCGGCGTCGCCCACGGCTACCTCGACCAGCCGGAGCTGACCGACGAGCGCTTCCCGTTCGACCCCTTCGCCGCCGACGGCAGCCGGATGTACGCCACCGGCGACCTCGTCCGGCTCGGCGACGACGGTCTCCTGCGCTACCTCGGCCGTACCGACGACCAGGTCAAGATCCGCGGCTACCGGGTGGAGCTCCGCGAGGTGGAGCGGATCCTGGCCCGCCGGCCCGACGTCCGCGAGGTGGCCGTCCTGACCGTGGGCGAGGGTGAGGACCGCCACCTCGTCGGCCTTGTCGTCGCCGACGGCGCGGTTTCGCTGACCGACCTGCGCGAGCACGCCGAGGCCTCGCTGCCCGACTTCATGGTGCCCAGCGCACTGATCCGGGTGCCCGAGATCCCGGCGACCGCCCACGGCAAGCGCGACCTCGAACAGCTCCGCCGGCTCGCCGAGGAGCACCGGCGCAGGGGCGCGGACCACGTCACCCCGCGCGACGAGGAGGAGCGCTACCTCGCCGCCGTCTGGCAGGACCTCCTGACCGTCGAACGGGTCGGCGCCACCGACGACTTCTTCGAGCTCGGCGGAAACTCGCTGCTCTCCTTCCGGCTGCTGCGCCGGGTGTCCAAGGACCTCGGAGTCGCCCTCAGCTCACGGGAGGTGCTGACCACCAGTCGCCTGGAGTCACTCGCCACCCTCATCCGCGACCGGAAGGAGCCGGTGCAGGCATGACGCGGCCCGACATCGACCTGACGGACCCTGACCGCTTCGTGGCGGGGGAGCACCACGCCATGCTGGCCTGGCTGCGCGAGAACGACCCGGTCCACTGGCACGCGACCGGCCCCGACAGCGGGTTCTGGGCCCTCACCGGCTACGACGAGGTCTCGGAGGTGTACCTCGACCACACCGACTTCAGCTCGGAGAGCGGACCGATGCTCGGCGGCTCCTTCCGCAGCGAGACCGACCCCGCCGCCGGGCTGATGATGGTTGCCACCGACCTGCCCCGCCACCGCATGATCCGCCAGCAACTGCACTGGGCGTTCAGCCAGGACATGCTCAGGAAGATCGCCGAGCAGGTCACCACCCTGGTCGACGCGGCCATGGACCGGGCTCTGGCCGACGGCGGCTGCGACTTCTCCACCGACGTCGCCACCGAACTCCCGGCCGGCGCCGTCATGGCCATCACCGGGGTCTCGCACCGGGACGCCCACGAGCTCATCGGCATGACCCGCCGCATGATCGGCTTCCGGGACCCGCTCTTCGCCGACCCGGAGGAGGACGATCGGCTGGTCCTCGCCATGACCCAGGCGGACATCTTCGAGTTCTTCGCCGAGATCATTCGCGACCGCCGTCGGAACCCCGGTCCCGACCTGGTCAGCCACCTGCTCCGGGCCGAGATGAACGGCCGCCCCTGGACCGAGGACGAGATCCTCTACAACTGCCTGAACATCGCGGTCGGCGGCAACGAGACCTCCTCGTACACGGCCTGCTCCGGGGTCGAGGCGCTCATCGCACACCCCGGGGAACACGCCCGGCTGCGCGGCACACCGGCACTGCTGGACAGCGCCGTCAACGAGATCCTCCGCTGGAGCTCCACCAACCTCTACGTCCGGCGCGGCGCGCTGCGGGACGTGGAGATCAGCGGCCGCACGATCCGGGCCGGCGACGTGGTCACGCTGTGGAACGTCTCGGCCAACCGTGACGCCAAGCAGTTCGCGGACCCCGACACCTTCGACCTCGGCCGCACGCCCAACCGCCACCTGTCGTACGGGGTGGGCCTGCACCGCTGCATCGGGGCCATGCTCGCGCAGACCGAACTGTCGATCCTGTTCCGCAAGTTCGCCGAGGCCCCGGTGACGGCCGCCCTCGCGGGCCCGGTCGGACGGCTGCGGTCGAACTTCATCAACGGGATCACCAGCCTCCCGATCAGCTTCCAGGGCCACCACTGACCGGGGACCGCCTCACATGACCAAGACCTATCTGCGGATCGGGGAGCCGGACGCCCCCGTCCGGCTGCTCGCCTTCCACCACGCCGGCGGCTCGGCCACTGCGTACCTGCCGCTCGCCCAGGACCTGCGGCCCGGGTGCGAGTCCCTGCTCTTCGAACTGCCCGGCCGCGATGAGGGCGAGGGCGCCCTTCGGGCCCGGGACTTCGAGGACGCGGTGGCACGCCTCGCCGACGACTTCCGGGCGGCGGTCGACCGGCCGTCGGTCGTCCTCGCGCACAGCATGGGCGCGTTGCTGGCCCACCGGCTCGTCGGTGCGCTGCCGGCGCAGCGGCGGGCGCTGGTCCGGGCCGTCGTGGTGTCCGCAGCCCGTTCGCCGCGCTCCGCCGCGGGGCACGCCACCATGCCGCAGGCCCCGTTCGTGGCCCGCACCCGCGAGTCCGTCCTCTCCGACCTCCGCCGCTTCGGCGGCTGTCCGCCCGAGTTGTTCGAGGACGAGCAGTTGGTCGAGCACTTCGTCGACGTGCTCGGCCACGACCTGCACCTGGCCGACACCTACGCTCCGGCCGACGGCCACCACGCCGGCATCCCGTACCACGTCTGGTACGGCACCGAGGACGAGACGCTGGCGCCGGACGATCTGCACAGCTGGGCGGAGTGCGGACCGGACACCGTCACCCTGCGCGGTTTCGCCGGCGGTCACTTTTACCTCCTTGAGCAGCCGGAGGCCCGGCTGGTCCTGCGGGACCTCCTGAACGGTGCCGCCGACGCGCCGTGATCCGGCGACGAGCTTGATCGAGTGACTCCCGACCCGCGCCTCCCGGACACCCCGTCACCCCGGTCACCGACACACCGGCCCGGTGGCCCGCTGGCAGTGGCATCGCACCCCCACCACGCCCGGTGGGAGATCACCCATACCGGCGCGGGCGCCCCCGGCCAAGTCAACGCGGCCGGCCGCCTGCCACATCGACCGTGTCGCACGCGACACCAAGCACAGGGGGCAACTTGTGAGCCCGGACTTGACCATCACCCACCTCGTCGGAGCCACCGCGGTCATCCTCGTGGTGGCCAACGGGGCGGGTCTGCTCGCCCGGAAACTCGGACAGCCGTCCATCATCGGCCAGTTGGTCGCGGGCATCGCCCTCGGTCCCAGCCTTCTCTCCCAATTCCCGCCCGTCGTCGGCGAGACCCTGTTCCCCTCGGCCATCGCGCCGATGCTGACCGGGCTGAGCCAGGTTTCGCTGGTGTTCTTCCTCTACTTCGTGGGCTACGAGCTGGACCTGGGCCTGCTGCGCGGCAGGTCCCGGACCACACTGACGGTGGCGGTGGCGGCCTTCCTGGTGCCTATGGCCGTGGGAGCGGGCGCCGCGCTGCTCTTCCACGGCACGCTGCAGAAGCTGGGCGTTCCGCGTGACCTGTCGATGAGCTCGCTCCTCTTCCTGGCCGTCTCGTTGTCGATCACGGCCGTCCCGGTGCTCGTGGTCATGGTGCGCGAGAACGGGCTGGCCGGCACCGTGCCCGGTGTCATCGCCGTCTCGGCCGCCGGACTGATCGACGTCGTGGGGTGGGTGGTCCTGGTCGGCGCGCTCATGGAGAGCGGCGGCGAGTCCGGGATGTCGCTGCCGGTGCGACTGGGCCTGCTGCTGGTCACCGTCGTCGTGATGGTCTGGCCGGTGCGCCTGCTGCTGCGCCGCCTGATGCGCTCCCCCAGTCTCTCCTCGGGCCCCCGGCTGGCGGTGCTGATCGGGTTCGCCTTCGCGGCTGCCTGGGCGACCAGTGCGCTCGGCCTGCACGTGATCTTCGGCGCGCTGCTCGCCGGGGTGGTCACGCCGCGGGAGCCGGACGGCACGCTCAACCCGGAACTGGTGCGCACGCTGGACAGCATCGGGTCGCTGCTGCTGCCGTTCTTCTTCGTGGTCTCGGGCCGTGGTGTCTCCGTCGGCGCGCTGGACGGCACCGCGGTGGCCGTCCTGGTGGGCGTCACCGTGCTCGCGGTGGTCGCCAAGGTGGGCTCCGGTGCGCTCGCGGCCCGCGCCTGCCGGCTCGACAACCGGACCTCGCTGACGATCGGGGTGCTACTGAGCACCCGCGGGCTGACCGAGCTGATCGCCCTCAACGCGGGCTTCCAGGCGGGCCTGTTGAGCGGGCCGCTCTACACCGTGTTCGTGCTGATGGCGATCGCCACGACCCTGCTGACGCAGCCGCTGCTGGTGCTGGTGCGCCGCATCCGGCCGGCGGCCACCGGCCGGCAGACCACGGCCGAAGCCGTGTCCGTGGTGTCCTCGGCCGACCGCTGACCGTCCCGGCAGCACTCCTGGTGCCCCGGCTCCGGCCGGGGCACCGTCGTGTTCCTGAAGCTTATTGAACACGAGGTAACTCACCGCCGAATATCAGAGATGTAGAA
>NZ_JBEXKB010000048.1:0-11713 GCF_040609455.1 Kitasatospora sp. NPDC004669
GGGGCGCTGGGACCCGGTGCCGACGGTCGGCGCTCCGGCGCTCGTGCCTCGCTGGTCGCTTCTCCCTTTCGGCACCGGCGCGCCCCTTCGGCTCGCGGCGGTGACTCGCCCGCTCGCCTCCGGGCGGGTTCGCCGATCGGCGTACGGAGTACGGCGGATGGGCGCTGGACACCGGTGCGGCATGTGACGCTCCGGGCGTGCGGCGGACGGGCTTCGAGGGTGCGTTTTGCGTAGGCTTGCGGCATCCGAGCCCGCCCGCCCGTCCGGCGTGGGTGGTCTGAACCACTGCGAGCGGGAGCACACCACACATGCGCATCGGTGTACTGACCAGCGGCGGCGACTGCCCCGGCCTCAATGCGGTGATCAGGTCGGTGGTGCACCGGGGAACGGACGTCCACGGGGACGAGATCGTCGGCATCGAGGACGGCTTCCTCGGCCTGATCGAGGGCCGCACCCGGCCGGTCTCGCACGACGACGTCACCGGTCTGCTCACCCTCGGCGGCACCATCCTGGGCTCGGCCCGGGTGCGGCGCGAGCGGATCGCCTGGGCGGTGGAGAACGCGCGGACGCTGGCCCTGGACATCGGCATCGACGCGCTGATCGCGATCGGCGGTGAGGGGACGCTCACCGCCGCCAAGTTGTTCAGCGATGCCGGGCTGCCGGTGGTCGGGGTGCCCAAGACCATCGACAACGACATCGACGCCACCGACGTCACCTTCGGCTTCGACACCGCGGTGCACGTCGCGACCGAGGCGATCGACCGGCTGAAGACCACCGCCGAGTCCCACCAGCGCGTCATGGTGGTCGAGTTGATGGGGCGGCACACCGGCTGGATCACCCTCACCGCGGGCATGGCCGGCGGCGCCCACGGCATCCTGATCCCGGAGAAGCCCTTCGACATCGAGGAGGTGGCCCGGATGGTCGAGGACCGCTTCGCCCGCGGCAAGAAGTTCGCCATCATCGCCGTCGCCGAGGGCGCGGCCCCGCAGCCCGGCACCATGCGTTTCGACCACGGCGACGTCGACCAGTTCGGGCACCAGACCTTCGGCGGAATCGGCAACCGGCTCGCCCACGAGCTGGAGGACCTGCTCGGCAAGGAGGCCCGCCCGGTCATCCTCGGCCACGTCCAGCGCGGCGGCACCCCGACCGCCCGGGACCGGGTGCTCGCCACCCGCTTCGGCTGGCACGCGGTGGAGGCCGTCCACCAGGGCGCGTTCGGGCACTTCACCGCGCTGCGCCGGACCGGCATCGAGCTGGTGCCGATCGGCGACGCGGTGACCCGGCTGAAGACGGTGCCGGAAGACCGTTGGGCGGAGTCCGAGGCGGTGCTCTGAACCGGCGCGGGTAGGTTGGGGCCATGGCCCTCCCGTCTCCCACCCCCGCCCCCGGCCGACGCGCTTCGCACGGCCCTTCCGATGCCCCTCCCCGCGTGCTCACCATCGCCGGCTCCGACTCCGGCGGCGGCGCCGGCATCCAGGCCGACCTCAAGGCGATGCTCGCCCTCGGCGTCCACGGCATGAGTGTGATCACCGCCGTCACCGCGCAGAACTCGCTCGGCGTCCAGGGCTACTGGGAACTGCCCGCCGAAGCCGTCCGGGCGCAGTTCCGCAGCGTGGTGGACGACATCGGGGTGCAGGCCGTGAAGACCGGGATGCTCGCCTCGATCGAACTGGTCGAGACCGTCTCCGAGCTGCTGTCCGCAGTGGCGGCCCCGGTGGTGGTCGACCCGGTCGGCGTCTCCAAGCACGGGGACGCGCTGCTGGCTGCCGAGGCGGTGGCCACTGTCCGCGAGAGGCTGCTTCCGGTCGCCACCGTGGTCACCCCCAACCTGCACGAGGTGACCCAACTCACCGGCCGGACCGTCGAGGACGAGTCGCAGATGCTGGACGCCGCCAAGGCGCTGGTCGACCTCGGGCCGCGCTGGGCGCTGGTCAAGGGCGGCCACCTGGAGGGCGAGGCCGCCGACCTGCTCTACGGCGGGCCGGACGAGGTGCACTGGTACCGCGCGCCGCGCTACGACAACCGGCACACCCACGGCACCGGCTGCACCCTGGCCAGCTCGATCGCGGCCGGCCTGGCCAAGGGGGAGTCGCTGCCCGAGGCGGTGGGTTCGGCCAAGGAGTACATCACCGGCGCGATCGCCGCCGGCTTCGCGCTGGGTGCCGGGATCGGGCCGGTCGACCACGCCTGGCGCTGGCGCTAGCCGACAGCCGGCAGCCGGAGAACAGTGGTGGGCGGGCCCCAAGGGAGCCCGCCCACCACGGTTACGTCCGGAAAGCGTGACCGGTCCCGGAAACAGCGAAGCCGGTCCATCCGAGGATGAACCGACTCACTGGAGGACCGGCGTGCCGGTCTGCGCGTCAGCGCGAGACCTTACCGGCCTTGATGCACGAGGTGCAGACGTTGAGCCGCTTCGGCGTCCGCCCAATCACAGCGCGCACCGTCTGGATGTTGGGGTTCCAACGACGGGGGGTACGGCGGTGAGAGTGGGAGATGCTGTTGCCGAAGCCCGGCCCCTTGCCGCAGACGTCGCAGTTGGCAGCCACAGGAGTCACTCCAAGACTTCAGATCAGATACTTTCGAAAACCCCACTCACCCACCGGAGCACTCACGTGAACCGGACCGGACAAGGGGGTGAGCCTGGACGGTTCCAGGCAACCGGAAGAGCATACAACGCTTGCTTCCGTCCCACGAAACTACCATGAGCGGCCGAGTGATCGCTCCGGCCGCCGGTCCGGGCGGCCCCGATAACCTGCCGGTATCACCCCTCGCCGCTGCCCTGAGAGTGCCGCTGCCCGTCAGGCCGTATCGGCGTCCCATCCGGAGGAGACCTGGTGCTGCACACGCTCGACGCCCCGGCCGTGCGCACCTGGTGCCAGCTCGCCCTGCGCGCGCTCGGCCAGGCCCGCGAGGAGATCGACGCGCTCAACGTCTATCCGGTCCCGGACGGCGACACCGGTACCAACCTCTACCTGACCGTCGAGTCCGCCGCCGCCGCGGTGGAGAGCCGCTTCGCCGACCCCGCCGCCGACCCGGCCCCCGGGCTGGCCGACGCCGTCCGGGCGATGGCCCGCGGCGCCCTGGTCGGCGCCCGCGGCAACTCCGGGGTGATCCTCGCCCAGTGGCTGCGCGGCACCGCCGAGACGCTCGCCGAGGGCGGCGGCGCCGAACAGCTGCGGGCCGCCCTGCAGCGGGCCGCCGACTCCGCCTACCAGGCCGTCGCGGAGCCCGTCGAGGGCACCCTGCTGACCGTCGCCCGGGTCGCCGCCCGGGAGGCCGTACGGGCCGGGGACGGGCTCGGGCAGGTCGCCGACACCGCCTACCGGGCCGCCCGGGACGCGCTGCGGCACACGCCCGAGCAGCTCGCCGTGCTGGCCGAGAACGGGGTGGTGGACGCCGGCGGGCGCGGCCTGGTGGCCGTCCTCGGCGCCCTCGCCGACGCCGTCGCGGGGCAGCAGCCGATGGGGCCGGTCGCGCTGCGCGGGGACATCCGGGCCGTCGAGAGCTGCGAGGTGCACGTCCGCCCGGCCGGCCCCGGGCACCCCGCCTTCGAGGTCATCTACCTGCTGGACGCACCGGACCGGTCGCTGCCCGGGCTGCGCGAGCGGCTCGGCGCGCTCGGCGACTCGCTGGTGATCGGCGGCGGCGACGGCCTGTGGAACGTACACGTCCACGTGGACGACGCGGGCGCCGCCGTGGAGGCCGGGGTCGAGGCCGGGCGCCCGCACCAGATCCGGATCACCCACTTCGCCGAGGCCGCCGCCCGCTCCGGCACCGCCGCCGAGCCCGGCGAGCGCGAGGAGCGGGCCCGCGCGGTGCTCTCCGTGGTCTCCGGTGAGGGCCTGGCCGAACTGTGCGAGCAGGCCGGCGCCGTCGCCCTGCACGCCGACCCGGACCGCCGCCCGGCCAGCGCCGAACTCGCCGCCGCGGTGCGCCGCTCGGCCGCCCGCGAGGTGGTGCTGCTGCTCAACGACCCCGAACTGCGCGCCGCCGCCGGGGCCGCCGCCGACCAGCTGCGCGAGGAGGGCGTGCGGATCGCCGTCCTGCCCACCCGCTCGCCGGTGCAGGGGCTCGCGGCGCTCGCGGTGCACGAGGGCGGCCGCCGCTTCGACGAGGACGTGGTCGCCATGACCTCTGCCGCCGGGGCCACCCGATACGCCGAACTGGCCGTCGCCGAGGGGGAGTCCTGGACCATGGCCGGGGTCTGCCAGGCCGGGGACGTGCTCGGACTGATCGACGGCGATGTCGCGGTGATCGGCGGCGGGCTGGCCGAGGTCGGCGAGAGCGTGCTGGACCGGATGCTCGGCGCGGGCGGCGAACTCGTCACCCTGATCCTCGGCGAGGGCGCCGACGACGGCCTCGCCGACCGGCTGGTCGCGCACGTGCGCCACCGGCGGCCGGAGGTGGACTCGGTGGTCTTCCACGGCGGGCAGGAGTCCACGCCCTTGCTCATCGGGGTCGAGTAGGGCCCGGTTCGTCGGTCCCGTGGTGTAAACAGGGGCCTGATGGGCGCTCTCGATGAACCACTGACCAAGCTCGTCGGCGACCGCACCGCGAAGGTGCTCGCCGACAGCCTCAAGCTGCGCACGGTCGGGGACCTGCTGCACCACTACCCGCGCCGCTACGTCGAGCGCGGCCAGCTGACCAGCCTGGACGAGCTGGAGATCGACGAGCACGTCACCGTGCTGGCCCGGATCGAGAAGGTCACCCTGATCCCGTTCCGCGGCCGCAAGGGCGACCGCCTGGAGGTCGTGGTCACCGACGGCCGCAGCCGGCTCTCGCTGGTCTTCTTCAACCAGGGCTGGCGGCAGAAGGAGCTCAAGGCCGGCGCCCAGGGCCTGTTCGCGGGCAAGGTCGGCGTCTTCAACCGCACCCGCCAGCTGGTCTCGCCCGACTACCAACTGCTCGACGAGGACGCCGGGTCGGACGCCGCCCGGCAGTTCGCCGGCCGGCTCATCCCGGTCTACGGCGCCAGCGCGCAGATGCCCAGCTGGAAGCTGTCCATCTGCATCGAGACCGCGCTCACCAAGCACCTCGGCGACGTCGGCGAGCCGCTGCCCGCCGAACTGCGCGAGCGGCACGACCTGATCCCGCTGCCCGAGGCACTGGAGCTGATCCACCGCCCGCGCACCCAGGCCGACCGCGAACGCGCCCAGAGCCGGCTGCGCTGGGACGAGGCCTTCGTGCTGCAGGTCGCCCTCGCCCAGCGCCGGGCCGCCGACTCCGCGCTGCCCGCCAAGCCGCGCAAGGCCCGCGAGGGCGGCCTGCTGGACGCCTTCGACGCCCGGCTGCCGTTCACCCTCACCGAGGGCCAGCGGAAGGTCTCCGCCGAGATCGCCGCCGACCTGGCGACCGAGCACCCGATGCACCGCCTGCTCCAGGGCGAGGTCGGCTCCGGCAAGACCCTGGTCGCGCTGCGCGCCATGCTCGCCGTGGTGGACGCGGGCGGCCAGGCCGTCCTGCTCGCGCCCACCGAGGTGCTGGCCCAGCAGCACCACCGCTCGATCGTCGAGATGATGGGCGACCTCGCCGAGGGCGGCATGCTCGGCGGCTCCGACCTCGGCACCCGGGTGGTGCTGCTGACCGGCTCGATGGGTGTCCCCGCCCGCCGCCAGGCGCTGCTCGACATGGCCTGTGGGGACGCCGGGATCGCCATCGGCACCCATGCGCTGATCGAGGACAAGGTCCAGTTCCAGGACCTCGGCCTGGTCGTGGTGGACGAGCAGCACCGCTTCGGCGTCGAGCAGCGCGACGCGCTGCGCGCCAAGGGCGACCAGCCGCCGCACCTGCTGGTGATGACCGCCACCCCGATCCCGCGCACCGTCGCGATGACCGTCTTCGGCGATCTGGAGACCTCCGTCCTGGACCAGCTCCCGGCCGGCCGCTCGCCGATCTCCACCCATGTCGTCCCGGCGCTGGAGAAGCCCAACTTCCTTACCCGGGCCTGGGAACGGGTCCGCGAGGAGGTCGCCAAGGGCCACCAGGCGTACGTGGTCTGCCCCCGGATCGGAGACGAGGAGCCGGTGGCCCCGGCATCGAGGAACGAGGCCAAGAAGAAGCGGAAGGCGGCCGAGGAGGACTTCGAGGACATCGCCGACATCGGCGCCGAGAGCGACGAACGGCGGCCCCCGCTCTCGGTGGTGGAGACGGCGGAGAAGCTCGCCGAGGGCCCGCTGAGCGGCCTGCGGGTGGAGATCCTGCACGGCCGGCTCGCCCCGGAGGCCAAGGACGAGGTGATGCGCCGGTTCTCCGCCGGGGAGGTGGACGTGCTGGTCGCCACCACGGTCATCGAGGTCGGCGTCAACGTCCCCAACTCCACCGCGATGGTCATCATGGACGCCGACCGCTTCGGCGTCTCCCAGCTCCACCAGCTGCGCGGTCGGGTCGGCCGCGGCAGCGCGGCGGGCTTGTGCCTGCTGGTCAGTGACATGCCCGGGGGCAGCGCCGCCCGGGCCCGGCTGGACGCGGTGGCCGGCACCCTGGACGGCTTCGAGCTGTCCCGGATCGACCTCGAACAGCGCCGCGAGGGCGATGTGCTGGGCCAGGCGCAGTCCGGGGTGAAGTCCTCGCTCAAGGTGCTCTCGGTGCTGGAGGACGAGGACGTCATCCTCACCGCCCGGACCGAGGCCACCCGGCTGGTCGCCGAGGACCCGGACCTCACCGCCCACCCGGAGCTGCGCACCGTGCTGGAGAGCCTGCTCGACGAGGACCGCGCGGCCTACATGGAGAAGGGCTGAGCGGGCCCTCGGGCAGGCCGGATTGTCAGACCCCCGGGAGAGAATGAAGGTGTTCGGGGCGCACCCTCAAGGTGCGTACCTGGCACGACATTTGGGGGTCCTGCCATGGCATTCCGTCATCTCAACGAGCTCCCGCTGGGCGACAAGGTCTTCCGGATCGAACTCGCCAGCGACGACGACCGCGAGGTCACCCTCACCCTGACCGGCTGGCGCGAGGGGGCGG
Source organism: Kitasatospora sp. NPDC004669 (assembly GCF_040609455.1). Lineage (NCBI taxonomy): Bacteria > Bacillati > Actinomycetota > Actinomycetes > Kitasatosporales > Streptomycetaceae > Kitasatospora > Kitasatospora sp. NPDC004669. The sequence continues at coordinate 6,961 of NZ_JBEXKB010000048.1, forward strand.
CCGCCGCGCCGCTCGCCTCGGGCAAGCTCCGCCTGCCGGTCGAGGACGTCGCCTCGCTGCGGATCGCGCTCAACCGCGCGCTGCGGGCGCTGGCGATCGTCGCCGACGTCTCCGAGCCCATCCCCGACCGCGACGTGCTGCGCGAGCTGTACCCCGGCCACGGCGCCCCCTGGGTGCCACAGCACGAGGAGGAGCTGGTCCGGCGCTTCCACGACGGCGAGACCGTCGCCCGGATCGCCGCCCGCTTCGGCCGTACTCCCGACTCCGTCCGGACCAAGCTGCGCGAGCTCGGGCACGACCCGCGCCGCCCCGAGTTCTGCCCGCCCGACGGCTGCCTTTCCTGGTCCCGCTACGCCTCGCCGGCCCTGCTCGGCGCGGCGGTCCCGGCCCAGTCGGCGGGCTCGGAAGCCAGCTGACGCGCCGACCCCGGGGCCCCGCCGACACGTCGGCGGGGCCCGCTGCTCTTTTGGCCCGGTGCCGACGGTCAGCGCTGTGGCGCTCGTGCCTCGCTGGTCGCTTCTCCCTTTCGGCACCGGCGCGCCCCTCCGGCTCGGGGCTGTGACTCGCCCGCTCGCCTCCGGGGCGCTTCGACCCGGTGCCGACGGTCGGCGCTCCGATGCCCTCGTTCCTCGGGCCTCCTCGCTTCTCCCTTTCGGCACCGGCGCGCCCCTCCGGCTCGGGGCGGGATAGCGTGGTCGGGCAGCGACGAAAGGACCCTTCACCACCATGACCCGCGTGATCGCCGGGTCGGCCGGCGGCCGCCGGCTGGCCGTACCGCCCGGCCGGGGCACCCGACCGACCTCCGACAAGGCCCGGGAGGCGATGTTCTCCACCCTGGAGGCGCTGCGCGGCACCCTGCACGGAACCCGGATGCTGGACCTGTTCGGCGGGTCGGGCGCGGTCGGCCTGGAGGCGCTGTCGCGGGGCGCCGAGCACGTCCTGCTGGTCGAGGCGGACGGTCAGGCGGCCCGGGTGATCCGGCAGAACGTCCGCACGGTCGGTCTGCCGGGCGCCGAGGTCCGGGCAGCCAAGGCGGAGAAGGTGATCGTCGGCCCGCCCCCGCAGACCCCCTATGACCTGGTGTTTCTCGACCCGCCGTACGTCGTGACGGACGAGGAGGTGCGGGAGATGCTGATCACACTGTCGGCTGGGGGCTGGCTCGCGGAGGACGCACTCGTCACCGTGGAACGCAGCACCCGTGGCGGCGAGTTCGGCTGGCCCGAGGGCTTCGAGGTGCTGCGCTCCCGCCGTTACGGCGAGGGCACGCTCTGGTACGGTCGCGCCGCCGCCGAGGCCAGCGATCACGAGTAGCGGGCCGCGGCCCGCAGCAGCCGTCACCCCACGAGGGAGCACATGCCATGCGTCGAGCCGTCTGTCCCGGTTCGTTCGACCCGATCACCAACGGCCACCTCGACATCATCGGGCGCGCCTCGAAGCTGTACGACGTGGTGCATGTCGCGGTCCTGATCAACCGGAACAAACAGGGCATGTTCACCATCGAGGAGCGGATCGGCCTGATCGAGGAGGTCACCGCCGAGTTCGACAACGTGGTGGTCGAGTCGCACCACGGCCTGCTGGTGGACTTCTGCCGGGAGCGCGGCATCCCCGCGATCATCAAGGGCATGCGCGCGGTCAGCGACTTCGACTACGAGCTGCAGATGGCCCAGATGAACCACGGCCTGACCGGCGTGGAGACGCTGTTCGTGCCGACCTCGCCGGCGTACAGCTTCCTCTCCTCGACGCTGGTCAAGGAGGTCGCCTCGTACGGCGGCGACATCTCGCACCTGCTGCCGGAGGCGGTGCACCGTCGGCTGGTCGAGCGGATCGCGGAGCGTAAGGCCGAGCAGTAGTCGAGCAGCGTTCGACTGTCTGCCGGTTTCTGCTGGTTCGTCACGTCATGTCCGTTTCCCCGGGGACCGGCTCGGCTCGGGCGTTGTGAGCTCGCCGCGCGAGGGCCGTACAGTCTGTATTCCTGCCCTGCGGTGAGGTGCACCGCGCCGGGCCTGCCTCCGCCGGACCGTCGGCGGCACACGGAAAGACGAAGCCCCGTGGACGTGCAGAACAAGGTCGACGAGATCGTGGCGGCGGTCGAGAACGCCCGCTCGATGCCGATGTCGGCCTCCTGCGTGGTGAACCGGTCCGAGCTGATCGGCCTGCTCAACGACCTCAAGGCGGCCCTGCCCGCCGAACTCGCCCAGGCGCAGTCGGTGATGGCCGACCACGAGCAGATGGTGGCCGAGGCCCAGGACGAGGCCGACCGGATCATCCAGGGCGCGCACGCCGAGCGCGGCTCGCTCATCTCGGACACCGAGGTGGTCCGCCGGGCCCAGGCCGAGGCGGACCGGATCCTCGCCGAGGCCCGGGCCGAGGTCGAGACCAAGCGGGCCGAGGCCGACGACTACGTGGACAGCAAGCTGGCCAACTTCGAGGTCGTGCTGACCAAGACGCTCGGCGCGGTCGGCCGCGGCCGGACCAAGCTGCGCGGCGACTCCGGCGTCTTCGAGACCGAGACCGACGGCGAGACCGACGGCGAAGAGTTCCAGCCGCAGCGGCTCAGCCCGAGCCCCGAGGTCGACGAGTACGTCGATGTGAAGCTCGCCACGCTGGAGAACGTGCTCGGCGCCACCCTGGAGGCGGTCGGCAAGGGCCGCGACAAGCTGCTCGGCAAGCGGCCGATCGACGAGCTGGGCGCCTACCTGGCCGCCGCCGACGAGGCGCAGCAGGCCAAGGAGCGGGCCGAGGCGGTCGCGGCGGGCTTCGCCGCCGACGGCGACGGCGAGGACCTCGCCTGGTACCGCGAGGAGGTCCCGCAGCAGCAGACCTGGCCCGAGCAGACCCCGGCCGCGGCCGACTGGCAGGCCCCCGGCACCGACCAGTACGCGGCCGCCGCCCAGCAGCAGAGCGGGCAGTACGCCGAGGTGTACGGCGGCTTCGACCCGGCCGGCCACCAGGGCGACCCGTACAACGCCCAGTGGGGCCACCAGCAGCAGGGCGGCTACCCGCAGCAGCAGGGCTACCCGGACCAGCAGCAGGGCGCCGGCTACGGCTATCCGCAGCAGCAGGACGGCTACGCGGCCCAGCCGTACGACGGCTACAACTACCCGCAGCAGCCCGCCCTGCCCCCGGCCGTGCCGCACCAGCAGCAGAGCCTGGACGAGACCAGCTTCTTCGACACCAGCATGATCGACATGACCCGACTGCGGGAGCTCGGCGGCCGCTGAGCCGGCCCCGGTGGGGCTGTCGGAAGTCTCCTGACGGGACCGAAGTTGGGCCTGGCGGGAGACTCCGGTAGTCTGACCACTCCGGCATCCCCATGTCCGGCCGTCGGCTTGCCCTCGCAACGTCGACTTGTATGGGGACACAGCGTTGATTCCTATGGAAGTCAGGACACCTTGAACCGCCTCGACCACCGCGACCCCCTCGTGTTCGACACGCACGAGCTGGGCCGTCGTCCGGGCAGCATGCGCAAGGTGAGCCGGACCCTGGAGGCCCCCGAGGGCTTCGGGATCATCGACGTGATCGGCGTCCCGGAGAAGAGCCCGATCGAGCTGGAGCTCCGCCTGGAGTCCGTGGTCGAGGGCGTGCTGGTCACCGGCACCGCCGAAACCCACGTCGAGGGCGAGTGCGTCCGGTGCCTGGAGCCCGTCGACTTCGACATCGACGTGGACTTCCAGGAGCTGTACTACTACCCGGAGTCCGATGAGCGCCACCGCGCCCGGACCACCGGGACCGAGGACCTCGACGAGGACTCGGAAGAAGAGACTTACCGCCTGGAGGGCGACTTCTTCGATCTCCAGCCGGTGCTGCGTGACGCGGTGGTGCTCGCACTGCCGCTGCAGCCGGTGTGCCAGGAAGACTGCCTGGGCCTGTGCTCCGAGTGCGGAGCGCGCCTGAGCGACGACCCGACGCACCACCACGACGCCGCCGACCCCCGGTGGGCGGCTCTGCAGGGACTCTCCGCCGCCCCCGGCGACGAGGGTGACGGAATCAAGAACAGCGACACCCGTGAGGGTCTCGCCGAGAACCAGGAGAAGTAGCCGTGGCTGTTCCGAAGCGGAAGATGTCGCGCAGCAACACGCGCCACCGTCGGTCCAACTGGAAGGCCGTCGTTCCGGCCCTCGTGGCGTGCGACCGCTGCCACGAGCCGAAGCTGGGCCACATCGCGTGCCCGAGCTGCGGCACGTACAACCGTCGCCAGGTCCTCTCGGTCTGATCGGCGGGGTGTACGGATCGATGTCGGACGGTAACTCCACCCGCAAGGCGTCCTCTGCCTCGAAGGGTTCTTCGGGCAGCGGCAAGGCCGGCGGGCCGGCTTCGACCGAATACGACGTCCTGGAAGGGCGCCTCGGGTACACGCTTGAGCGCGCCCTTCTGGTACGTGCCCTGACCCACCGCTCGTACGCGTACGAGAACGGGGGTCTGCCCACCAACGAGCGCCTGGAGTTCCTCGGCGACTCGGTGCTGGGCCTGGTGGTGACCGACACCCTCTACCGCGTCCACCCGGACGTCCCGGAGGGCACGCTCGCCAAGCTGCGCGCCGCGGTGGTCAACTCCCGCGCGCTCGCGGACGTCGGCCGGGGTCTGGACCTCGGCGCGTTCATCCGGCTCGGCAAGGGCGAGGAGGGCACCGGCGGCCGCGACAAGTCGTCGATCCTCACCGACACCGTCGAGGCCGTGATCGGAGCCGTCTACCTGGACCGCGGTCTGGAGGCGGCCACCGAGTTCGTCCACCGGCTGTTCGACCCGCTGATCG